>JBIIYD010000021.1:0-19391 GCA_044347005.1 Flavobacteriales bacterium | reverse complement strand
CCCTGCACCCTGCTTGATGAGAAGGATCGTGCGCACTTCGTGACCCAACGATTCGATCGTGTGGTGAATGCTTCCACCGGAAGAACGGAGCGCCTGCACATGGCCACACTATGCGGTCTTGGACACTACGATTTCAACGATCCGCTGCTCTATCGTTATGAGGATGCCTTTGCCATGATGCGCTTGCTGGGGCTACCCTACCCTGCCGCCGTGGAACTCTTCCGGCGCATGTGCTTCAACGTAGTGGCCCGCAACCTCGACGACCATACGAAGAACACGTCCTTTCTCATGGATCCGCAAGGCGAATGGCACCTGGCCCCGGCCTACGACATCACTTTCGCATACGACCCGGGCAATGTGTGGTTGCGCCAGCACCAGATGAGCATCAACGGAAAGCGTTCGGACATCGCGCGGGACGACCTTCTCGCCGTGGCGAAGGCGATGAACATCAAGAAGGCCGGGGCGATCGTGGACGAGGTGGTGGCCGGTGTCAATAACTGGAAGAAGTTCGCGAAAGCAGCCGCGATGCCTGCGGACCAGACCGCAGCCATCGGCAAGTTGTTGCTAACGAAGCTTTAGCGGAGATCAGTTCGGCCGTTTGGCGAACCAGAGGTGGTGCTTGGTGCCCTTGTCGCGGTGCGCGAAGACCTTCTGCTCTTCCACCTGGAAACCGGCCATGCCCAAACGCCGTGTGAAGGGTGCGTGAGGATGAGTGGACCATACCGCAAGGATACCGCCAGGGCGAAGGGCGACATAGGCGGAACGCAGCCCACGATGGGAGTACAGTCGGTTGTTACGCGGTTGTGTGAGGCCCTCGGGACCGTTGTCGGTATCGAGCAGGATGGCATCGTAACTCTCCTTTCCTGCGCGGATCAGTTCCAGTACATCACCCTGATGAACGATGGTGCGCGGGTCGCTCAAGGGGTTGCCAGAGCGTTCGCCCATGGGCCCCTGGTTCCATTTGATCACTTCCGGGACAAGTTCGGCAACGATCACTTTGCCTTCATTGCTTACCAAACGCAATACCGTGGCCAAGGTGAAACCCATGCCCAGACCACCGATGACCACATGGGCCGTTCCTGGATAACGAAGGCGCTGCAAGGTCATTTCGGCCAGGGCATCCTCCGAACCGTGGTGCGCGGTGGTCATCAACTCACCAGTGATGCCCACCACTTCGATGGTATACTCATCGTTGCGCTGATAAAACAGCAGTTCGCCCCCGTCATTGGGGATCAGCGCCCGGTCCAGGAGCTTGTTGATGCGCATCTTCATCGGGTGGTGGCCATGGAGTTAGGCTCCGGCGAGGGCACAAGGTCCATGAAAGGATCGACATGACACCGGTCACCCTGCAAAAAGCCGGGATTTGAGGTGCTATGACCGGTGAATGATGGTGCCTATGTCATCGGTCAGCTTGCCGTACTTGCGACGGTTCTACCTTGCAATGCAAATGCCGTAGGCGCATCGAACCCATGTCGGACTACTTGGACTCCCTCGAAACCCAGAAGCTCTTCATCAGGCTTCTTGTGACCGTGGGCATCGGCCTGCTGATCGGCCTGGAACGTGAATTCGCAAAACGGGTGGTCGAAAAGGAGGAACAACTTTTTGCCGGCATCCGGACGTACACCTTGATCAGTTTGCTCGGCTTCGTCTCCGCCATGCTGGCCGACCATTACGGCATCTGGATCTTCGCTGCAGCATTCGCGGGCTTCATGCTGCTTCTCATTACGGCCTACCGGATCACCGCTAAACCGGGCAGCTTTGGCGGCACCACGGAATTGGCGAGCATACTGGCCTTTCTATTGGCGGCATTGGTCTACAACGACCATGTGCTCTTCGCGATCATCGTTACGGTGATCGTGACCACCCTGCTTTCCTTGAAGCTGCCGCTCCACCGTTTCATCGCCACGCTCACGATGCAGGATGTGCGGGCCTTCATCCAGTTCGTGATCATCAGCGCGGTCGTTCTTCCCTTCCTGCCGGACAAGAGCTTCGGGCCTTACGAAGTATGGAACCTGAAACACATCTGGTCGATGGTGGTGCTGGTCAGTGGCATCAGCTTGCTCGGTTACGTGCTCACCAAGGTGATCGGACAGCGCACCGGTATTTTGCTCTCGGGAGCCTTGGGCGGTCTTGTATCCAGCACGGCCGTTTCGCTGAACCTTTCCCGCAGAGCCTCCAGGCCCGGCACGAGCAAACCTGCTGCCGTGGTCGGGATCCTCGCCGCATGCACCATCATGTTCCCCCGTGTACTGCTGGAATGCTGGATCATCGACCCGCCACTCGCCGGTCGCTTACTGCTGCCCCTTTCGCTCATCACTGCGGCCGGGGCCTTGTCGGCCTATTTCATACTGCGCAAACCCGATGGGGTGGAACAGGAGGAGGTGCCGGTGACCAATCCCTTGAACTTCGGCGTGGCATTGCAGTTCGCGGCACTGTACATGGGCGTGCAATGGCTGGTGGCCTACAGCCTCGATCGTTTCGGCGCAGGTGGCACCTACGTGGCTAGTTTGCTCTCGGGCGCTACTGACATGGACGCCATCACACTTTCCCTGGCGCAACTGCACCTGAACGAGCCCAGCGATCTGGCGGTGAACGGGATACTGCTCGCGGCGTTGTCCAATACCCTGTTCAAATTCGGCATTGTGATAGTGGTCGGCGGAAAACCCTTGATGAAGCTCGCCTCCATTGGATTCGGCGCATTCGTTCTGGCAGGGATACTTGGTTACTTGCTCGTTCGAGCGTTCCCGTAGCGGACCACGCCAAACACCTGACGATCCGTCGGTGATACCCTCATGGCCCGACCCTTGCCATCGGCACGACCCCAACCAGCCGATAGGACCTTGAATACCACCAACCCATTGAGTTCACGTGCCGAGCGCACGGCGAATGGCCCGCGCGCCAAAATGCGGGCAGCCGCGGGACCACTGCCGACCGCCACCACGAAGGTCAGTTGGCGCACCGCATTCCGTCAGTTCATCTGGCCCCGCCGCAAGCATGTCCTGCTCGGTCTGCTGCTGATCGTGATCAGCCGTGTAGCCAGCCTGGTGCTGCCCGGAGCGTCGAAATTCCTGATCGATGATGTGATCGTGAACAAAGACATGGACCTCCTCTGGTGGTTGCTGGGGGCTGTGGTCGCAGCGATCGTAGTGCAAAGCATCACGAGTTTCTGGCTGACCCGACTGCTTAGCGTTGAGGCCCAGTTGCTCATTTCCCAGTTGCGGGCACAAGTTCAGCGCAAGGTGCTTTCGCTGCCCATCAGCTTCTTCAACAACACGAAAAGTGGCGCACTCGTTAGCCGGATCATGACCGATGTCGAAGGTGTACGCAACCTGGTCGGAACGGGTCTCGTGCAGCTGGTCGGCGGCACGTTCACCGCCATCATATCGCTGGTACTGCTCATCCGCATCAGTCCGTTGATGACACTGTACACCTTGGTACCCGTGGGCATCTTCGCGGTCGTTGCCATGAAGGCCTTCGCCGCCATCCGGCCGATCTTCCGGACACGTGGGGTGCTCAATGCCGAGGTGACGGGAAGGCTCACTGAAACACTGAACGGTGTACGGGTGATCAAGGGCTTCAATGCCGAAGAACAGGAGAACCGCAATTTCGAAGCGGGCGTGGACCGCCTGTTCCAGAACGTGAAGCAGAGCCTGACCGCGACAGCATTGATCACCAGCAGCAGCACCCTTTTGCTCGGGCTTGCCAGCGCGGGGATCATGGGCATCGGTGGATGGCAGATCATACAGGGCGATCTGACCCTCGGCGATTTCCTGGCCTTTACGCTCTACCTCGGTTTCATGATCGCACCCATCGTGCAAATGAGCAACATCGGCAGCCAGCTCACCGAGGCTTTCGCAGGACTGGACCGCACCGAGGAACTGATGAACATGGATCCGGAGGACTTGGAGGACGAACGTCCCGTCCAACTCTCCGAGGTGAAAGGAGAGATCGAGTTCGACGATGTACGCTTCGCATACGACGAAGGCAAGGAGGTCCTGCACGGCATCAGCTTCACGGCGAAAGCCGGCAGCGTGATCGCGCTGGTGGGCACTTCGGGCAGTGGCAAAACCACCATCGCGGGGCTGGCGGCCACCTTTCTTACACCTACCTCGGGCAAAGTGACGGTCGATGGACAGGACCTGAGCCTGGTACGCTTGAGCAGTTACCGCCAGCACTTGGGTGTGGTATTGCAGGACGACTTCCTGTTCGAGGGCAGCATCCGCGAGAACATCCTCTTCCCCCGGCCCGATGCCACGGAAGAACAACTTCAAAAGGCCGTGCAAGCTGCGTATGTGGACGAATTCAGCGACCGTCTGGAACTGGGGCTGGAGACCGTGATCGGCGAACGTGGGGTGAAGTTGAGCGGAGGCCAACGACAACGTGTGGCGATCGCGCGTGCCATGCTGGCCGATCCACGCATTTTGATCCTGGACGAAGCCACGAGCAACCTCGACACCGAGAGCGAGGCGCTCATCCAGAAGAGCTTGAACGAACTTGTCAAGGACCGCACCACCTTCGTGATCGCACACCGCCTGAGCACCATTCGTCAAGCGACCGAGATCCTTGTGATCGAACATGGGCTCATTGCCGAAAGGGGCAC
The DNA here is from genome assembly GCA_044347005.1 of Flavobacteriales bacterium. GTDB lineage: Bacteria > Bacteroidota > Bacteroidia > Flavobacteriales_F > PHOS-HE28 > PHOS-HE28. The sequence goes on along the minus strand of JBIIYD010000021.1, from coordinate 14,791 downwards.
GCACGAGGAACTGATCACCAAGCAAGGGAGGTATTACGAATTGTACACCTACCAAGCACGGATCTGAGGTAATAGCCAATCCACAGGAGACCTTCTAATGGTCGGCTGCGAAAACCATTGGGTTGCTATCCACAAGTCATCCACGTGAAATCCTCCGATCGTTGAACGCGCCCATGGGTTCCATGGGAAGTACCTTCGTACCTGCGGACCATCAACCCAGGTCGCTCCCGAAAGCCACATGAACACCCACAGCGTATACTCCCTGATCCTCGGGGCGTTCCTTCTCCAGGCCTGTGCATCTGAAAGTCCCGATGCAGACCGCACCGATCTAGCGCCTGTTCCAGCCGCTCCGGCCATTGACAACGGCACTCAGGCCATACCCGCAGCTGCAACGACCGCCGCTCCCAATACTTCCGGCCAAATGCTGAACCCTGCCCATGGCGAGCCTGGGCACGTCTGTGAGCTACCTGTAGGCGCACCGCTCGATGGATCCGCAGCAGAACCCGCTTCCGGACCGGGAACCAGCCAAAGCATCACCATCGGGGGCGATGGCAACGTTGCACAGCCCACGTTCTCGGCCCCTGCTCCAAACGCTAACGGATCGGGCAAGATCAATCCGCCGCACGGTCAACCCGGCCACGTTTGCGAAGTGCCGGTGGGTCAACCCCTGCCCTGATCGTTAGCGTTGTCGGTTCATAGCGGGACATGGTGATACCTGAAGATCACCGGTGGTCCGGTGCCTTGTAACGTCCCTATGCCGGTCCAAGGAACAAGGACCTTATCACTGAACGGCAAGTCCTCCGTTCCTTTGCCCTGACGATCTTTTTTAAGAAGCATGAACGACGGTTATGTGAACAGCGCGGTGGCCAATGGGGTGGCTACGATCACCTTCCACCATCCCAAGAGCAACAGCCTTCCGGGCCACATCCTTCGCGGGTTGGCGGCTACCATCGAAGAGGTCGGTAACGACCCGGTCGTGCGCGTGATCATCCTGCGCAGCGAGGGCGAAAAGGCCTTCTGTGCCGGTGCCAGTTTCGACGAGTTGGTGGCCATCGGAACCGAGGAGCGTGGGTTGGAGTTCTTCAGCGGGTTCGCCCTGGTGATCAATGCGATCCGCAAGGTGCCGGTGCTGGTCATCGGACGCATACACAGCCACGCGGTCGGCGGGGGCGTTGGCCTGGCCTGTGCCGTCGACATCGCCTATGCACACGAAAAAGCGAGCGCGGTGCTCAGCGAACTCGCGGTCGGGATCGGTCCGTTCGTGGTGGGTCCTGCAGTAGAGCGCAAGGTCGGCACCAGCCTGTTCGGCATGATGAGCATAACCCCGACCGTGCGCCGGTCCGCGGCCTGGTGCGAACAGCACGGGATCTATGCCGAAGTATTCGCGAACCTCGAGGACCTCGACCACCGTGTGGATGCACATGCCCGAGAACTGGCTGCCTACAGCCCGGAAGCCATGGCCGACCTGAAACGGGTGATGTGGCGGGGCACCGAGGATTGGGATACCCTGCTGGTCGAACGCGCCGCCATCAGCGGCAGGCTGGTGCTTTCGGACTTCACCCGGCAGGCCATTGCCCGCTTCAAGGAAAAGGCCGCCAAGCGCTGAACGCTTCTTCCCATCTGTATCTTGTCGGCACAACCTGCCGACCATGCGCTACATCGCTACCCATGTATTCGCCATCAGCTTCCACATTGCTGCCCTGGCACAGAATGCCGCCCCGACGGTGACGATCACTCTCGTTGCAGTGGACGAAGGTGCCGGTACTGTCACCGTGACCTACGATCTGGCCGATGGCGAGAACGATGCGTGCGATGTCATTTTCAGGGCTTCGATGGACGGCGGATCGACCTTCGGGTCGGACGTTTCGCAGGTTTCCGGTGATGCCGGACCGGGCATTTTGCCAGGGACCGGTCGAACCATCACGTGGACCCATACCGGCATAACGAACATCTTCGAGGCCACTGTACAGGTGATCGCCGATGACGGCAACACACCGGACATACAGGCCATGGTGGATGCCGTAACGGAGGCCCGGATGGCAGAACTCCTGGAGCATGTCGCCATACCAAGACACCACTCTGCCCATACGGCAGGTATCCAAGCCATCCGCGATACGCTCGTGGCTACCTTCGAGGCCGGTGGTCTGGAGGTGACCGCCCAGGATGTGACCTTCCTAGGTGCTACCGTGCCGAACGTGATCGGCAGGCAGCCCGGTCTGGAGAACGAGGATCGCACCTACGTGGTGGACGCGCACTACGATGCGGTCACCAACACCGCTGGTGCGGACGACAATGCAACGGGCGTGGTCGCAACGTTGGAGATCGCCCGGATACTCTCCCAATACCGGTTCAAACAAAGCATCCGCTACATCGGATTCAGCTTCGAGGAATTGGGGCTCGTGGGCTCGAACCAATACGTGCAGACCGGGATACCGGCCTGGGAGACCATAGCCGGCGTGCTCAACATGGAAATGATCGGCTATTACAGCGATGTACCCAACAGCCAGACAGTACCGAACGGGTTCGAGATCCTGTTCCCTGCAGCCGTGGCGGACATCGATGCCGACCAGCGCCGCGGCAACTTCCTCACCGTGGTCGGCAATGCGGTTTCACAACCCCTGCTCGACTCGTTCCTGGTCGCGACCGACACCTATGTGCCCAGCCTTCGTCGGATCCCGTTGACCGTGCCGGGCAACGGACAGATCGCCCCTGACCTGCGCCGAAGCGACCACGCGCGGTTCTGGGATGCCGGTATGCAGGCCTTGATGCTTACCGATGGCAGCGAATTCAGGAACAGCAACTACCACACACCTGCCGACGCCATTCCCACCATCGATATCCCCTTCCTCACTCGTTCGACCAAAGCCGTGCTTGCGGCAACAGCGAAACTGGCCGAACCCGTGAACGCAGGTACTGACACCTACGCACTGAGCCAGTTGGTGGGCATCGGGGAACACTTCCACACTTTGCCATGCGCGGCTGAAGTGTATCCGAACCCGGCCCGTGATGTGCTGCACGTGCGCTTGGGCGATTGTGCCGGAATGCGTGTGACCGCAAGGCTTTTCGACACACGCGGCAACCGGATCACCGGTCGTGACCTGTACCCCACCGGTGGAAGCAACGTGTTCGAACTCTCGGTGAAAGGGCTCGCACAAGGAACCTACCTGCTCGTGCTTCAAGTCGGTGAAAGCAGCACGACGCTCAAGGTGGAAGTCGAACATTGAGCGCGTTGCCCTTCCTCAGCGCAGGCGGTCCATGCTTCGCACCAGTTCCTCGTCCGACCGGATGGAACGGTCGGCCATGAACGCAAGGATCAGCGCAACAAGGGGCAGCACGAAGGACAGTCCATAGCGGTGCTCACCGCCCCCTCCGGATACCACGAAGGCTTGTACCGAACGGTCCGTTATGAAGAGGAAAGCCACCGCGGCAAGGGCGATCAGGTAGGTACCGCGTACGATGCGTAGTTGGCGCGGCCGGTCGCGGTACAGGAAAACCGAACCCGCGAATGCCGTTCCGAGCACAGTGAGCAGAATGTGGAACGGGACCTTCAGTGCGGCGCTTTCCAGTTCCGCCCCATCAGCGCTGCGAATGCCATAGGTCATGAACGAATACTGCACCCCGTTCAGGACGAAGGTGCTTACCGGGAACAACCAGGTGGAAAAGGCCAGCAATGCTGCCAGGGCCAGGAACAGGGATTGTTTTCGCTGGATCATGAGGGTCGTACCAAAGCTGCCTGCCTGGGTATGTCGCCCGCAAAAGTAGTCCCTGACAAATGGTGAAGCCGTTGGAACGATACCGGCAAAAGGGGAAAAAAGCGGACCGACCGCTTGCCATTCACCTTGGGGGGTGTAACATTGCAGCGCGAACGTAAAGTGTGGTGTACACGTCCGAAGTGGGCGTGCGACTTCAGCCAATCCGACACCGTTCGTTCTTTTTCCCATCGGAGTATCGCCGCTGCCATAGCGGACCCCATTCGCCCCAAGGGGCTTCCCTACCGAACATTATCGAACGCCATGTACGACCAGAGCGCGCTGAGCAGCATGAAGCTGACCGAGCTGAAGGAGATCGCCAAGCAACTGAACCTGAAGAAGGCCGATACGCTGAAGAAGCAGGACCTGATCACCAGGATCCTCGAGGAGCAGGCTATCAAGAGCGAGCGCCCCAAACCGATCGGACCGACCTTCGTTGGGGATGACAAGGACATTGCTGCGATGGCCACGGAGGACGAGATTCCCGAAGCGGTCGACCCGGAACCGGCCGGCTCCTTGGCTTATGATGATGCGGACGATGATGATGATGACGATGACGACGAGGAGGACGATGATGATGACGACGAGGATGGGGACGAGGAGAATGGGGACGATGAGATCGTTCCCAGCCCAGAGCAACTGAAGGCACCGGCTAAGGAACCGTTGCCACGGGCAGAAAGCCGCCAAGCGGGCAGTACGCCCACACCGGAAAATGAAGGGACAGCGCCCGCGCGTGGCGACGCTCCCCGCGAACGACAAGATCGCCGGGAACGACGCGAGCCTGATACCAGGAACGAGCGTCGGGAACAACCGACCGGACCCGTCGAAAGGCCGGAGCGGCGTGAAGGCCCTGGAGGCCGACCTGAACAGCCGGGCAGGGAGCAACGGAACGACCGCCGCGACCGTGGCGACCGGGACCGGCAGCAAGGCCCACGTGCCGAAGGTGGGCAGGACCGACCAGAAGGCCAGCGCGGCGACCGCGACACCCAAGGACAGCGCCCGGAACAGCCGCGTGACCAACAACGGGAACAGCAGCCGAGGGACCAACAAAGGGACCAGCAGCGCGAGCAACAACGTGAGCAACAGCAACGCGAACAGCAGCAGCGGCAGCAGCGCGAGCAGATCAGCTTCGATGCCTTCGTGGAGACCGATGGCGTGTTGGAGGTTATGCCCGAGGGTTATGGCTTCCTGCGCAGCAGCGACTACAACTACCTGGCATCGCCGGACGACGTTTACGTGAGCCAGCAGCAGATCAAACAATACGGGCTCAAGCTGGGCGATACCGTGCATGGCTACGTGCGCCCGCCGCGTGAAGGGGACAAGTTCTTCCCGCTCTTCAAGGTCGAGAGCATCAATGGCCGCGATCCCGAGTGGGTGCGCGACCGGGTACCCTTCAAATTCCTCACGCCCTTGTTCCCCGATGAGAAGTTCAACCTCGCGGGAGGCAATGCGAACCTGAGCATGCGTGTGCTGGACCTCTTCTCACCAATCGGGAAAGGCCAGCGCGGACTGCTCGTGGCCCAACCCAAGACCGGAAAAACGGTGTTGATGCAGGACGTGGCGAACGCCATCGCCGCCAACCACCCGGAGGTCTACCTGATCGTTCTGCTGATCGACGAACGCCCCGAGGAAGTCACCGAGATGGCGCGTAACGTGAAAGCGGAAGTGATCGCGAGCACCTTCGACGAGCCTGCATCGCGCCACGTACAGGTCGCGGGCCTCGTCCTCGAAAAGGCAAAGGCGATGGTCGAATGCGGACACGATGTCGTCATCCTGCTGGATTCGATCACCCGTCTTGCACGCGCCTACAACACCGTGCAACCGGCCAGTGGCAAGATCCTTTCCGGCGGTGTGGACGCCAATGCCCTGCAGAAGCCGAAACGCTTCTTCGGTGCTGCACGGAAGATCGAGAACGGTGGCAGCCTGACCATCCTGGCCACTGCACTGATCGATACCGGCAGCAAGATGGACGAAGTGATCTTCGAAGAGTTCAAGGGCACCGGCAACATGGAACTGCAACTGGACCGGAAGATCAGCAACCGAAGGATCTTCCCGGCCATCGACATCATGGCGAGCGGCACACGGCGCGACGACCTGCTGCACCACAAGGACGTCCTGCAGCGCACCTGGATCCTGCGCAAACACCTGGCGGACATGAACAGTGTGGAAGCCATGGAATTCGTGAAGAAGCACATGGAGGGTACCAAAAGCAACGAGGAGTTCCTCGTTTCCATGAACAGCTGATCCTAGCGCCCGGACATCGGGGACGAAACCACCAGACCATGGCATTGGCCCTGCTGACCGCCTTCGCCGTAATGGCCTTCAGGATCTTCATGCACCTGATGGGGACCGCACCGGAAGGCACCGACTTCATGCTCGTACACTTCCTGGCATTGGTCACGATCGTGTTCTTCACGGGCCAACGTTTGCTTGCACGTCCGCAACAGGTAGGCTTTGCCGACCTGCTGCGCGAAGGCTTCCGCAACGCTGCGATCTATGCTGTGGTCCTGGGCGCTTTCGTCTGGTTATTCTACGCAACGATCGACGTGGAATTCTTCCGCCTCAAGGTGAACGCCATGGTCGAACGCGGCATGTCGGAAGGCCAACCAGAGGCCATCATACGGCCACGATTGGAGAAGTTCTTCACCCCCTTCAATTACGCCACCATCACTTTCTTCGCACTGGTGGCCGGTTCCGCGGTCCTGTCCTTCCTCCTGGGACTGCTGCACCACAAGGTCCTCCGCCGCTTCAGGCAATAAAGGCCTCCCCGAGGGCGTGCAGGTCGAGCCCCCCGAAATTCCCACTGCTCATCATCAGCAGGACACCATCGCGACCCACGGTAGGTCGCACGGCACCCATCACCGCGATGGGGTCGTTCATTACCAGCACATCGGCGCGACCGAATGCGCGTTGGATGCGTTCCGGCGGGATGGCCGGAAGTCGTTTCAACTGCACGGCATGCGGGTCGTAGAATACGATCGCCCGATCGGCGCCGTCCATGCAGCCCGCATACTGGTCCAAAAACCCTTCGCTCAAACTGCTGTACGTGTGCAACTCCATGCAGGCGACCAGTTCGCGGTCGGGGAACTGCTCGCGCACGGCCTCCACGGTGGCTTTGAGCTTGCTGGGGGAATGGGCGAAATCCTTGAACACCGATCGACCGGGCACCTCGACGACCTTCTCCAAGCGCTTGGCGGCGCCATGAAAGGATGCCATGGCCGCATGGAATTCCGAATCACCGATACCCAGTTGGTGGCAAACGTGCCGCGCTCCCTCCATGTTCTGGAGGTTGTGGCGCCCGAAAATGTGCAATGCCAGATCACCCTGGGCGGTCGATAGCACGGTGACCCCATCCTCGATCCTATGCAGTGGCACGCCGTAAGGGATCGTGGCGATGCCTTCCGGCGCGTCGTGCGCGATGCGTGCCACTTCGGGGTCTTCCGCGCAGTAGACCAATCGCCCGCCGGGTTCGATGCACTTCATGAACAGGCGGAACTGTTCCACATAACTATCGAGGGTCTTGAACACGTTGATGTGGTCCCAGGCGATGCCGCTGATCAATGCGATATCGGGCTTGTAGAGATGGAACTTAGGCACGGGATCGAGGGCCGAGGCGAGGTATTCGTCGCCTTCGATGACGGCCACTGTACTGGTATCACTCAGTTTCACCATGCAGTCGAAACCCTCGAGCTGCGCACCCACCAGGTAATCGAACTCCACCCCGGTGTGCCGCAATACGTGAACGATCATGCTGGTGATGGTGGTCTTGCCGTGGCTGCCGCCGATCACCACGCGGGTCTTGTTCCTGGTGCGCTCGTAAAAGTAGGACGGATAGCTGTAGACCGGTATCCCTAGCTCACGCGCCCTGATGAGTTCCGGGTTGTCGATGCGCGCGTGCATGCCGAGGATCACAGCCGAGATGTCCGATGTGATGTCCTCCGGGTACCAACCCAGCCGTTCGGGAAGCAAACCCAACCGTTCCAGCCGGCTCCGGCTGGGTTCGAAGATCTCGTCATCGCTACCGGTGACCTCGTTCCCTTGCTGGTGCAGGGCTATGGCGAGGTTGTGCATGGCGCTGCCGCCGATGGCGATGAAGTGTACGCGTTGGTTCATGGATCGGTGTACCGGCCTTGATGCTGCTGTAGCCTGCCGGGCGAAGTTGCAACGCCCCAAGCCGAAGCGTACCTTCAGGAACAAGCTTCCATGCACGGTGCACTGTCAACAGCGTTCATCCCCGATCCTGGCCGACCTTCGTAGCGCGACCAATACGATCAATAAAGCACGAGCAGATGACGCTATACACCATAGACACCGGCTTTTTCAAACTGGATGGCGGGGCCATGTTCGGCGTAGTGCCCAAGACCTTGTGGAGCGCCAAACATCCACCGGACGAAAAGAACCTGTGCACCTGGGCGATGCGCTGTCTGCTCGTGGAGGACGGCAACAGGCTCACCCTCATCGACAATGGGATCGGTGACAAGCAGGACGCCAAGTTCTTCGGTCATTACGACCTCCATGGCACCGACACGTTGAACGCTTCGCTGAAAAAGCACGGCTTCGCCCCGGAGGATATCACGGATGTATTCCTGACACACTTGCATTTCGACCACTGCGGTGGAAGCATCGTGCGCGAAGGCCAGGGCTACGCACCGGCATTCCGCAATGCGCGATACTGGAGCAACGAACACCATTGGGAGTGGGCAACGAGCCCGAACCCACGGGAGAAGGCGTCCTTCCTGAAGGAGAACATCCTACCCATCCAGGATAGCGGTCAATTGAACTTCGTCGACGTTGGACGGCGAAGCGCCGAGGAGAACGTGTTCCTGAAGGACGCATTGCCGGGCATGGACATTTTCATGGTGAACGGGCATACCGATGCCATGATGATCCCACACGTGAAGTACAAAGGCCGTACGGTGGCCTTCATGGCCGACCTGCTCCCCAGCATACACCACATTCCCCTCGCATGGGTAATGGCCTACGATACCAGGCCTTTGCTGAGCATGGCCGAAAAGCGGGACTTTCTGGAGGTGGCGGCGGACGAGGACATCGTGCTCTTCTTCGAGCACGATGCCCAGCACGAATGTGCCATGGTCGAGCGCACCGACAAAGGCATCCGCTTGAAGGAGACCTTCCGTTTATCGGACCTGGCATAGGATGGGCCCGCTCACTGCTCAAGTACGAAGGCACCCTTACGACGCAGTTCATGCACGGGCACGCTTTCAGCAGCGGCCAATTCCTCGACCATACGACGCACCCGCCAGCTTACACCCGCAGCGACCACAAGGTGTTCCGTAGCACCGAGCACACGTTCCAGGACTTCGCGCTCTGCGTATTGTAGATCATGTAGCACGACCGCATCGAAACGCTGGTCCACCAATGTATCCGGAATGATCGTTCCGTTCGTCAGGAACAATATGTCGGTTCCTGTCATCCGCCAGCGTCCGGCGCCTGTTATCGAGAAACCCGTCTGATCGACCTTTCCGTCCATCAGAACCGACCGGTCCAGAAGAACCGGGGCAGCCAGTCCGGCGACCCGCTGGTGTGCCGATACCTTGCGCTGCGCATAAGCGTCCTGCGCGAACGTATCCACCGAACACAGGAGCACCAATTCCCTGCCCCGGCTCATGGCCGCCATCAGTCCATCCCGTTCGTCGTAGACCACGAGCATGCGACGTTCATGGGCATCGTGCGCGCGTTCGCCCCAAGCGGTGAACAACACCAACAAGGTGAAGGACACCAACCAGCGCATGTTCCGCCATTGCCACTGCCACCACGCCCCCAAAGCGAAGACAAATATGTATAGTAGCCATACCTCCAACATCCCGATCCTGATCGCAGGATACGCCCATGGCAGCCACGCGAACAGTTCCGTTGCCGCACCCACGACCTTCAACAATAGTGTCATCGCCCATGTGAGCAATTCTCCCAATACTGGGACCTTGTATAGGAATACAAGTCCAACTGAACCGTACACAGCAAAGCCCACAGCGGTGACCACGACGATGTTGGCCGGTAGGAACCAGACAGGGAAGGCTTTGAAGAGGTAGATGGAAACGGGTGTGGTCAGGGCTTGTGCAGCGATGGACACCACCGAAAGTGACCATATGGCGCGCAGGAATTTGCTCCTGGGTGTCCAAAGGGATCCCAATGGCCGGTAAATCAGGATGATGCCCAGTACCGCAAGGAAGGACAGTTGGAAACTGATCTGCCAGAGCATGGCGGGCTCCCATAGAAGCAATAGGAATGCCGCAGAAAACAGGCTATTAAGGTTGTCGCTGCGTTGCGCAGACATGTTGGCCACTGTGAACAAACTGAACATGATGGTGGCGCGTAGGACGCTGGGCGCACCTCCCGTCAGTCCCGCGTAGGCCCATAAAGCAAGCAAGACCAACACGCCTCTCCATATCCGTATCCTGGCCGATTCTCCCCACCAGCCGAAGAGAAAGGTGAGAATGGTGAAAATGAGTCCGACATGCATGCCGGAAACCGAGAGCACATGTATGGTACCACTACGCACGAATGCCGTGGTCTGTTCTCCATCGAGTTCATCGCGCTGGCCCAGTACCAAGGCCTTCACCAGGGCGCGTTCGCGTTCGGGCAACGCACTGCCGTTCAACCACAATGAGATCGCCTGACGAGCGCGGGTGAAAGGATCGGTCCAATGAGTGGTATGGCCCACGAGGCGCCAGTGGTCCGCCGGTGCGAATGCTTCGAGGCTGATGCCGCGCGATGCCGCCCAGCGCTTGCTGTCGAAACCACCGGGATCGGGGACACGATCGATCCGCTCCAAGGGGGCGTCCAACAACAAGCGGTCCCCGGCTCTTGGCAGTGCCCGGCTCGTATCCCGCATCAAGGCCAGCATCAAAGCCCCGCTCCGGGCTTCGGCCCTTCCGTCCACCCAAGCGCCTTCGACCTCGGCATCGGCGCGCACGAGCTTCTCCGAGGCGCCGTTCAATGTTGTGATCCGGACCAGCCATGGCCCTTCATCATCCGCGTGATGGACGATGTGATCACCGGCTTGCAAGGGGTCGCGCACCAGCTGCCAACCAACACCGAAACAGAACAGCCAGCACGAGAGCAAGGCCCCGCGTTTCCAACGTTCGACACGCGTGGTGGTCCTGAACAGGTAAGCGCCCGTGAACGGCGTGATCAGCAATAGGAACAGAAGGACGGGAAGTGCGGGGATGGGATACGAGCCCAGCACGATACCAACACCGAACGGCACGGTGAAACGCACCATGGGAGCGCGGACCACAGCACGCCATGGTCCAACCAGATCGATGCCACCCGCCATTGATCCCGAAAAGGTAGGAGCCTCGGATCATTATCCGAAACGGCCTGCTACCACACTTCCAGGATCAGGGCTTTGAGGTAATGGGTCTCAGGCACTCCCCACAGGATCGGATGGTCCGCGGGCTGTGTGCCATAGTAGACCTCCCGCAGGCGACGGCCGGCATCACGGGCTGCTTCGGCCACCATGTCCCTGAACAACTCTGGCGTCATGTGTTGCGAACAGGAGCAGGTGACCAGGAAACCACCTTCGGGAATACACTTCATCGCGCGCAGGTTGATCTCCTTGTAGCCTCTGTAAGCATTGGCGATGGCACCCTTGCTCTTGGCGAAGGCCGGAGGGTCCAGGACGACGATGTCCCACTGCTTTCCTGCCCGGCTGGCTTCGGTGAGGAAATCGAAGACGTTGGCGGTGTTGAAACGGCAGTTGACGAGACCGTTCAATTCCGCATTGCGGGTGGCCATGGCCACGGCATCGGAACTGATGTCGAGGCCTTCCACTTCAACGGCCCCGTAGGCAGCGGCATGCAACGCGAAACCACCGGTGTGGGTGAAGCAGTCCAGGACACGCATACCGGGAGAGATGGCACGCATCGCTGCATGGTTCATCACTTGGTCCAGGAAGTGGCCCGTTTTCTGGCCACCGGCCACATCCACGTGCATGCGGATCCCGTTCTCGGCAATGATCAGGTCCGTTGGGAAGGTGTGGCCGATGAAGCCTTTTTCCATCGTCAATCCCTCCTTTTCACGCACAGGCACATCATTGCGCAGGTACATGCCTTCGGGTGCCAGCACTTCTTCCAAGGTATCGAGCACCACCTCCCGCCAACGCTCCATGCCCAAGGTGAGGAACTGGATCGAGAGCACACCCGAATGACCTGCGCGCGCGACATCGACAAAGCGGTCCACAACCAGGCCGGGCAAGCCATCGGCTTCGCCGAAGACGACCCTGCAACTCGCTGGGCAACCCATGCGAGAACGAAAACGCCAGGCACGTTCGATCCGGGCGCGGATGAACCCGGCATCGACCCGCACATCGGGATCATGGGTCAACATGCGCACACGGATCATGGACGCCGGATTGATGTAGCCCTGTCCCAATGGACGGCGTTTCGCATCGAGCACGCGCACCACATCGCCCGGAGCATAGGAGCCCTCTTCGCGCACCACCTGGGTACCGAACACCCAAGGATGGCCATAGCGGATGCGGTCGTGGGTATCGTTCACTACGATGCTTGCCATGGTTTCAAAGGGCTATTGGTTGACGCGGGCCTTAGCGGCCTTGAGGCTGGGCAGGACCGGGGCCGGGAGCTTCCTCCCGGAAAAAATCGAGGGTGCCGACATCGACCAAATGAACGTCGGTGAAGTAGTGGTGCAGGATATCCGTGTAAGAGCGCCCCGAACTGGCCATGCGCATGGAACCTTCCTGGCACAAGCCCACGCCATGCCCGAATCCACGGCCACGCAGGCGTACCTGGTCCCCTTCGGTATGCACGGAGAAATACGTGGACCTCAGTTTGAGGTCCTGTCGCACTTGTTTCAAGGGAATCAAGGGAGGGATGTTGCCCAAGTAGAGGTCGCGGCACATGGGGTCGTAGTTCAGCACGGCTTCCAAATGCTCACCGGAAAGGTCTCCGATGTTGTGCTTCCGTTTCAAGTAACCGAGCCATTCGCTGCGTGTCATGGTCCTTTCCCAAGTGGCTTGGGGAGCGGCCAGGCAGAACGTATCGGCGGTGGAGCGCAGGTAGGGTTCGCTCTTGCTCCACACATCCTCCGCATTCACCGTTTCGCCGCCGCAATTGCTGTGGAAGGTGGCATGGATCAACTGGATCTCCGCATCCACCAGCACCAATCCATGGGTGGCTTCCACCGCCATGCGGATACTATCGTTACGCACCCGACCATGGTAGACCTGACAGTGGACGGCATCGCAGAGTTCGAATCCTTCCGGCAGGTGCTTGCGTTGGTTGCTCAACGCGTAGGTCCGGCATGTCACGCTTTGCAGCTTGTAATACTCGGCATGATGATGATTCCCGGCTTCCGCCTGCACCACGCCCGCCACATAGTCCTCCAAGGGGACGATGTTCGTGATCTGCAACGCGCCGCCTCCGAGGGTGATCTCCAAACTCCCCGGATAGCTCCGTTCCACCGGCTTGGTGTCCAAGGTGCGAAGGCGCACGCCGCCATCGGTAACACGCGGTACTACTTCGATGCGTTTGCGGGCCGTGATGGCCAGGCCGAGCGACTTGGCAGAGACCCCCCCGGGCACCACCTCGATGCGCAATCCATCGTTGGCCTGCACTTCACCCTTCCGCTCGCCGTCCGCATAGATGGTACAATTGCCCTTAAGGCTCATGACCATTACGGCCTTGATGGTACGCTGGCGCACCAGGCCGATGCGGACCGAGCGCTCCTGACCCGCCGCCGTAAGCGCCAGCAGTACGAAAAGGCCGATCAGGGTCCGTTGGATCATGGGCGCCCAAAAGTACCCGTGACCGGCACCCTGTTCAGGACGCACGCTGTAGACTTTTCCACACGGCCGAAGCCACCTTCTCCGATGCGCCTCCTCCACCCAGCTTTCGCTGAAGCTCGGTGAGGTCGGCCAACATGCGGTACCGGTCCGGACCATCCGAGAGGATACGCTCCAATTCCTTGCGAAGCGCGGTCACAGTGAGCTCCTGCTGGATCAATTCCCGAACGACTTCGCGGTCCATGATCAGGTTCACAAGGCTGATGAACTTGATGTCCACCAAGCGCCTTGCGATCCAGACATTGAGGGCACTGCCGCTGTAGCAGACCACCTCGGGCACGCCGAACAAGGCTGTTTCCAAGGTCGCCGTTCCACTGGTGACCAAGGCGGCGCGAGCGGTGCGCAACACATCGTAGGTGCGGTCCTTCACCAAGGTGATAGGGGCATCACCGATAAGATCACGGTAGTAGCTGTCCTGCACGGCTGGTGCTGCCGCAAGCACGAAACGATGGTCCGGAAAATGAGCCGCCACCTCTGTCATGAGCGGTACCATACGAGAGATCTCCTGGGCGCGGCTTCCCGGCAACAGGGCTACCACGGGGCGACCATCATCACCGGGCAAGGGAAGCAGGGGGGCTCGTCCTTCCTGTTCGATGGCGTCCAGGAGGGGATGGCCCACGAATTCCACGTCCATGCCATGGCGCGCATACCAGGCCTTTTCGAACGGAAGGATCACGAACATGCGGTCGACCACCTTCTTGATGGTGCGCACGCGCCCCTTTTTCCAGGCCCAGACCTGGGGACTGATGTAGTAGTGGACCGGAATGCCTTTGGCGTGGGCCCATTCGGCAATGCGCAGGTTGAAGCCCGGATAGTCGATCAGCATCAGCAGGTCGGGCTTGAAGATTTCGATATCCCGCTTGCAGCCATCCATGTTTCGGAGTATGGTGCGCAGGTTGAGGACCACCTCGGCGAAACCCATGAATGCGAGCTCCCGGTAATGCTTCACCACTTCGGCACCTGCAGCGGCCATACGATCGCCACCCCAAGCGCGAACGACCGGTCGATCGGCACCGGCGACCTTGAAGAGTTGCCCGACCAGATTGCCACCGTGAAGATCACCGCTGGCTTCTCCCGCGATCACATAGATGCGTTTCGGGCGGGGTGTCGTGCCGGTGGCCATCGCTCCAGGGGTCGCTTTGTGCGGTGGTATCGATCAAAAGGTGAGCACCACGATGGCCGCACCATAGATGAACGTTGCGAGGATCACGCCGCGCAT
>JBIIYD010000190.1:0-6079 GCA_044347005.1 Flavobacteriales bacterium | reverse complement strand
AGCGACTCACCGTGGTCTACGCGGACCGGAGCATTACCTCGTGCGAGTTGAAGGTGGCCGGCGACATCATCGTGTTCAACATGCACACCAACGTGTTCAAGTTGGACCAGAGCCATACCCTTTGGAAAACAAGTTACCTGCAGGATGACGAGCTGCGCGGCTATTTCGGATTGGTGAACGTCTACAATTTCCTCAGCGACTCGCTCAAATACAACCGGGATAGGGACCTGGGCTATCTGGTGGCACGCCTTCTCCTGAACAAGGAAGGGCACTACTTCATGCAGGGCAAGCGCCAGCTCGGGTTCCTGTTCAACAATCTTCAGGAGGACATCATGGACCGCGACCGCCTGAAGGCCATGGTCTATGCCGTGATCGACCACGTGCTCGGGTTCGACCTCCTTGCGCCGCCCCTGGACCAGGTGGACCAGGTGACCGTGAGCGAATTGAAGGAGATGTACGCCAACCAGCAGCTCAGTACGGGAAAGCGACTTGGCTTCCGGTTCCAGGCCGATGTGGACGGCATTGTTTGACCGAAGGGGCGCCTTGGGTATGCGTTAGGAGCCGGGCCTCATGGACTTGGGGATCTTGATCGAAGCCATTTGGTCCATTGGACCCGATGTCATTACATTTGCGCTCCCTTAGCCCGAAAGGGTGTGTGGGATAACATGATGGCCCGTTCGTCTAGGGGTTAGGACGCGTCCCTTTCACGGATGAAACAGGGGTTCGATTCCCCTACGGGCTACAGAAGGCTCCCTGCGCAAGTAGGGGGCTTTTTTGTTCCTATGGCGGCCGTAACCGTGGTGCGGCCATCAACGTATCTTAGCCGTTCGATCCCAGCGCTTGGCTGGACCCGCCAGGAAAAACCGCTTTCGCTGGTCGCACCGAAACCGTTAACCGCTTGAAAATGCTTGGTACGCCTGCGAAATATTTGACCGCCCTGATCCTCTTGATCACCTTGGGCGGATGTGTGGGAAAGCGGAACATCAACTATTTGAACGACCCTTCGCTGACCACCGGGGCGAGCAAACTGTTCGAGAACCAGAAGTTCGAGTACCGGATCCAGGTGAACGATGTGCTCTCCATTCGTGTGATGGGCCTGGACGAGAAGACGCACCAGTTCTTCAACGTGGAGGCCATGAACATGGCCCAAGCGGTGAACGATGCTTCCCTCTACGTGAACGGGTTCTCGGTGGACAAGAACGGCCAGGTCCAGTTGCCCACCGCGGGCAAGATCAAGGTGCAAGGGCTTACGGTCGGCGAAGCCCAGGAACTGATCCAACGCAAGATCAACGAGTATTTCACGAACGCCACGGTGATCCTGAAGATGGTGAGTTTCCGGGTCAGTGTCCTTGGTGACGTTGGGCGGCCGGGTTCCTACTTCATTTTCAACAACCAGGTAACCCTGTTGGAAGCACTCTCCATGGCCGGCGGACCGGGTGAATTCGCGGACAAGTCGCACGTAACGTTGATGCGCCAGAGCGACCGGGGCGTGCAGGCCATCTACGTGGATCTTTCGAACACCAGCGTGCTCAGTTCGGAATACTACTACCTGCTGCCGAACGACGTGGTCTATGTACCGGCCATGAAAGCCCGGGCCGGCCGACTCAACTTGGAACTCCTCGTGATCCTACTGTCCACGCTCAGCACCATCGCTGTCGTAGTTTCGGTCATCCAGAACTCCCGCTAATGAGCAGTACTGCATCGGTAGGCGACACGATCGACCTGCGGGCGATCTTCAACAAACTCCTTGCGAAGTGGTGGTGGTTCGCCATTACCATCACCCTCTCGTTGGCCTTGGGGGTGGCGTACATCAAAACCACGCCGAAGCAGTATTCGGTGCAGGCCGTCATGCTCATGAGCGAGAAAAGCCGGAGTTCCTTCGGCGGCTCGCAGGAGGAGTTCCTGAAGGGTACCTCTTACCTGCGCAACAGCACGGATATCGAAGACCAGATCTCCTTGCTTACCTCGCGTGGCAACATCACCAAAACCCTCAAGCGGGTCGATCTGAGCATCAGCTACTTCGAAACCCGCAATTTCCTCACGGTCGAAAAGTTCGAGTATCCTCCCTTTTTCGTGAAGTTGGATACCGTGGCTTTACAGGTGTCGGGCATCCCGATCTACGTTTCGGTGGACCGCGCTACCAAGACATACAGGGTAAAGGCCAAAGGGAAGAACGTGCAGCTGTACAACCTCCAGAAGCAGGAGGTGATGGACGAGTTCATCGAGGAATACGACCTGGACCAGGTCGTTCGGATCGGAGAACCTTTCGTGGCCAAGAATCTGGGTTTCTCCATCGAGTTCCCGGAGGACCGCGAGTACGGCGATGGAAGGGAGCACTTCTTCGTGATCAATACCTTGGAAGGGCTTGTTACGGAGTACAGGGGCAAGCTCGTTGCGGAGCCTTTGAGCGACAAGAGCAACATCGTGGTGCTATACAGCAAAGGGGAGGTGGTGCTGCGCGAAAGCACCTTCCTCAACAAGCTGATGGAGACCTACATCGAGGGTGAGCTCTACAAGCAACAGCAAAAGGGCATCAAGACGATCAACTTCATCGATGGCCAGATCGGGACGGTGGCCGATTCGCTCAAGCAGGCCGAAAGCAGTATCAAGGACTTCCGGGGAAGCAGTGGGAGCATGATGAGCGCTACCGGCACTTCGGACCAATTGTTCCAGGAGCGCAGCAAGCTGGAGGACGAACGCTCGGTGTTGCAGAGCAGGCGCAGCTATTGCCAGTCGGTTCTGGACAAGATCAGGTCTTCGTCCGATCTGCGGAACGTGCCGGCACCTTCCTCTTCGGGGATCGATGATCCCATCCTGAACAACCTTGTGCTGGAGATCACCAAGCTTTCCGCGGACCTGGCGGCGCTGAATCTGAGCACGGGGCCACGTAACAATCCTACGGTGATCGCCATGGAACGCAGGATCAAGAACCTGACCTCTTCCCTGGCCCAAACGGCCGAAAGCCTGGTCCAGCAGGCGGAGATCAGCCTTGCCGATGTGGAGCGGCGCTTGGGCAGGATCGGATACGAGTTCAACCGATTGCCCGAGAACGAACGCCAGCTGGGCATCAGGGAACGGAAGTTCAAGCTGAGCGAAAGCCTGTACAACTACTTGATGGAGAAACGTGCCGAAGCAGGTATCGCCATTGCTTCCGACCAGGTGGACAAGGTGGTGGTAGACGATGCACGAATGGCTGGCCTCGGGGCTGTTGCCCCGGACAAGAAAGTGGTGCTGGGCGGTGCGCTCTTGCTCGGCATCCTGCTACCCATGGGCTTCATCCTGCTCCGGGATTTCTTCAACGACCGCATCATGGACATGGACGAGTTGAAGCGCATCAGCCCGGTGCCGATCCTGGCCTTGATCCCGAGCAGCAAGCGCAAGCGGATCCTGCCGAACGAACCCAAGTCCATCCTGGCCGAATCCTTCCGCACCGCAAGGATCAACCTGCAATACCTGAACGTGGGCGCACAACGGCAAGTGATCGGTTTCACATCGTCTTCGAGCGGCGAGGGTAAGACCTTCTGCGCACTGAACCTGGCCACGGTAATGGCCTTGAGCGGAAAACGCACGCTGCTGATCGATGGCGATATGCGCCGTCCGAGGGTGGCCTCCTCTTTGGAGATACCCGAGGGTATCGGGTTGTCCACCTACCTGATCGGGGAGGCGGATGTGAACGGCATCATCCGGCGCACGGATACGGCAGGGCTCGATGTGATCACCGCTGGCCCGATCCCCCCGAACCCGCTCGAACTGGTGGAGAGCGAGCGCTTGGCCAGCCTGTTCGCGGAGCTCCGTGGGCGCTACGATCAGATCATCGTCGATGCCTCGCCCATGGGCCTTGTGAGCGAATACGTGATCATCATGCGTCATGTCGACGTTACACTCTATGTGGTCCGTCAGGGTCACACCCGTAGAAGTGCCTTGCGCCTGATCGGAGAGATGTACTTGGAGAAGAAGATGGCCCACGTGGACCTGCTGCTCAACGATGTGAAGCCGGGTCAGGGATACGGGGAGGACTTCGGTTACTATACGAAGTAGACCACTGGCTCAGGTCATGCTCCGGTCCGATGGTTTCCGCCGGTATTTCACCAACACCTCATGGCTGTTCGTGGAAAGGGTGGTACGGCTCGTGGTCGTCCTTGGTACGGGGATCGTTGTAGCGCGCTTCCTGGGGCCCTCCCTGTTCGGGCAGCTCAATTACGCCACGGGGTTCGTCGGGATCTTCTTTGCCCTCACCACCATGGGGTTGGACGAGATCGTGGTGCGTGATCTCGTGAAGAACCCGGAACGGAGGAACTCCCTGCTGGGCACTGCGGCAGTGATCCGTTTCCTTGGAGCTTTGATCCTCGTGCTTCTGGTGGTGGTGTCCTCCCTGCTCAAGGGCATGGACGGCATGACCGCTTCCCTGGTGGTCGTCATCGCAGCAGCGGAATTGATACGGCCCTTTGGCGTGGTGGATTGGTATTTCATGGCCGAAGTGCGTTCCAAACAGACCGTGGTCGTGCAAGTGGCACAGGTGCTGGTGAGCGCCTTGTTCAAACTGACGCTGGTCTACTTCGAAGCACCGCTCATTTGGTTCGCATGGGTCTATGTGCTGGAAACGTTCACCCTTTCCCTGGGGTACATCATGGCCTACTCCAAGGATGGTCGCTCGTGGCGCGATTGGCGGTTCGAACGCAAGGAGGCGGCCTACCTCATGCAACAATCCTGGCCACTGGTGATCTTCGGTATGGCCCTTTACGTGCAGGCCAAGATCGATCAGGTGATGATCGGTGATATGCTGCGCACACGCATCGGCGATGAAGCAGCGAACGCCGAGGTGGGCCAGTATTCGAACGCGCTGAAGATGATCGAAGCACTCGGTTTCCTGCCGGTCATCGTGCAGAAGTCCCTTGCGCCGGCGATCACCCGGGCCAAAGCGCTGGACAAGGCCCAGTACGAGGATCGGCTGTTGAACCAGTATCGGCTCATGTTCCTGATGTTCCTCGTTACGGCGATCCCCCTCTACTACTTCGCCGAACCCATGATGGTCCTGCTTTTCGGCGAAGCGTACCGACCTTCCGGGGTGCTGCTTTCCCTGTTCGCCATCCGGCTGTTCTTCACCAATATGGGGGTGGGCAAATCGAGTTTCATCACCAACGAAAGCCTGTTCAAGTATTCCCTGCTCACGGGCGTCGTGGGCGCGGTAACGAACATCGCCATGAACTATTTCCTGATCCCTCCGTTCAAGTCCGTCGGTGCGATATGGGCCACCATAGGCTCGTTCACGATCAGCATTTTCCTGCTCGACCTGCTGTTCAAGGAAACGCGCCCCAACCTGAAATGGATGTGCAAAGCCATGGTCTCGTTCTGGAAGTTCCACAAGGCCGTTTGAAGATGTTGGAGGACAAGCACCTGGTTCCCCTTCTACCAACTCCTGCTGCGGATTTCACCTGCCCGAAATGCGGGGGAAGGGACATCGAGGGTCGTGGGTCGGTGTGGCCCGGTGTTCATGTGTTTTCGGACAATGCCTGTCGTTCCTGCGGTCATGCCTTCCTGCGCGATGTTCCGGTGGGTTTTGCGGTCGATCATCCGATGTCGATCGGCAAGCAGGATGGCGCCTTGCACAATCCGACCAAGGGCGAAGGCTGGATCCATGAGCCGTTGATGGCGGGCTTCCGCAAGCCCAGCGAACATCCGGTGAAGATCGAGCGCATCGTCCACAAGGAATGCCGGCGCGTGGTGATCCTGGACACCTTGGATTTCTTGTACGGACATGTGCTCCTGAAGCTGTACAATGCTCAACACTACCTCGACCAACACCCGGACCTCGGTCTGATCATCATCCTTCCACGCATGTTCCAGTGGCTGATCCCGCAAGGAGTGGCGGAGGTCTGGCTGGTGGACCAGCGCCTGAGCGAGGCCCATGGATGGTATACCGGTATCGACCGTTTCGTGCAGGAGCGACTGCCGGCCTATGATGAGGTCTACGTGGGTCGTGGATATGCCCACCCGGAGTTCGCACGGATCGACATCGAACGGTTCACGGGTATCGCCCCGTTCCCCCTCGACAAGTTCCTTGAAAGCGAGCTGCACATCA
>JBIIYD010000189.1:0-6107 GCA_044347005.1 Flavobacteriales bacterium | reverse complement strand
TGTTCGCGCGGTGTATGGCTTTCGCAATTTTGCAACAGGCTGTTGCAAAATTGTGCGCCATTTCTTTCCACTCTTGACCTTCATCGCATCGCGCCCCATGATCGCCTACCACGACCGCCGTTTCGTACCCGTGAGCAACAGCGCCAATGGCGAGGTTTCGCCCGAAGTGATCTTCCACTACAAGCAAGCAGGCCGCATCGTGACGTGCAGCTACGCAGGTGGCCGCATCGTAAGCGGACAGTTGATCGCCTTGGTGGATGACGAAGGCCGGTTGGACATGCGGTACCACCAGGTGAACGACCGCGGTGAACTGATGACGGGAACCTGTCGTTCCGTGCCGGAGGTGATGCCCAACGGAAAGATCCGCTTGCACGAGACCTGGCAGTGGACCAGTGGCGATGGGACACGTGGTAGTTCGGTATTGGAAGAGGTTTAGACCGCCGCAGGGTATTTCCCTATAACCACCGCAAACCTTCGCGCGTCTTCGCGCTGTTCGCCCTCGTTCCATAGCCTTCCCCGGCCGGGTGCACGCACCGCCGTGACCAAGCCGGCACCAAAGCGCTGCTCCAGGTGTTACCTTGTTACGGAACCCACCATGCGAAAAGTCATGTACATCCTTATCGGACTTGTCGTTGCGTTCATCGGCATCCAGGCATACACCACCATGAGCACCAAAGGCACACCGCAGCAGCCATACACCGTCCTGAAGACCATCGGGGACATGGAGTTGCGGCGCTACCCCGAAGCCCTCACAGCCTCGGTTCTACGTCCCGGTGCCACCTACAAGGAGATCAGCAGCCCGGGATTCCGCAGCCTGGCGGGCTACATCTTCGGCGGTAACGAAGGCGGGAAGAAGATCGCCATGACTTCACCGGTACACATGGAACTGGGCACCGACAGTTCGCGCATGAGCTTCGTGATGCCTTCGGAGCTTACCATGGACAGCCTGCCCAGACCGAACGACGCGAACGTGAAGCTTCAACGCGTTCCGGAAGAGGTGGTGGCTGTACTGCGTTTCGGTGGCTTTTCCGGTGACGAGAAGATCGCGAAGCACGCGAAGGAGCTCCTGCGGAAGGTGAAGGAGGCCGGGCTTGAACCCATGGGCCCCGTGCGTTTCCTGGGCTACGATCCGCCCTGGCAGCTGCTGGCGCGCCGGAACGAAGTGGTGGTGGCGGTGCGGTGGGAGGAATGAGGCTTCCCACGAACGCAGGGTCTCAGAAGACGGAAGGCGGCGTGTAGGCTTTGACCATTCGAGCGCCCTGCGGAGCTCATAACGGGATACCTTGGCTGGGCGGCGTTGATCACCGCTCACCTTACGCCATGAACGAACCCGCCACGACCACGCATCCGCATGTGATCCAACCGGTGTACCAGAAGCTCGCGCTCATCGTGCTCGGACTGGTCGCGTTCTGCTATGGGCTGGCGCAGGCGCAGCCCATCGTGGTGCCCTTGCTTTTCGCCCTGCTGCTGGCGCTGCTGCTGAACCCATTGGTGAATTTCCTGACGCGTCGCGGCGTGAACCGCGTGGTGGCGATCGCCCTCGCTGTGCTGCTGGCCATGTGTTGCGCGACCGGGCTGTCGTACTTCATCGTCACCCAGGCCGCGCACTTCAGCGCGAGCTTGCCGGGCTTGGAGGAGAAGGTGGGCGCGCTGGGCGACAAACTGCAAGCTTGGGTATTGTCGCGCACGGACTTGGAAGCCCAGACCTTGGACAACGCGCTGGCCACAGCGAAGAAAGAGAGCATGACGCAGGGCGGCGCGCTGGTGGGCGGTGCCCTAATTACCATGGGCAGTGTGTTCGCCTTCGCATTCCTGCTGCCGGTTTTCACCTTCCTCTTCCTCCTGTATAAGCGGCTGCTGCTCACCTTCATCGATCAGTTGTTCAGCTCAACGCAGCTGGGTGCCGTACACCACATGCTGCAAGGTGCGAAGAGCGTTGCGCAGAGCTACCTCATCGGCCTGATCCTGCAGGCGGGTATCGTTACCGTGCTCAACTTCGTCGGCTTGCTCATCATCGGTGTGCCGTACGCGTTGCTGCTGGCCGTTATCGCCGCGGTGCTCAACCTGATCCCCTACATCGGCATGATCATCGCCACCGTGCTGCCCATGGTGATCGCCCTGGCCACCATGGAACCCAGCGCCGCGTTGTGGGTGTTGGTGCTGTACAGCGCCGTGCAGTTCATCGATAACAACTTCATCGTGCCCAACGTGGTGGCTTCGCGCGTGGAGTTGAACGCGCTGGTGTCCATCATCGTGGTAATGATCGGTGGCGCGCTCTGGGGCATACCGGGCATGTTCCTGGCCATCCCCCTCACAGCCGTGCTCAAGGTGGCCTTCGATCATGTGCCGGGCCTGAAGCCCTTCGGCTATGTGCTCGGTAGCGACGACGGTACGCCGCGCAAACCATCGCTGCACGCGCGCTGGTTCGGGAAGAAGAAGGGCTGAGGCCCGGTCGGGATCCCATTTCAGGACGGGTCATGCCTTCCATGGGTCGCTGCTTTGCGCAAACCCATTCAAGGCCGAGTCGGTCCGTTGGTCGTGAGACCTTGCGAAGCGATGAGCGGACGACCCTTTGCTTGGTCCCGCCGGCGCAGTTGGACCACATATGGGCCGGAACTCTCCCGCCAGGATCGAGCGATCGGCCGAGGTGAACCGGGGTCCCGCTTATTCGGTGGGATCATGTGTTGGGCGGGAACACTAGCGACAAGGAGGCCGATCAAGAATTCCACTCCGTGATCGAGTACAGGACGTGTCCTCCAGGGCAGAGCACGGATCGTCCGCCACAGGCGGCAAGGCCCTCACCAGCATCCCAGCCTTGTACTTCGCATTCTTCTGGCCCGTATGTGCGATCACATGCAGGGCATTGGGCGGACACGAAGCGCAGGCCAAGCATCCATTCAATGCTCATGGACCAGATGTGGTCATCGGCGTCCAAGGTGATCGACCTTCCTTCCAGCTGCGCTTGGGCCAATTCCTCGCGCAGTTGCGCAATGCGTTCGGCCTCTTTGTAACGTGGCCATTTCTTGGGTATCGCGCTGTAGTAACGACGATGCCTTTCCAGATACCGGTCATACGTGTCCAGCATGTCCGCTGTGCGCAACGTGATCAACGCGGGTTGCACCGTGAGACCGCTGTCCCGGTAGGCCGGAATATCCGTTGGGTTCGTGAAATGGAGCAAGGACATGGGGCCTGGTTGAACTGATGGTCGATAGGGCAAATGTCGCGATGGACCCAGCGTGCGCGGTTCCGGATCGACCAACGCTGTTTTCCTCCTGGACCACTATCCTCTATCCGCAGCTCTCGAGATGGAGACTGCGAGGCTTCGCGTAGCAGTGCGCAGCGAACGCAAACTACAATGCCCCTCGAGATCGTGATCTTCTTCCAACCCAAACCTAACTTGCCGCCATGCGTGCCTATTACCCTTTCCGTTCGTGGGTCACTGTCCTTTCGGCGCTCGCCGCCCTACCGCTTTTCGCCCAAGGCACTGAGAACGCCATTGCGGCAGCCGTGCTTTTCGGGGCGGTCGTCATAGGTGCGGTGCTCGCGGGGCTTGTGATCGCGGTGCTCTATCTGTTCAAGCGGCGGCGCTGGCAGCGTGTGGTGGTGCTCGTGTTCGGCGCGCTATTGCTCATCGGTGGGTCGGCACTGGGCGCGCAGCAGGGTGCTCCCGCCGACATCGAGTTCCTTAGCCTGTTGCTCAGCGGCGCGGGGGTGGTATTCCTGGTGCTTGGGATGCTGCTTCGAGCGCGACCGTTCAGCCGGGCCGAACCGGGTTCGTAGACACCGAAAGCCATCACCGGTCCTATGTGCTGTTCTCGAGGTCATTCGACGTGACCATCAGCGTTCAATATCCAGGTCTTCTCGAACCGCTACGAACGTGTAGGTTTAGTTTCGTGTTTCCGGATAACTCCGACCAAGCGATCGACACATGATGACCCTCGAAGAGTATCGCCGGCGCTATACCAATGAAACCGCAGTTGGCTGGCAATGCATCGATGCGCAGTTGGCCAAGGTGTACGGTGAGCGCGCTCCACGACACTACGCGGCGCCATTGCATTTCATCGCAGGTGGCACGGATCCATTGGACGGCACGAGCTATTACGACCATCCCGGCCCGCCCGCTCACATCCATGTGGTCAGCTATGGTCTGAGCGAACTGTACTATAACGAGGAAGCAGCTGGTCAGGAATTCAGCAAGCTGGGCTTCGAGTTGACGTTCCGTGTGAAGCGGAACGAAGGGGATGACCGGGATCCAACGTGGGTCACCGTGGTGATGAACAACCTGGCCCGTTACCTGCTCAAAAGCGGGCGGTGGTTCGAGGAAAACGAGTTCGTGCCTGCGGGTGGACCGTTGTGTACGGACATGGAAACGGACATCACCGGAGTGGTCTTCGCTTTGGATCTCGAGCTGGGAAAGATGGATACTCCGCATGGCGAAGTGAGCTTCCTGCAGATGGTGGGTATCACTTCGGCCGAGCTGGCAGCGTTGCAAGTGGACCCGAGCAGGGAGGCGGTGACCGCATTGGTGGCGGAGTTGCGCATGCGTGATCCGTTGTTGGTGACGGATATGGGTAGGAGGTAGGGTGGGTTCGGGCAGCCATTTTTTGCTCGTCCACACAGGCCCCGATCCACAGCTCCCGCAGTACCTTACCACCATGCCGATCGACGGTAAAGCCATCAAGGGCCGTGGCACTTCGGTGCAGGTGGCCAACCGCTTCCTGAAGCAGAGCTACGGCGTGGTGCATTGGGAGGGTGTGGACGAAGTGGAGGAGCCCGACACGCGCACGCGATTCGTTTTCGATGATGCGAGGACGATCGTGAACAAGGTCGTATCACCGGACATCCCGTTGGACTGGAGCATGAACCCGTACCAGGGATGCGAGCACGGCTGCGCCTATTGCTATGCGCGGCCCACGCACGAGTACTGGGGCTACAGCGCTGGCCTGGACTTCGAGCGGGTGATCATCGTGAAACGCAACGCGCCGGAGTTGCTGCGCAAAGCGCTGATGAGCAGGAAGTGGGTGCCGGAGCCGATCATGCTCTCCGGCAACACCGATTGTTACCAGCCCATCGAACGCAAGGAGCAGCTCACGCGCCGCATCCTGGAAGTGATGCTGGAATTCAAGCAACCCGTGGGGCTGATCACCAAGAACGCTTTGGTGCTGCGGGACCTGGACCTGCTCTCCGAACTGGCGAAGCAAGGGCTTGTGTCCGTGGCGATCAGCCTGACCACGCTGGACGAAGAACTGCGCCGGGTGATGGAGCCGCGCACCAGCACCGGGGCGCAGCGGGTGCGCACCATCGCAGAATTGACGCAGGCCGGTGTGCCCACCATGGCGATGATCGCACCCATCATCCCTGCCCTGAACGAGCCGGAGATCCCACAGCTGTTGGAGGCTGCGGCCGATGCCGGCGCACTGGGTGCGAGCTACACCATCGTGCGCACCAACGGCGCCGTGAAGCCCGTGTTCGACAACTGGGTACACACGCATTTCCCGGATCGTGCCGCGAAGGTGATCGCGCAGATCAGCGCCATGCACGGTGGTTCGGTGAGCGACTCGGAGTTCGGGCGGCGCATGAAAGGTGAGGGCGAGTTCGCGAGCACCGTGCGGCAGGTGTTCAAAGTGATGCAGCGCAGATTTTTCGCGGGGCGCAGCATGCCCGCGTTGAACACGCAACTCTTCCAACGACCCGAGGAAGGACAGTTGGATCTTTTCGCGTGAGAAGGCATGGAAGGGATGATCGGAGAATAGCGGTCCGGTCCGCAATTTCCAATGACCAAGGTCATAGCCGTACGCTATCAAACCATAGATCATATAAATAGATCGTATCATAGCTTCGTCGCGTCAAATCCACGGAATACACGATAACAATGGCGAACGAGAACCCTGCCGGCCACGCGCACGATGCGGTGGTAGGTGACATGAACAACAGCAATGGCAAGTGCCCGGTGATGCATGGCGCGATGCGGAATCCCGTGGCCGGTCGTGGCACCGGCAACCGCGATTGGTGGCCGAACCAATTGAACCTCGGTATCCTCCACCAACACGCTCCCGCATCGAACCCCTTGGGTCCGGACTTCAACTATTCAGAAGCGTTCAAGAAGC
>JBIIYD010000188.1:0-6111 GCA_044347005.1 Flavobacteriales bacterium | reverse complement strand
ATTCCCCGGTTCCGGCTCCAACACGGTGACCGTAACGGTTACCGAGAACGGCTGCACCGGCACGTTCACCGATGACGTGGTGGTGTACGCCCAACCCGATGCGTTCTTCACGAGCAGTGCCCCGTCCCCACAACCGTTGGGAAGCACCATCGTGTTCGTGGACGGTTCCTCGGCCAACGGAGGTAGCATCACTGGTTACGCATGGACCTTGGATGGCAACCCGGTGGGCAGCGGTGCCACGTGGGTCTGGTCCAACGCCATTCCCGGTGACCACACGGTCACGCTCACGATCACCACGGCCGATGGATGCACGGACACGTACATCATGGACTACTTCATCACCCCGGACGACATCGTGATCCCGAACGTGTTCACGCCGAACGGGGACGGGCAGAACGACCGTTTCGTGATCGAGAACGTGCAGTACTACAAGAACGAGCTGACCATCTTCAACCGTTGGGGACAGCCGGTCTTCGAAGCCAACAACTACCAGAACCAGTGGTCCGGTTCGGACGTGTCCGACGGCACCTATTACTACGTGCTTCTGCTGAACGACAGTGGCAAGAAGTTCACCGGGCACGTAACGGTACTGCGCTGAGCGAAGCCCTTGGAACGCCGTTCTTCCTGAACGGTTTTCCAAGGGCTTTGTCGTTCCCTGAACAGTCGTGGCTTTCGACCGTTCCTTCATCATGGTTGTATAAGGCAACCCTCGGGTGGTATCTTTTGTCCTACTAACATGTTCCGGTCCCTCTCCACGGTGTTCGTGCTCTGCTGGTTTCTCCAGGCGGAAGCAACGCACATCATAGGCGGGGAGATCTTCTACGAGCACCTGGGCGGGAACGAGTACTTGATAACGCTGGACCTTTACCGGGACTGCAGTCCGGCCAATACCAACAACACCGGGTTCGATGCCTCGGTGGAGATCCGGGCCTTCAGCGCGAACGGCGCACTTTTCGGGTCACAGGTGGTTTCCTTCTCCTTCGAAGAACTGGTGCCGGTGGTGATCCCGAACCCCTGTTTGGCCGCCCCGCCGAACGTATGCGTGGCCACCACGCGGTACCAGGCCATCTTCAACCTGCCACCTTCAGCGGGCGGGTACACGATCTCCTACCAACGGTGCTGCCGGGTGCCGAGCATCCTGAACCTGCAGCAGCCCGGCAACCAAGGCCTCACCTGCACGGTGCGCGTACCCGGCCAACCCAATGCCGCGAACGACAGCCCGAAGTACAACGAGTACCCACCGATCGTGATCTGTGTCGGCGAGGAGCTGGTCTTCGACCACAGCGCCAGCGACGGTGACGGCGATAGCTTGGTGTACACCTTGTGCTCGCCCTTGATCGGTGCGGACGTGGGGAACCCGGCCGCACCTTCAGCACCACCGCCGTACCAGTCAGTGCCTTGGGGGCCGGGCTATTCGGCCGCATACCAGCTGGACTCCTCGCCTCCCATGAGCATCGATCCGCTCACGGGCGCCCTGACGCTCGATCCCACCCAACAGGGCGCTTATGCCGTGGGTGTTTGCGTGCAGGAATTCCGCAACGGGGTGCTGCTGGGCACATCGAGCCGCGACTTCATGTTCACGGCGGTTATTTGCGATGCCAACATCGATGCCGTTGTTTCCGCCCAGCTTCCGGACCAGATCTGCCTGGGCTTGACGCAGCAGTTCACCAACCAGAGCGTCAACGGACAGTTCTGGGTCTGGGATTTCGGGGATCCGGCGACACTCGCCGACACGTCCTCGCAGTCGGACCCCTCCTGGACCTATGCCTCACCGGGCACCTACACGGTACGGCTCATCGCCAATCCCGGTTGGCCTTGTGCGGATACGAGCTTCGCGGTGTACAACGTCTTCCTCCCGATCACGCCCACGTTCGTGCCACCCGCGAACGCTTGCGGTACGAGCGAACTGGCATTCACGGCCACCGGGAATTTCAGCGCAGCGGCCGACGTGGTATGGGACTTCGGCCCCAACGGCACCCCGACAACAGCGAACGGAGCAAGTGCCACCTCGGTCTTCGCACCGACCGGACCGCAGACCGTGGAGGTAACGGTGAGCGAGAACGGGTGCAGCGGTGCATTCACAGCACAAGTGGGTGTATTCCCGGACCCCGTGGCGGAGATCCTTCCCCAATCGCAGTTCTGCACGGGGTTGAACGTGGCCTTCACCAATGGCAGCACCGGTGCCACGGGCTACCACTGGGACTTCGGCGATCCGGCGCTGGTGTCGGACACCTCCAATGCGGTGTCGCCCACATGGACCTATGCGCAGCCGGGGGTGTACACGGTGAGCCTGATAGCGGTGGCTGAAGGACCTTGCACCGATACTGCCACCACGGTGTTCGATGTGTTCGTCGACCTGCAACCCGTGTTCGATCGGCCCGCCATACGCTGCCCCAACGAAGAGGCCATCCTTGTCGCGAGCGGCAACTTCAGCCCTGCTGCCGATGTGCTCTGGGACTTTGGAGGCGTGGGGGCACCCCTGTCCGCCACGGGTCCAGCGGTTTCCGTTCGGATATTGCCGGTGGGCGTGCATCCTGTAACGGTTTCCGTATCGGAGAACGGCTGCTCGGGCACGTACACCGATTCGGTGGTTGTGTTCCCCTTCCCGGTGGCCGATCTTGCCAGCGAGTCGCGGGCCTGTGTGGGCGCCACTTTCGGATTCGAGAACCTCTCCCAGGCCTGGACATCCTACTCCTCGCTCTGGGAGTTCGGGGATGGCGAGACCAGTACGGACGACCATCCCGCACACCGCTATGCCGAGCCGGGCTTGTACACGGTAACCCTCACCGTTGCCACCGACAGTGGTTGCATCGCCACCGATAGTGTGGTGCGCACCGCGCAGGTCGAAGTGTTCCCCAATCCTGTGGCCGCCTTCAGTGCCCTGCCCCGCGAGGTCAGCGTGTTCGACCCGGATATCGAGGTGGAGGACTATTCCGTGGATGCGGTCAGCTGGACCTACGTGGTGGAAGGCGACACCTTCCTGGTACCGGGGTTCTCCTACTCGTTCGAGGAGGGTGGACTGTTCGTGATCGAGCTGGTCGTGGTGTCGGAGAACGGTTGTCCGGACAGCACCACGCGCACCGTGTTCGTAAGCGACCACATCTTCTTTGCGCCCAATGCCTTCACGCCCGACGGCGACGGGCTCAACGACACCTTCGCACCGGTGGTGATCGGTACCCGGGAATACGAACTGGTGATCTACGACCGCTGGGGAAACGAGCGCTTCCGCACGGACGACCCGAAGGCCGAATGGTCGGGCGATGGGTTGGCGCAGGGCACCTTCACCTACACGGCCAGGATCAAGGAGTGGGGTTCCTACAGCAAGGAGTACACCGGACACATCACCCTGCTCCGGTAGTCGGATCACCCGGCTAGTTCCATGTCCAGGTGCGGTATGCCGTCCATGTCGTAGTTGGCACCCACGCGTTCGAAACCGTGTGCGGCATAGAACGTCTCCAGGTGCGATTGCGCCGAAAGCATCGACCTGCGCGTGCCGAACAGGCTTTGCAAGAGGACCAGCGCATTGCGCATCAGTTGGTGTGCCAGCCCCTTGCCCCGGTATTCCGGATGCACCACCAGCCTGCCGATCCGGGTAACCCCGCCTTGTGCCGCGGGCAGGATGCGGGCGTAAGCGACCAGCTGGCCGTGCTCATTCTTGCCGAGCAGGTGCAGCGCTTCGGTGTCGCGACCGTCCAGTTCCGGATAGGCGCACTGCTGTTCGACCACGAAAACGTCGACACGCAGGCGCACCAGATCGTGCAGTTCGAGGGTGTCGAGCGCAGCGAACGGTTTGGAGGACCAGTTCACGGTCATGGGTACACGGGTTCTATCGTTCTGGAACGGACGTACAACAATGCCCCTTCCACGCGGGCATGGCCAAGGGCCGAAAGGTGTTCCATGTAGTGACGCACCTGCTCCTGGTGCGCGGCCGACGGCAAGCCTGTCTTGATATCGAGCACGCGCATCACCGTGCCGTCGAAGACCACACGGTCCGGTCGAAGGGCTTTGCCTTCGGGTGTGATCAAGGTGGCTTCCGTCCGCAGCTCATGGCTGCTCCCGAACCACGGTTCCATGTCCGGCGCGCTCAGCATCTGCTCCAATTCCACGGCGAGGGTGCCTGCCTTGTCCTGGTCCAGCAGACCAAGGTCCACCGCTTCGGCAATGGCGTTTTCCAGGTCCGCGGCGGTGCGCACATGTTCGAGAACGTGGTGCACGGCGTTGCCGAACATCCGTTTCGGGTCGGGGTCGGTGGGGTCCCAATCCTCCGGCGCTTCCAAACGCAAGGCAACGCCCGCCCAGGCATCGCCGCTGGATACATCGCCCAACTCGTGTTGCTCCGTGCGTTGCCGTGTCTTCCACGGTGGTTTGCGTTCGCCTGTCCGGTATTCGTTTTCGTTGCCCTGTTCGGCCATGAAGGCGAGAATGCCTGTGCTCACGACATCGGTGGCGGCCTCGGGCACTTGGGCCAGTAGTCGCTGTTCGGCCCGGGTGAATGCTACGTAGGTCATGTTCAACAGGTCCAGGTGCCGCAACTGCTCCGCCTCCTCCAACTCCGGGAGCATGGCATCGCGCAGCGCGGCGCTTTCGCGTACCAGTGCCACCGGGAGTTCCGGCACGGTATCCCCCGGGTCCACCCAGAAGCGTTCGGCCGTGTTGTTGCCGCCGCCCATGCTCGCGTTGGGCAGGATGACCACGGGGAATTGCAGGCCCTTGGACTTGTGTACCGTCATCACCTGCACGGCCTGTCCGTGGTCCGGTGGTGCCACGCTGCGCTCGCCGCCGGTCCTTTCCCAGTGCTCCAGGAAGCCACCGATGTCCTGTCCGTGTTCCATCGTCCACGCATGGGCCTCGTCCAGCAGTGTCAGCAGCTGGACGTCGGTGCCGGGCTTGTGGCCCAGCGCGCGCGCCAGAACGGTGATCAGGTCGGCCAGTGTGCTGCGCAGGGTGGGAGCACCGTGTGCGGCCAGCCATTTGCGCAGCATGGGCGCTGGTTCGGGCAGGGCATCGCCCGCGAAGGGGTCGCAGGTGTCGTGGTCCATGGCGGCGGTAAGCATGGACTTGTACTGGATCGCCCGTGCCGCAGCGGCTGCATCATCGGCATGCAGGAAGCGGAGCAGGTCGATGAGCAGTTCGATCAAGGGATCGCCGGAAAGCTGCAGTCCGTCCGGTGATATCACGGCGATGTCGTGGGCCACCAAATGCCCGGCCACTTCGCGCCCGAGTTTTTTGCCCCGCACCAGCACGGCGATATCCCCCGGTGCGTAACCGTCGGCCAGGGCCTCGCGCACCCCGTCGAGTACGAAGGCCAGGAAGGCCTCCTGGCGCGCTTCGCCCTTTTCGTCCTTGGGCAGGCGCTTCAAATGCACCAGACCGACCTTGTCCTTCACCACCTCCTGTTCATGCCCCTCGTACACGGACCGGAACGTTTCCGGAAGCTCTTTCGCCAGTGCGCCGAACAGTGTGTTGTTGAATTCGATGATGGTGGAGGCCGAGCGGTAGTTGCCGTTCAGCGGTTCGCTCCTGGCATAGGTGCGCACCAAGGTCTGTTCGCGCTGGTATTCGGCGGCATCCTCCGGGTCGCGCCCGAAGAGCCTTGGGAAGTTGGTGAAGAGCCGGACCTCGCCATTGCGCCAGCGGTAGATGGCCTGCTTGGCATCGCCCACGAGCAGGGCGCTTCCGCCGCTGCCCAGGGCATTGTCCACCAAGGGCAACAGGGCGTTCCATTGCAGCAGGGACGTGTCCTGGAACTCATCGATCAGGAAATGCCGGTAGCGTTCGCCCATGCGCTCATGGATGAAGGGCACGGGCTCGTGTTTCACCACCTGGGCCACCTTGCGGGTAAGGTCGCTGAAGAAGGCCACCCCGTCGGCCTGTTTGATGGCTTCCAGCCGTTCGTCGAGCGCATGAAGGGCAAAGGCGGTAAGCAGTTCGCGCGATACGGCCTGACGGATCAGCTGTGCCCTGATACCGGAGTCGCGCATCCCTTCCACCTGTTCGTAGATCCGTTGCAGCTCCGGTGCTATGCGGTCGATCGCATCCCTGGCCTGGGTACTGGTCTTACCACCGTGCCATTTCCCTTCCGAAATGGTCTTGATGGCATAGCTGTTCGGC
>JBIIYD010000020.1:0-19591 GCA_044347005.1 Flavobacteriales bacterium | reverse complement strand
GTATTCCTTGAACACGACATTCCTGCGTGAAGCCATGCTCAAAGAACGATCGCGCGTATCGC
Organism: Flavobacteriales bacterium; assembly: GCA_044347005.1. Lineage (GTDB taxonomy): Bacteria > Bacteroidota > Bacteroidia > Flavobacteriales_F > PHOS-HE28 > PHOS-HE28. The sequence goes on along the minus strand of JBIIYD010000020.1, from coordinate 19,529 downwards.
CTTGTCAAGATCCCAGACCAAAGGCTTTTCAACACGAAATGAAAAAGGGGCCGCCTCTTTTGAGGCAGCCCCTCCTCGCTTGCGGGCTTTCCACTACGATCCGTCACGCACGATCGCGCGACGTGATGGCTATTGGACCGTGTGGAACAACGTCCATAGGGCCCACGACAAGGGCATGCGCATCAAACTGAACATGGTGGTGATGCGCGGGGTGAACGATGACGAGATCCTGCGCTTCGTGGAGCTTACGAAGCACCATGACATCCATGTGCGCTTCATCGAGTTCATGCCCTTTGCCGGCAATCACTGGGGGCGTGAGCGCGTGTACACCTACGCCGAGATGCTGGGCCACATCGGCAGTGTGCACAGCTTCGAGAAGCTCACCGACGATCCGCACAGCACCGCCAAGGCTTACCGAGTGCCGGGCTGGATAGGCACCTTCGCGGTGATCAGCACGGTGACCGAGCCCTTCTGTGGCAGCTGCGACAGGCTTCGCCTCACTGCGGAAGGAAAGATGCGCAACTGCCTTTTCGCCCGCGAGGAGACGGACCTACTGTCGGCCTTGAGCCGTGGGGAGGATATCGCTCCGCTGATCGAGGCCAACGTGCTGGCGAAGCACGCCATGCTCGGGGGATTGCCCCCGTTCAAGCCGGAGAAGCAGGAGGAGGTGCTGCACGACCTGAGCGAACGGCCGATGGTGAGCATCGGGGGTTGAGTTGACCGGCGCATCTACGGAGCCGGAGCATGGGGAAGCAGGGAGGCCTGCGACGACCTGATCGCCCGGCCGATGGTCCGAAACGTAGGGATGCGAAGCCCTGTCCGTGGAAATCCTCACAAGTAGTTGTTGCAGCCGCAATGTGGCACGGTGAGCTTTGATCCGACCGGGAGCCTGCGCCACACATACATGAGCAGGCGCCCTGCACACTGACGGAAAATGCTATTCTTGAGAAGATTTCCATGGCCCTGCCCCGCTCCATATCGCTGCTGCTGGCCATGTCGTTGATGGGGTCACTGACCGCCCAGGACCTTGAGCAGGTGGGGCACAAAGGCGGTGTGAGCCTCACCGGCGGCCTGAGCGCGTTCGGTGCGCTCTACACCACTGATCTGGGCGATCCGCGGATGGCCCCCTTCAGCTGGGGGCTCAGCGGCCGGTTGAACCTGAGCATCTACGACGTACAGCTGCCCTTCAGCTTCATCTTCAGTGAAAAGGAGCGTGACTTCCGGCAGCCGTTCAACCAGTTCGGGGTAAGCCCCCGCTACAAATGGATAACCGCGCACATCGGTCACCGCACCATGCAGATGAGCGAGCTCACCATGAGCGGTCAGCGCTTTCTGGGTGGCGGACTTGAGCTGACACCGGGCAGGTTCCGCTTCTCCGCCATGCACGGCAGGCTGCGTCGGGAGATCTTCGCCGACACCACCCAGGGAGCCGTAGTGGAGCCCACGCTCGAACGTTGGGCCAGCGCGGCGCGCTTCGGGTACGGCACGCAGGCGAGCCATGTGGACCTGGTGCTGTTCAGCGCAGCCGATCGGTATGACGCGGCCTCCGTGGCATCGCGTGCGTTCGGCGATGTGCTGCCCGAAGAGAACCTGGTGCTGGGTATCGCGGGCGCACTGCAGTTGGGCAAAGCCGTGCAGGTGCAGGTGGATGCAGCGGGAAGCCTGCACAACGTTGGCATCAAGCCTGCCACGCGCGAAGGTGGCGGCAACGAGGTCTCCAACAACTTCGACACCTTCCTGTTCAACCTTGATCAGAGCACGCGCAGGGGCACTGCCCTCAAGACAGGACTGAGCTACAACCTCCGGGGATTCACCATCAGCGGGCACTATGAGCGTATCGACCCCCTTTTCCAGACGCTGGGCAATTACTTCTTCCTGCGTGATGTGGAGAACATCCGAGGCTCGCTGGGAACTGGATTGTTCAAGCAGAAGGTACGGTTGAGCGCTTCGCTCGGCCTGCAGCGCAACAACCTGTCCGAGGCGCTCTCCACCAGCACGCGGCGCACCATTGGCAGCGCCAGCCTCTCGTACAACAGCGGCAAGGTGGCCACGGTCTCGCTAAACTGGAGCAACTTCGAAGCGGATGTACGCACGGCCTTCGATGCAGCCGGTACCGATACGCTCACCCTGCGCCAGGTGTCGGACAACATCACCCTGAACACCAACCTCCGCTTCCGCAACACCACAACTGGCAGCACGCGCTCCCTGGATATCGCGGTGGGCTACCAAGGCTTCACCAACGAGGGCTATCCGTCCCAGCCGGTGACCACAACGGCCACCTACACGGCCAGCCTGGGATACCGCTCAAACATGAAGAAGAAGGCCCTTTCCTGGGGTGCCCGGCTCACCATGAGCGTGTTCGAGAGTGCCGGCCTGGCCCGTACCCGCAACGGGCTCTCCCTCAATGCCCGGAAAGGCTTCAACCGCGATCGCACGGGTCTCTCCGGGCGCGTGGCCTATTACCTGAACCGCACGGAGGCATTCGGCGGCAGCAGCTCGCTGGTGGCGAACACCGGCTTGGACCAGCGCATCGCAGGCACCCACCGGCTGGGCTTCAGCATCAATTTCAACGGTCGCAGCAGCACGCCCCGGTTAGAGAACAGCCAGTACCAGCTGAGGGTGCAAGCCACCTATTCCGTGGAATTCCGAAAGCGCGAGAAAACCCCGAACACCCCATGAACGCTTCCATCCGTAGGATCCTGCCGGTGCTCGGCTTCCTGGCCTGTGCGCTGCATGCCGATGCACAGGGTTCGTTCCCCTTGACGGTGACCACCACGGTGCCCCTGCCCCCACCCCTCACTTGGGCCGAACTGCAGGACCAGGCCGGAAGTGCAACGGTGGTGATCAACAACAGCGGCTCTGCCGTGCAGGCCACCGGGATCATCACCCTGCGCTGCGTGGAGCGCGGCATCCTGATCCGCTCCCTGCCTTCCTTCTCCAGCGATCAGTGCATCCTTATCGAGAGCGGACCACAGACGCTGAGCCTCGATGAGCTCAGCCAGCAGCTCGACGGCAGCTTTTCCCAGGACGACTTCGAGTTCACGGGGGTGACCTACGCGCAGATACGCAGCGAACAGATGCTGCCTGAAGGCGTGTGGGAGATCTGTGTGCAATTGCTCGATTGCGCGGATGGCACGCCGCTCAGCGCACCCATTCCCGCGGGTTGTTCCAGCTGGGTGGTGGTGCATCCACAACCTCCCATCCTCACCAATATCTGCAACACCACCTTCATGCTACCCGATGGCGTGCTCCAGGTGGCGTGGACCTTCAGCCCACCGCCCGCGCTGACCGACCGGATCGGATACCGCCTGGATATCGTGCGCATCGACCCGCTCGATGGGCGCGAGGGCGACGCCAATGATGCCATCCTCAGTGCCACCGTCCCCGAGTTGTTCACCCGGTATACCGAAGACCTCTTCCTGAACATCGAGATACCGGACGACCTGATGCTCGATGGTGGATATCACTACGCCGTGCGCGTCTCGGCAGTACTGAACGGGGACACGCCCACGGAGACCATCCTGGTTACCAGTGTGGTGTGCTCGTTCCTTTACGCACCCGAGGGGGTCGGCGGCAATGGCGTGCTGCAGCCCATCTGGCCGGCCAACGGCGACATCATCCCCTTTGGCTTCTTCCCCATCATCACCCGCTTTGATCCGTACCGGAACTACACGCACTTCAGCTTCACCACCACCCTTGCCGGAGACCAAGGCAACTGGCCCACCCGCACCGACGACAACAACTGGCCCAGCGGAGCATGGCGCACCCAGCGCTTCCTCATCGGCAGCGACCTCACGGAGGAGCAATCCACCTACCTGCCGGTGTATTTCAACACCACTGCAGACCTCGGCAGGGAGCGTTTCAAGAGCGGTGAGCGCTACCGTTGGAGGTGCGCTGGCGACTTCACCCTGGGGGGGACGACCGTTCATGGGGACTCCGGCGAGGAGCCCTTCCAGGTGGGCATGGGGCCATCCACACCCATCACACCCATCAACGATGCCATCCTTCCCGCCGGACCGATCGAACTGCGTTGGACAACAGCGGACGAACCCGATGCACTGATGCCGCCCTATGAGGTCCTCCAGGCGCGCATCGGCTCGTGGACCATGCTTAACGGTGGGGTGGACGAGCGATGGGTCTTGGAGGTGGCGCGGGATGAGGCCTTCACCCAAGTGGTGCACACGGCCAATGGCTTGATCGGTGGGCCCGAAGCCAGTTTCCGCTTCGCATTCGACGACCCATCTGGCTTCCGTGCGCTCGTGTACAAGGAGCTCGACCTCACCTGGAACGCCGCCACTGCCGAGGAAGGCACCTACTATTGGCGCCTGCACTGGAAAAGCAACCATACCGACCTCACAAGCCCGAACTACAACACCAGCGAGGTGGCGCGCTTCTGCGTGGGACGGTGCGACAGCGTGCCCACACCCGCGGACACCACCGTGACCGAACCACCTGTAGAGGGCTCGGCCGATTGCGTGAGCGTTTGCCTGTCGGATCCCATCACCAACACCACTGCGGTGGGCGCGCTCCTGCCCGGATCGACGGTGCGTGTGGGCAAGTTCACCATGACCGTGCTCACCACCAGCGGCACCACCACCTTCAGCGGTACCGGTAAGATATCCGTGCCCTTCCTGAACAACGTGAACGTGATGGTGGAGTTCAGCGGGCTTCAGTGGAACAGCGACGGCCGCATGCTGAAGGGGCTTGTGGAGGCACGACGCGATTGGGTCCCACCCTCGCTCTCCATGGTCACCAGCGGCACACGCCTGATCCCCACCATGAGCGAGGGCGATGTAGAAACGATGAACGGCCTGATCGAGGACGGCGCGCGGCTCGCAAGCCTCTTCAGCAGCGGCAGCGAGATCGGCATGCCCATCGGCATCGATCGTGAAGTGGGCGGACGACAGATCACACTGGGCATCATCAACATGCGTTTTGATTCGCTGCGTGCCAGCCTCGACCTCGTAGCGGGGATCGATGTGATGGAGCTCCGCACCACACTCGCCTTCGGAGTGGGCGACCTGTGCTTCACCCCAGATGGGCTGGGTGACGAGGGCCGTGCGTACCTGCCCACGGATGTGACCGTGACCGGCGACCTTGAAACGGAATTCCGCTTCCGCGGCGGGGCCAGCACCGAACTGGCCAACCTCACCTACGTGGATTGGGACTGCCACGGGTTCAAATGCCTGCAGGTGGCCTGTGCGGTGCGCTTCAGCCGCAGCACCATCGTACCCGAAGGCGACCATGGCGCGGGCGGCACGGAAAAGGTGGAGGCACGCTTCAAGTTCAGTGTGTGCCGTGAGGCGCATGGATCGGGCGCCGCAGCCACCACCAGCTGGAACGTGATGGCCCAGTTCACCATGGACCCCTTCGAAGTGCCCGGCGCACCTGGCTGGGCCTTCACCGTGGAGGATGCCTGGCTGGACTGGAGCACGATCGCCAACCCAGAGGGCATCGACTTCCCGGACGGCTACGACCACCCGGCGATCACCGGCGACGATACTGCGAACCTGTGGAAGGGCTTCTACCTGAAACAGCTCAGCATGCGCACCCCCGAGGTGATCGGCGATGGAACCGGATCACCCCTGAGGGCAGGGGTCTACAACTTCCTGGTGGACGACCAGGCGGAGCTCTCCTTCACGGTGGCCATCAGCGACCTGGTGGCCGTGAACCAGGGCCGCATCGACAGTTGGGCCTTCAGCGTGGACAGCGTGTACTTCAGCATGCTGCAGAACACCTTCCAGCGCGCGGGGCTCGAGGGCCGTATCGGGCTGCCCATCAACGGAGAGAACGACTACCTGAGCTATGGGGCCATGCTGGGCTATGATCCGGACTCCAGCGAGTTCAACTTCACTCTCGAAATGGAATTGGAGGACACGCTGACCGCACCCCTGTGGATCGCGGACATGGAACTATACGAAGGGAGCACGCTGACCGTAAGACTGGGTAGCGAGAGCAACGTACGGGCCGATCTTTCCGGCCAGATCAGTATCAGTACCGGTATTGCCCGCGAACTGGGCATCGACATCGGCAACATGCCCAGCATCAGCATGCCGGGCATGCGCTTCGAGAACCTGGTGCTCGACAGCGACGACGGCATCAGTTGCGGCACCTGTGCCTTCGCCTATGCGAGCCCGCAGAAGGAGGTGGGGGGCTTCCCGATCAGCATCCGCAACCTGTCCTTGGAGTTCGATGGAGGAAGCCCCGCACTGGTGGTGGAACCCATGGTGACCCTGAGCGGTGGCGAGGGTGAAAGCAGCTTCGCAGCCAGCGTGGCCCTGAAGTTCACCACCCAGCTGGCCGTTGGAGTCGGAGGTATCGAGCGCTTCGACTTCAAGGATGTGCTCTTCACCGGCATGCACTTGGACGTGGACGTGAGCGCCATGCGTCTGGTGGGCGACCTGCGCATCACCAAAACCGCCTCCAAGGAAGAGGTGAAAGGCGCGCTTACCGTGGGCTTCCCGATGGGCATCCGCGGCGACCTGCAGGCCGTGTTCGGCACCATCCGGAACAATACCGCCGTACCCATCAATACGAGCCCACAGCACTACAGCTACTGGATGGTGGACGGCATGCTCTACTTCAACCCGGGCCTGATGATCATGACCGGCGTGGGCATCTACGGCTTCGGTGGCGGGGCCTACCACCACATGCGGTTCATCGAGGGTACGCTGCCCACCAACGAGCGGCTGCAGAGCATGGCCCCCAGCACTCCGCCCGACACCATCCCTGCGGCCGGGACGAACGCAGGCGATGAGCACCCGGATGACTTCACCAGCGGCCTCACGGCAGATGCAAGTGCCGTGGGCAGCGGGCCCGCGCCCAGCGGGGGGCGTTACGAGGAAGACTTCAACACCTTCCTCGGCATCCGGCTCGGCCTGGTCTTCGGAACCTACCCCAAGCCCGATGGCTGCAATATGGACCTCACCCTTCGTGCCGAATTCACCCCGTACGGCGGGCTGAGCCAGTTGACCGTGCGCGGCGACCTCTATGGCCTGGTGGATATCCCCGAGCGCAGCAACGCCCGAATCACCGGGCAGATCGGCTTCAGCTATGCCAACCGCGAAGGCAACGAGGTGATCCACGCCAACCTGGCCGTGATGCTCAACTTCGGGGTGGCACGCGGGGCGGGGGCGGGCAACAAGCTGGTGGATGCCAATTTCCACACCGAGAGCGCCACGGGCAAGTGGTACTTCATCATGGGTACCCCGGACAACCCGGGCGGCATCATCGTGGGCCCACGCAGCAGCCCGGCCCTCTCCTTCACCAACTACATCATGACGGGGAATGACAGCATCCCCTTCGAGCTGCCCGATCCGCCTGCGCGCATCATGGAGATACTCGGGCTGAACAACCCCGCACGCGCGCTGGGAACAGAAGCAGAGACAGCGGCCAGGGTCGGCGGCTTGCGCGACATGGAACCGCTTTCCAATGGATCGGGGTTCGCCTTCGGGGCCAGCTTCGAGCAGAATATGGACATCAACCTGGCCGTGCTCTACGCCCGCTTCGGCATCATGATCGGCTTCGATCTGCTGCTGAGCGACATCCCTGAAAGCATGATCTGTGCGGAGACCGGCAGGCGCCCCGGAGACAACGGCTGGTATGCCCAAGGGCAGTTCTTCGCGGGCTTGTGGGGAGAGCTCGGGGTGCAGCTCGACCTGCTGTTCACCCGGTTCAGGGCCCCCATCCTCAACATGAGCGCAGCCATGCTGCTGCAGGGCAATTTCCCGAATCCGAGCGGCTTCCGGGGCCGGGCGGCGGTGAACTACAGCGTGCTCAATGGTGCCATCACCGGAAGCGCCTCCTTCCAGTTCGAGGACGGGCAGCAATGCACCCTGATGGCCGCCGGCGATCCACTGGCGAGCTTCAACTTCATCCAGGACCTGGGGCCCAAGGGGAGCGACGTGAGCATCTTCGACCTGCCCACAGCCAGTTACAACCTGCCCTTGCAGGAAGTGTTGGAGATCCCCAAGGTCATACGGCCGGATGGCAGCGTGGAGATGTACCGGTTCCAACCCTATGTGAGCAGCTTCACCCTGCGCAACACCACCGCCGGGGTGAACATCCCCGGTGTGAACGAGTTCGAGGACGAACGCGGCACCGTGAGCCACCTGAGCCGCACCGATGTGCTCCAGGAGCTCAAGGGTCATGTCGCGGAGGTGGTGGTCCGCGTACGGGAGCAGACAGGTCCTTCTGCCTGGAGGGACTTCGTGCATCCGGAGACGGGCACGATCTGGAGCGAAAAGCGCACACAGGGCTTCACCACCGGTGCGGCACCCCTGCGCATCCCCGAAAGCAATGTGGACTACACCTATCCGGTGAACCGCCAGCGCTTCTTCCTGCAGCAGGAATCGAACAACACCGGGCGCGTACAGCTTACCATGGGCATGGGCTACCTCTTCCAGCCCAACATCAACGGTGTACAGTACACCTATGTGGCCAAGTTCATCCCCCTGGGGGGCGGAAGTCCCGCGGTGACCCCCATCGCATACAGCGGCGGGCAGCAGATCCCGTTGACGATCCCCACGCTAGAGCCGGAACGCATCTACATCGTGCAGCTTCTGCGCAGGCGGCAGTTCACCTCCAGCGGTGGGGGCGTTCTGGGGAACGTCGGTCTCCCCGGCGGGCTCTCCCCCTCCGGCATCGCCCCGACCGTCACCTCGGCACTGATCAATATGCCCTTGAACGCACAGGTCATCGCAGCGAACGGCGACATCACCAGGATGAACCTCACCGGTGGCAGCGTGCAACGCGCCTCCTCCATCGCTGGGGGCGACTTCCTGCTCTACAGCTTCCGCTTCCGAACAAGCAGGTTCAACACCCTGCAGGAGAAGTTCGCCTCGCTCACCCTCGATGCATGGACCCCATCGCGCTACGATGATCAGCGCTACGCCGATGTTCGCGGCATCGTGAACGAGCACTTCGATGCATTCGACATCAACGGCGTCTGGAAGAACGGCGCACGCAAACTGCAACCCCTGGTGCGGTTCTCCCACGACTGGAACGACAGCTACTACCGGTACCTCGATGATGGCATGTACACCATCTTCACCCAGTACCGTACACGTCGCCTTTATTCATTCCCCGGCAATTCGGTGACCCTGCCTGCCTTCCCCGTTGCCCATCGCCTGCTCTGGTACGACCGCGACGTTGATGTGGTGGGATACAACGGGCGTGTGGACGACCCCATCACCGATGCGGAATCCGAATCAGCTGCGGCGCCACCCAGTTCCATGCCCATGATCACCAATGCGCCCGGTATCGGCTCCATCACCAGTGGCCCGTCAATAAGCGGCGGCATGCTGTCGCCCGGCATGGCCGCAGGCTTCGGTTCCATTGTGGTGCTCAACAACACCGCGCCCACCTGGTCGAGCTTCGGCTTCATCTACCGGGCCGGACGGTTCGCCTCGGAGGACCAGTCGCAAATGCGGACCTCCACCCTGCGCGCGCTGAGCACCGCGGGTTCCAGTGGCTCCACGCTTCAACAGCTGCTCAACCTGCACGGCCCCTTGCTCAACCGCGTGAACATGATGCGGGTGGTCTACCAGCCATACAGTTTTCCCTACCTCCTGCATACCGGAAACCTGCCGGTGCCCGCAGGTGAGTTCCCGGTGTATTACAACGCCAATTACCGCATCGTGATGGACTACCGCTCCCCGATGCCCGCTTCGCGGAACACGCGCTCAACCAAAACCTTCACCCTCCGTTATGAGGCACCACCTTCTTCTTTCAGCGGCACTGTGCTGTATTGAGCTGGCAGCCCTTGCACAGGCTCCGGACAGCACGGCCATTGCCCGTGAGGATTCCATGTACCGGGCCGAACGCGGGCGATACTATGCCCATATCGCCCTACGCGCCCATTACGACGGCAGCGTGGTACGCCTGCGATGGGCGCCAGATGCACCCGGTGGGTGGTTGAACGCCAACCAACTGGGGTACGTCGTGGAGCGCGTGGACCTGGGCCTCATCGGCGACACCAGCCGGCGCGAGGCGGATGCCTTCAGCATCCTCACCCCGCAGCGCCTGCTGCCGCTCAGCCAGCAGGGCTGGCGCGACCTGCATGACAGGCTGCCGGACGACCTGTACCTGATGGTGGCCGGGGAGATGATCCACACCGCCATGCTGCCCCGGAACATGGGCTTCTCCACCGACCTGAAGGACGCCGCTGAACGCCTTCGGGAGCGATACAGCTTTGCCCTGCTCGCGGCCGACCTCTCCTGGCCGGCTGCTGAAGGAAGCGCGCTCGGCTTCACCGACCGCACCGTACAGCCGGGACATGAATACCTCTACCGCGTCAAGGTGGCCACGTCCACCACCGCCTACCCCATCGGGGACGGAGCCATCACGGTGAGCACCGACGCCGCGCAGCCGGTGAAACGCCCCATCGTGGGTACGCTCAATGAACAGGACAGCCTGGTGCTGATCGGCTGGCCGCGCGAGCCGCATGAGGCCCATTTCAGCGCCTACGACGTGGAGCGCAGCAGCGATGGCGGCACAACCTGGAAGCGGGTGAACACCCGCCCATTCGTGAGCTTCACCAACCCGGACCTTCCCGCCACACGCAATACCATCGTCTATACCGACACCATCGATGGCCCGGGCAGGAACTACAGCTACCGCATCATCGGGCTCACCCCCTTCGGCACGCGCAGCACACCGAGCGCACCGATCAAGGCCGCCTACAAGGACCGCACCCCGCCCCCGTCCCCCACCAACGTGCAAGCCACCGAGAGGAAGGGTGGCATCGAGATCACCTGGGACTATCCCGGGGACGTGAAGGACCTCAAAGGGTTCCATGTCACCCGTGGCTCCAGCGTGGCCAGCGACGACCGCAGCCTCAACGACAAGATGCTGCCCCCCTCCACGCGCAGCTTCATCGACAAGTCGCCCGAACTGCTCAAGCACAATTATTACCTGGTTATCGCCGTGGACACCGCGAACAACCCCGGGCTGAGCATGAGCGCCATGGGCAGCATCACCGACACCATCCCGCCGGCACGACCCTCCGGCCTTGTGGGTGAGGTGGACACCAACGGCGTGGTGACCCTGCGCTGGCGGCTCGGCAAGGAATCGGACCTCCATGGGTACCACGTCTTCTGGCAGAACCAGCGTGACCACACAGAGAGCCGCCTTACCGGCACGGCCGTGCGGGACACCATGTATGTGGACACCATCAGCATGACAACGCTCACTGAAAAGGTGTACTACAAGGTGATGGCCGTGGACCTGAACAAGAATGGAAGCACCCACAGCGAACTGATCGAGCTGAAGCGACCCGACCTCCGTCCGCCCACCAAGCCGGTCTTCACGGATTACCGCGTGAGCGACGCTGGCATCTGGCTGCGCTGGGCGCCCAGCAGCAGCGAGGACGTGGTGCGCCACTGCCTCCTGCGCAGGGCCGTCGGCACCGCCGTATGGGACACGCTGCTGCGGGTGCCCGTGCCGGAGCGCAGGTTCGAGCATATGGACCGGGACAGCGGGCAGCCGGCCTATTTTGAGTATGCCGTGGTCGCCATCGACGATGCGGGCTGGGCAAGCTTCAGCCTGCAACAACCCATGCTGCGCATGAACAGCCGCGCGAAAATGCCGCGGGTGGAGATGCTCGAAGCGGAGCTTTCCGATGACAAGCGCTCCGTAAAGCTCAGCTGGGACTATGCCCCGCGCGAAGGCACCAAGTTCATCATCTACAAGAGCGTGGACAAGGGCAAGTGGCAGGAACTTGAACTGCTTCCGGCAACTGCCCGCAAGCACGTGGACAGGCTGGTGAAGCCCGGACAGGAGGTGGCGTACTTCATCCAGGTGGTCACCACCAAGGGCCGCGACAGCGATCACTCGCCCACTACCCGCCTACGCCTGTAACACCACCCATGCGGCACCTCGCACCGGCGTGCCGCGCGGGTATTGGTTTCACGCGACTCGATCCTTCAACGTGGCCGCGATACCCTCCCGGTAGGGGGTGGCCCGCACATCGAAGGCCCGCTGCAGCTTGCTGCTGTCAAAGCGGTATCCGTGCTCGAACTGGTACATCATCTCCTGGTTCTCCCGCAGCACCGGTACGAACAGGCCCATCAGCGCGAGCATCCACCCCGGCGCCACCTGCATCCTGAACGGCCGGCCCGCCAGCTCGCAGGCCAGTCGCACGAACTGCTCGTTGGTGAGCATCTCCGGGCTGCTCAGCGCATGCCACACCTGTCCGTAGGCCGCCGGGGTGTTGCCCACCAGTGCCACGCTCCGCGCCGCATCGGGTGTGTAGGTGAAGGTGTGCACGGCCTTCGGGTCGCCCATCCATTGCGGCACCTTTCCGGCCTTCAGCCGCTCGAACACGGACACTTGCGTGAAGCTCATCACGGCGTGCGGGCCATAGAAGTCCGCCGCGCGCACGATGAGCGCCTGCAACTCCCCGCGCTTCATTTCGTCCATCAGCATAGTGGCGATCTTGGCCCGAACCTCGCCCTTTTTGCTGCACGGGTTGTAAGGCGTGTCCTCGGTCATCACGCCCTCCACCCTACCGTAAGCGTACACGTTGTCGAAGAACACCAGCCTGGCGCCGTGGCGCTTGCAGGCATCGATGGTGTTGCGCATCACCTTGGGCCATTGCTCGGCCCAGACCTTGGCATCGTACTTCAGCCCGGCGACGAGGTAGGCTACATCGCTGCCCGCCACGGCCTCGCTCACGGCCTTGGGGTCGAGCAGATCAGCGGCGAAGGTCTCGTCGGTGGTATTGACCTTCTTCGGGTGGCGGCTCACTTGGCGCACCTTGTCCGTGTATTGGGGCAAGAGCTTGGAGAGCTCGTTGCCGATGACGCCGTTTGCGCCGAGGATGGTTTGCATGGAGAAGCGTTGCGAGGGCGAAAGCTAAACACACCTGGACCATGGCTATCCGCTGTTCCTATGGCAACAGCCAGAACCACCAACCGCCCCATCGATCATCGTAGTTCTGCTCAAATGTGCGCAATGCGTTGACCTCTGGAAGGCCGCGAGCAGTAGCATAAGCGTTGAACTCAGTCTCCGTAGCGAACTCGATCATGGTCCGACGCTCCATATCGTAGATGAAAAAAGAGTTCGTGTATGTATCGAACCAACTATCCAAGTTGCCCATAAGGTGGTTGTCGACGGCGAGGAACTTTGTCATCTCCAAACCATGCCCATCAATCGTCTTGATCTCTTCGATGTAGCCATACTCGGTCCAATTCGTATTGTCGACGAACAGGTCATGACCCGCTGGTACTCTTGGTCCATCACCGAAGCCATGGAAGCCCCAGTAGGTGAAAAGGAAGACGAGCAGACCCGTCACACAAATCACCCATGCCGTAGGGTAGAACCGGCTACCAGGACCCGATACCTGATCCCACCAACTGCCCGGACGGCGACTAGCCATGACCCTGAATAACGTGTACAGCAAAGCAGAATAGACCGTGGCTTGGACAGCGACCTTTCCAAGAGTGAAGACGAAATGGACCATCACCTCCATGGTGCAGTGCTATTGGCCGTGTCGGAAAGCATGTTCCTGCACCTTCACCACATGCAGCACAAAAGGGAACAGCGCGTCCATCGTCTCCTGTGCGCCGCGTGTGGAACCGGGCAATGATATCACCAAGCTACGGCCGATCATGCCGGCCACGCCACGGCTCATCATCGCCCAAGGCATGCGTTCCTGACCATAGGCGCGGGCAGCTTCCATGATGCCGGGCACCTCGCGGTCGAGGATGGGTGCGATGGCCTCGGGGGTGCGGTCGCGCGGCGAAAGACCCGTGCCACCAGTGGTGAGGATGAGGTCGATGCCTTCACTGGCCCATGCTTTCACCTGTGCGGCAATCTGTTCCGGTTCATCAGGCACCACCACGGTTCCGGAGCACTCAACCCCCAGGCCCCTCAACCTTTCAACCACTTCAGCCCCACCCTTGTCCACCTTCTTCCCGCTGCTCACTCCATCACTGATCACCAGCACCGCAGCCTTCACCGGCACATCGAAACGGTCTTTCCAATCGCTCTTGCCACCCTTCTTCTCCAAGAGGCGGATGCCGCCGATCACCACACCCTTGTCGATGGGCTTGAGCATGTCGTAAATCGTGAGGGCCGCCACACTGGCACCATGCATGGCCTCCACTTCCACGCCTGTGCGGTAGATGGTGCGCACCCGCATGGTGACAGTGATCTCCATCTCACCGATATCAAAGCTCACCTCGGCATGCTCGATGGGCAGCGGATGGCAGTCAGGGATCAGCTCGTGGGTCTTTTTCACGCCGAACAAAGCGGCCACGCGGGCGCTCTCCAGCACATTGCCCTTGGGAACACGCAGTTCCTTCACGGCGGTGATGGTGGCTGGGTCGCTCACCGTGACGAGGGCCGTTGCTGTGGCCTCGCGGAGGGTGGTGGGTTTGTGGGTGATGTCGAACATGAATACAGGCGAATAGCGAATGGTCATTGGTGAATGGGGGCCGGGCCCATTCGCTATTCACCAATGGCCATTCACCTCAGGAATTGGTTTTCCAAACATAGCCGCCACCCTCCACGATCTCCTTCCCAAAGATCGGCAGTTCGGCCTTGATACGGTCCACCACCCATGCCACGGCTTCGCGGGCGGCCATGCGGTGCGGCGCGCTGGCGAAGACCATGAAACACAGCTGCCCCACGGGGATAACGCCAAGGCTGTGGTGGACATGCAGGCAGGTCATGCTGGGCCATTGCGTAAACGCTTCTTCGCGGATTGCTGTCACGCGTTCCAGGGCCATGGGGCGGTAGGCTGTATATTCGATGGCGGCCACCGTGGTAGCGGGCGGATGATCATCCGCCCCTACAACGGCGTCCGCCCGCACCTGGCCCAGGAAGATCTCGTGCGCGCCGATGTCCATGCGCGTTGCGTGCTTGGCTAAGCTGGTGGCGATGAAAGCCGGATCGATGGGGCCATCCTCGAAGATGTCCTTCACCTTATGGGATTGGGCTTGACTCATGGGTTCAAAAAGTCCGATCGTCCGGAAGCATCCCGGACCTGGTTCCTTGGGGCTGTGTGTGCCGATGACATGGGCCCATTGCCTCCCATCCGTGTGGATCCGTGTTCATCCGTGGTTCGTGTTTATCCTCCGGCGAACGGGGGCAGCACGGCGATCTCTTCGCTGCCGGTCAATGCCATGTCGCCATGCACCACGGTGCGGTCCACAGCAACGGCGTAACTCAACTTGGCAAGTTGCGGCATGCGTTCCAGAAGGGTGGCCCGAAGGGCATTCAGCGAACTGGCTTCCACCGCCAAACGATCGGTACCGGCCTGCTCGGCGATCATGCCAAAAAGGAGCACTTCCATGCTGCCAAGGTAGGACCACAGCCCACAGAGCCGCGCAGAGCCATTGATCCAACGGAAGCAACGATCGATCTACCTTTGCGGCGTCCATGTGACCTATACCATTCCCAAGGACCTAATCCGCTGAAGATCAGGGATCCAGGCCAGTAGTTCCACGTGGAACATGGCAGAGTTCCACCCACAAGCAAATGAGCACCCTGGACACATACGATGTGGTGGTGGTAGGCGCTGGCCATGCCGGCAACGAAGCGGCGGCGGCGGCGGCCAACCTCGGCTCCAAGGTCCTGCTGATCACAATGAACATGGGGGTCATCGGGCAGATGAGTTGCAACCCTGCCATGGGGGGTGTGGGCAAGGGCCAGATCGTGCGCGAGATCGACGCCATAGGGGGGTACTCCGGCATCGTGAGCGACCGCAGCACGGTACAGTTCCGAATGCTGAACCGCAGCAAGGGACCCGCCATGTGGAGCCCACGCAGCCAGAACGACCGCAACCTCTTCGCAGCGGAATGGCGTCGCTTGCTGGAGCAAACCCCGAACGTCCACTTCTGGCAGGACAGCGTGAACCGCATCCTGATCGAGAACGGCAAAGTGGTTGGCGTGCAAACCGGCATGGGCATGACCATCCCCTGCCGTAGCGTAGTACTCACCAGCGGCACCTTCATGAACGGGGTGATGCACATCGGCGAGCGGCAACTGGGTGGTGGACGTGCTGGCGAAAAGGCCAGCCACGGTATCACGGAGCAGCTAGTGGAACTCGGCTTCGAGGCCGGGCGCATGAAGACCGGTACACCACCCCGCGTGGATGGCCGCAGCATCGACTACAGCATCTTGGAAGAACAGCCCGGCGAAGAGCAGCCTTCAAGCTTCAGTTACCTGCCAGGCCTCTCCCCTTTCGGGCCGAATTCCGGACGCAAACAACTGTCCTGCTGGATCACCTATACCAGCCCCGAGGTTCACGATATCCTGCGAACAGGTTTCGACCGCAGTCCCATGTTCAATGGCCGGATCCAAGGTGTGGGTCCCCGCTATTGCCCCAGCATCGAGGACAAGATCGACCGCTTCGCCGACAAGGACCGCCACCAGATCTTCGTGGAGCCCGAAGGCTGGGATACGGTGGAAACCTACATCAACGGCTTCAGCACTAGTTTGCCTGAGGATGTGCAAACGGCGGCCCTGCGCAAGATCCCGGGCTTTGCACATGCCCGTATCTTCCGTCCCGGTTATGCCGTGGAATACGACTACTTCCCCCCTACCCAGCTGAAGCACACCCTGGAGACCAAGCTCGTGGAGGGTCTGTACTTCGCGGGTCAGATCAATGGCACCACGGGCTACGAGGAGGCCGCCTGCCAGGGGCTGATGGCCGGCATAAATGCCCACCTTAAACTCCACGAACAAGAGCCCTTCATCCTTCGCCGCGACGAAGCCTATATCGGTGTACTGATCGACGACCTCATCACCAAAGGCACCGAAGAGCCCTACCGCATGTTCACCAGCCGAGCGGAATTCCGCATCCTGCTTCGACAGGATAATGCCGATATCCGCCTGACCGCACGCAGCCACGCGATGGGGCTGGCCAACGGCGAACGCATGTACCGCGTGAGCGAAAAACTGCGCCACAGCCAGGAGCTCACAGCCCTTATCAAGGCTGAAAGCGTGGACCCCGAAGCGGCCAATGCGGTGATCGTTCCACGTGGAACATCACCCCTGAAACAGAAGGTGAAACTCTATGATGTGTTGCTTCGACCACAGGTGACCTATGCTGACCTGGAGCCTCTCCTAGCAGTCGTACAGGATCGCGCAGCAGCCTGCGGCGACCTCCGCAACGAGGTGGTAGAGCAAGTGGAGATCAATGCCAAGTACGAGGGTTATCTGGACAAGGAACGTGAACTCGCCGAAAAACTAACGCGCTTGGACGAGGTTCCCTTGGAGGCCGAAATGGACTACGCAAGACTCACCTCCCTGTCCATGGAAGCACGCATTAAACTGGCCAAGGTGCGCCCCGCCAACCTGGGTCAAGCATCGCGCATCAGCGGTGTTTCACCTGCCGACCTTAGCGTATTGATGGTCTATCTCGGTCGCTAAGGATGGTAGCAACAGCACACACTCGAATACTCTCACCAAGGCCCACGCACCACAACACACTCCTCCAACAGGGGATCGTTCCACGTGGAACATAGACCATGGAACAGCTCACAAACTGCCCTATTTGCCGATCAGGAAGCCTACAAGAAGGGCTCCTTGTACAAGACCATTTCCTGAGCAAAGAGATCTTCCGGTTGGATGAATGCCGAGACTGCGGATTCCGATTCACCAACCCACGACCAGAGCAAAGTGTGATCGGAAAGTACTACCAGAGCGAGGACTACCTCTCGCACAGCAACCGCAAAAAGGGGCTCCAAGATCGGCTATACCAGCTGGCACGGAGCTGGGCACTGGGCAACAAATACAAACTCGTCAACCAGTTCCAAGCCCAGGGAAGGGTGCTGGACATCGGCTGTGGCACGGGTGAATTCCTGGCGCACCTGATGAGCAGAGGATACTTGGTGGAGGGGGTGGAACCCGAATTGAAGGCCCAAGAACAGGCCATCGCGAACCACAGCATAGCGGTTGTTCCAAGTGTGGAGCAAATCCCGAACAAGGAATACTACCAAGTGATCACGCTTTGGCACGTGCTCGAACATGTACCCGATTTGCGCGCCACCTTCAAAAAACTATTCGCGCTATTGGCCGATAGGGGCATTCTGATCATTGCCGTTCCCGACCGCGAAAGTTGGGACAACGAGCACTACGGCACTCATTGGGCGGCTTGGGATGTGCCCCGGCACCTCTCCCATTTCAGGCGAGAGGACCTACAAAGATTGTTGCACGAACACGGTTTCGAATTGCTGGCCACGAAGAAAATGTGGTTGGACGCATTCTACATCGCCATGCTCAGCGAACGTTACAAAGGCGCCGGAGCCATCATCGCGCTGGTCAAGGGGGTCTTAGTAGGAGCGTGGTCCAACCTCCAAAGTGCATTCGGAAAGCGCCCAACGTCCAGTTCTTTGTTCGTGGCGAGGAAGGTCGAACCCTGAGAAGGCTGTTTTTCTGCCCCCTATTGCATTTTGTGGTCGTCCATAGTATCGCACCTATACGAGGAGGTCGTTCGTGCAACCGGTAGAAAATATTATAACCATATGATAACCAGATGATTATGCCGAAAAAGGTCTGGGGCGGCCCCGTTTCCCTCTTCCTAGCCATGGATGGTTCCCAAGCCCTCGACGATCATTGACCCGCCGATCGAAAAATGTTAGCCACACGGTCGGGCTACCTTTGCGGCCCGATCCGGACTCCCACGCGCCAGCCTTTCCCGCACGCGCTATCATCACACCTTAGTTCCCACTCCCATGAGCCCAGTTGCCACACCCACAAGCGCCATCTCGGAAGTACTCATCAAGCTCGGCGTCAACCCTAGTAACAGCGGTGCAAGCACTGGAGCCATTTGGCTGAAGGGCGAAGGAGAGGAGCTGCACTCCGTTTCACCAGTGGACGGCTCGCATATCGCCAGTGTGCGCGGAGCAAGCCGTGCCGAGTACGAACAGGTGATCGCCACCGCTCAAAAGGCCTTTTCCGAATGGCGCACGTGGCCCGCGCCAAAACGCGGCGAAGTGGTGCGCCAGTTCGGCGACGAACTTCGCAAACACAAGGCGGAGCTCGGCAAACTGGTGAGCTACGAAATGGGCAAGAGCTATCAGGAGGGCTTGGGCGAAGTGCAGGAAATGATCGACATCTGCGACTTCGCTGTCGGTCTTTCGCGCCAATTGCACGGTCTTACCATGCACAGCGAACGGCCGCAGCATCGCATGTACGAGCAGTGGCATCCCTATGGTCTCGTTGGCATCATCAGCGCGTTCAACTTCCCCGTAGCCGTGTGGAGCTGGAACACAGCACTGGCTTGGATCTGCGGCGATGTTTGCCTGTGGAAACCCAGTGAGAAGACGCCTCTTTGCAGCATCGCCTGCCAGAACATCATAGCCGAAGTCTTTAGGCGTAACGGAGTCCCCGAAGGGGTAAGTTGCATCGTGAACGGCGGCCGTGAGGTGGGCGAATGGATGAGCAACGACACACGCGTCCCTTTGGTGAGCGCCACCGGCAGCACACGCATGGGCAAGGCTGTTGGCGCGGCCGTTGGTCAACGTCTTGGACGCTCGCTGTTGGAGCTGGGGGGCAACAACGCGATCATCATCAGCGAC
>JBIIYD010000187.1:0-6117 GCA_044347005.1 Flavobacteriales bacterium | reverse complement strand
GCCTCCCCGATTGATCTCTTCCTTGGAACGTCCCGTAACGAAAATGTAGCCGTCCTTATCCTGATAGCCTAGATCACCGGTTCGCAGCCAGCCATTCGACCAAGCGCTCGCATTCGCTTCTTCCGACCCGGCATAGGCATCAATTATTCCTGCACCCTTCAACGTGATCTCACCCACCGTGCCGACAGGCCGATCATGGCCTGCGATATCCACGATACGCACTTCGTTCCTGTACGGCCTACCTATCGAACCCAACTTACGCGTGCCAGGTGGCGGATGGTTGGCTATGACCGGTGAAAGAGCCTCGGTAAGTCCGTACTGTTCCACCAATGGAGCCACGGTCAATCTTTCCAATTCCTCTGCAAGGTTGTACGGAATGGCAGCCGATAGGGAACGTATGAAACGGAAGGGCACCTGCTCCTTCAACCTGGGATCGTTCATGTGCAATCGTACCAGATCGTTCAAGATCACCGGCGAGGCGGAGAACCAGGTGGGCTTGAAGGTGCGCAGCCAGGTGGAATATCGACCGCCATCATGTCCCGGGGTGCATATGATGCTTCCCCCGCTCCATAAAGTGCCCGAAAGGCACCCGAAGCCGTGCATGTGGAACAACGGCATCACGTTCACGATGCGGTCCTGCTCCGTCAGGCCAAGGCTCTCTGCCGTATTCTTTGCCTGTATGCCCAGATTAGTGCAGCACAATGGCACTCCTTTGGATGTGCCTGTAGTGCCCGAAGTACGGTGCAGCAGGTACACATGGCTGTCCGGGGGGAGCACCATTGGCCTTTCGGGGTGCCCTGCAAGGCTGCCCAACGGACCATCATCAGTGAAAGGCAAAACCAAGACCCGAATGCCCGATGCTTCGGCAATAGGAAGGATGCGGGCCAAGTGCTGTGGATCGGTGATCAACACCCTTGCGCCCACACGTATGAGTATGGCACACAACTCCGCCGGGTCAAGGTCCGGATCCAAGGGCGATAGCGATGCGGACAAGGATGCGCCCAATAAGGTCACGGCCAGTTCTGGGCCATTGGTCATTGCTACGCCGACAACATCGGCGAGCCCTATGCCTTGGGTCGCCATATAGTGTTGCACGGCTCCAATCCGCAGTGGAAGATCACCGTAGCTGAGTTCACGTCCGTCAAGGCCACCGATCGCAACGGACTGCGATCGATGATCGGCTTGCTCGCTCAATCGGGCATGGAACATCGCTAACGGAATAATAGGGGATCAACTGGTGCAAACATGCACCAGTTGGAAGGGACCACTTCCGCAAGAATTCGCCCCGGAATTGGTTTTCGCTTGGCCTGGTGGTATTCCATGGAACATGCTCGAACGAGCGGTTCCTACGTGCGTTTCGCAATAAAAGATGCACGCCCTAGGAAGGGCACGAAGATGAACGTGATGACTTGGCGTGAGGTTCGTCCGAGCGGACCTCGAACAAATGGCATGAACGTCAACCCGTATGCCTACCTCCGGCCAATGGAGCATCCCGATACCTGACCGGCACCAACTTCGGCCTACCCAGCTCGCGCAAACGCCTCACGTGCGAGGCAAGCGCGGCGCGGAACGTGGGCTTCTCGTTGTACTTGAGCCCATACTCCTTTGCCGTGCGCTCCACGATGGGCGCGATGTGGCGGTAGTGGATGTGGCAGATGTGCGGGAACAGGTGGTGCTCGATCTGGAAGTTGAGGCCGCCGATGTACCAGTTCAGCACCCGGTTGTTGCGCGCGAAGTTGGCCGTGGTGAGCACCTCGTGCACCGCCCACTCGGTGTGGATCACGCCCCGGTCATCGGGCAGGGGCTGGTCGGCGCCCTCCACCACGTGCGCCAGTTGGAAGATCACCCCCAGGATCACGCCCGTAACGAAGTGCATCAGAATAAAGCCCACGACCGCCAGCCACCAAGGCATGGGTGTAAGCAGGATGGGCAGGCCGATCATCAGGCCCACATGCAGGCCCTTCGTTAGCCCCAAGGTGACGAACTCTCCTGTGGGACTGATGCCGTGCTTCTGAGTAATTCCCGCCTTGTTGAACTTGGCCAACGTGAAGAAGTCGCGCACCAGCTTGCTCAGGGTGAGCAGACCGTAGATGAAGAAGGCGCTCACATGCTGGAAGCGGTGTACCCCGCGCAATGGCGCATGTTCACTGAAGCGCAACGGACCGCGTGATGCGATGTCCTGGTCCACGTCGTTCACGTTGGTATGCGTGTGGTGGATCAGGTTGTGCTGGATCTTCCAATTGAACACGTTGGCCCCCATAAGGTAGATGCTCCAGCTCATCAGCTTGTTCATCCAGGGGTGCTCGCTGGCACTGCCGTGCACGGCGTCGTGCATCACGCCCATGCCGATGCCCGCCATGCCCACGCCCATCAATACCCACATGCCAATGGCAGCCCACCCGGTCAAAGGAAGTGCGAGCATCAGCACGAATGGCGTGATGTACATCGCCAGCATCACAATGCTCTTGATAACGATTCGGTGGTCACCCTTGGTGGAAAGACCCCGTTCCTTGAAGTAAGCGTTCACGTTCTTGCGGACCGCCGTGGCGAATTGCTTCTGCCAGTCGTCCGAAGCGAGGTAGCGGAGGTTCTGCATGTGTGCGACCCGATAAAAGGATCAGGACCCGTTCGTCAAGAAAGGTGCCTGACCGGAAAGTGGCGTAAAATTAAGCGCCCGGACGATCCACGCTATGCTTGGCGCCTGACAGTGCATGCGCGAATGGCAGTTGGAAGTGGAGGTGTTGATCCGCGCTTCGATCGCTTTGCGCTCTAGGGAGCATCTCCATCGATATTGCTTGGAATGACAGATGAGAGGATCCACGAATGTGAGGCATGCCAGGTGAACGGATGTTGATGAATGGCGAAAGGGGCTGAACTACCCGCCATTCACCAACTCCCAGTAGCCATTCACCTTTCAGCCCCCGCCCGCTCGGCAAGCACCTTCCCCATCCGTTCCACGATGCCCGTTACCAGCGCATTGCCCATGAAGAAGGCGCGCCGGGCATCGCTGGCACCTTCGGTGTGGCCATCGGGGAACATATTGAGGCGCTCAAGTTCCACAGGAGTGAGGCGGCGTAGTTTGCCTTCGGGGGTGCGTACCACGTGCTTGAAGCGGGATGGGCTGGCTCCTCCTTCTCCGGTGACAATGGTGCGTGAGGGTTTATCGAGCGGGTCGGGAAAGACCATCGCGCCTTCACTGTAGTTGTAACTGAAGCCGCTGCTGGCATTGGTGCGCGTCTCCTTCTTCCCCCCTTTGAAGTAAAGCCAGTCCTTCACCTTGGTGGTGGGAACGTAGAAGCTTTTGTCCACTTCCCGAGGTGCCTGCAGGATGTCGCCCAGGGTGACGCGCGTACCGTGGTAATGGGGCGAAACGTCCTGGGTGTGTACCGTGCGGCCCTGGAGCGAACCGCTGTTCGCGAAAGGGCTTTTTGCCAAGCGCTTACCCTTGTTGAAGTGTTTCGTGATGTCGGCCAGATCGCCCTTCAGCTCAAAGCTGGAAAGGCCGCCTTTTTCCACCGCCGGGAATGCCTCGGCGAAGAGCCCATCGTGCAACAGCCAGGCTCCCGGGTCCTTCTGCTTCAGCAATTGATCGCCCAAGGCGGTACTACTGTGGTAGCCTTGGATGAACACCCGTCGGCGACGCTGTGGCATGCCATAATCAGCGGCATTGATCACGCGCCACTCCACCACATAGCCCAGGTCGGCCAGCGAGGCCAGCATCACCGCGAAATCCCGACCGCGCTGTCCGGTGGGCGATTTCAGCAGGCGGTCCACGTTCTCCAGCAGTAGGTAGGCCGGCTTATGCGCTTGCAGGATGCGGTGTATCTCCCACCACAACACACCCTTCTTGCCGGCCAGACCTGCGGCCTGTTTCAGCGTGCGCGCCACGGAATAATCCTGGCAGGGAAAGCCCCCGACGAGCAGGTCGTGCTTCGGGATGTCCTTTACCGGAACGGTTGATATGTCCGCATTGCAATGCCCTGCTTCGCCGAAGCGTGCCGCGTAGACGTCCGATGCGGCCTGCCGTTTGGTGCTGGGCTCCCACTGGTTGCTCCAGGCCACAGCAAATCGGTCACTGGCACGCTGAAGCCCGATGCGGAAACCGCCCACACCGGCAAAGAGCTCTACGACCTTGATGGACTTCATCGTGGGGCGAAAGTATCGGCTGGCATGCGGATGATCAAGAGGATGCGGGAACGGTTATGCACAGCGGATGGCGGGGAACCGCGGATGTGTTCTGGATGGTGGATGATGGAAATTCTGAATTCAACCACGGATGCACACTGATGGACACGGATAGCCAAAGTGATGGCAAAGGGTGATGGTAGGTCCCGCAGTTGCGGTCCAGTCTTCTCTCTGTGGCATTTCATCCGTGTGGATCCGTGTTTATCCGTGGTTCTTTGCATTCCAGCAAGTGCCGTCAGACACGCGGTGCAAAACCTACCTTGTCATCCCGCACATGCGCATCCTATTGCTCATCATCACCCTCCTATCCGCGTGCATCGCCATCGCGCAGGACGCCCTGCTGAACGAGCGTGCGGCAAAGGAGGCGGTGCACCGCATCGTGCGACACAGCGGGCTGCAACCCGATTTCACCGTGCTCGAGAACCGGGAGATACCCACGGCCATCGCCTACATCAAGGACAGGAAACGGGTGATCGCCTACAACCCCGCCTTCATGGCCCGGGTGATGGACAGCACATGCACCAACTGGAGCGCCATCAGCATCCTGGCCCACGAGCTGGCGCACCATCTGCTGGGCCATACACTGGACCCCAAGGAGGTGAAACCCGGCGATGAACTGGCCTGCGACCGATATTCGGGCTTCATCCTGCACGCCATGGGGGCCACCTTGGCGGAATCGCTGGCCGCCATGGACGTGTCCGGTAATCCGCACGGCACCGAGGACCATCCCCCCAAGCACGCACGCCTGGAGGCCATACAGCAGGGGTGGGACGAATCCCGCATGATCGCCGAACGGGTGGAACCCGAACCGTTCCTGGTGCACGATGCCTTTCGCTACGTGGTCAGTTTCACCGGGGATGACAATACCTACTACGTGGACATGCACGACCGGCTGGTATGGTTCAACAACTACGCTGAGCCCATCCAGTTCGGTACCTTGGAACAACTGTCCAGCAAGGACCCGAAGTACAAACTGACCTGGTCGGACAAGGTTTACGTCGTGGACGGCCGCAATACCATCTGGAAGCGTACGGCAAGCGGTATGCAGATGAAGGTGGGTATCATGGAGCCCTACGCACGACAGTAAAACGGTAGGCCGGCAAAGCGACACCTCTTCACATCTTCCTCATCTCCACATTTCCTTTCCCGTGTCCAACATCGACCTCATCATCGAAGAACGCCCCGCTGATGTGGGCAACTTCCTCGTTGGCCGCCTGCTCCCCTTCTACCGCAAACGCATGGTGGGGCCATTCGCATTCATCGACCACATGGGCCCTGTGGATATGCCCAACGGCGATGACTTCGACGTGCCACCGCATCCGCACATCGGCCTCAGCACGCTCACCTACTTGTTCGAGGGCAGCATCATGCACCGCGACAGCCTGGGCACGGCGATCGGGATCAAGCCCGGCCAGGTGAACTGGATGACGGCCGGCAAGGGCATCGTACACAGCGAACGCACACCCGACCACCTGCGCGGCAAACGCAAGCGCATGCACGGACTGCAGATCTGGGTGGCCTTGCCCAAAGAACTGGAGGAAATGGAACCCTCGTTCCACCATAGCAACGAGGCCGACCTGCCGATCTGGGATGAACAAGGCGCACGCTTCAAGCTGATCGCGGGCGAGGTCTTCGGGCGGAAGTCTCCCGTGCCGGTGTACAGTCCGCTATACCTGATCGAGATCAAGTGCGACGAGATCTGCACGCTGGAGATCGGCCGAACGCTCTTTGGCGAGAGCGGTTTGTACATGCTCGAAGGGAGCGTTGAGAATGATGGCCAACATTTTGGACCGAAACAACTGTTGGTCTCCAAGAACCCCGAACTCTGTGCGTTCACCATGGAAGCCCGCAGCACGGTCTACCTCTTCGGCGGTGAACCCTTCCCCGAGGAGCGCCACATTCACTGGAACTTCGTGGCCAGCAGCAAGGAAC
>JBIIYD010000089.1:0-10891 GCA_044347005.1 Flavobacteriales bacterium | reverse complement strand
CCTACATCGCACCGGAGGTCGGCATCACCAAGATGGAGGGAAGGCACCAGTTCGATCTGGCCCTTCGTTACGTTCGGCACCTGGAGCGCACCAGCAACTTGAGCACCACCATCACCACGCCCACGGGCGGCGCATCCTACGCCTCGGCCACCGGTGATCATCTGGGCCTCGTGCTCCGCTTCCACTACGGTTTCAAGCGTCGCGCGGTACCACCACCACCGGCCCCGGCGATCGCCTACCGGGAACGAAGCACCGATACGGTCATCACCCTCACCACCACACGCGAACGCATCACACTGGAATTGTGGGACAATGCGGAGTATGATGGCGACACCATCAGTGTGCTGCTCAATGGCGCTCCGGTATTGATCGACTTCGAATTGACCAAACGGCACCACCGCCTGAAGTTGGACTTGGTGCAGGGAGACAACACCGTGCTGGTGGTGGCCCACAACGAAGGGCGAGTATCACCCAACACGGCCAGTGCTTTTGTGCGCGCCGGCAATGGACGCCAGCAACTGTTGATCAAGACCGGCGAAAAGCAGAACGCGGTGTTGGTGATCAGGAGGGAGTGAGTATTGGAACTTGGATCAACGCTTCGTTGCTACCATCGCCAAGGTCAGGCGATCAAGGTTCGATGCTCCACATACGCTCCCTGCTGCACGTGCCTCAGGATATAGCGCTCGTACTTGGTCAAATGCTCAGCACTACGGACAACGTGATCGAAGCTTTCGGTCTTCCAGAATGCGCCGGTCGTATTCCGGATGCGATTGATCGCCTTCGCGGTGTAGGACTTCCAGCTATGCATGATGCTCGATAGGTCAATACCAGGATGCGGTATCACGAGTACATGTACATGATTTCCGGCAATGGCGAAGGTACCAAGTCGGTAGCGCTCATTGTCGAACTTCAGCAAGGTCTCCAATACCACGTTGCGCGCTTCCGGGTCCCGGAGCGCACAGGACCCCGAGCCAGCATCCAACCAGCGTTGCACGCGTTGATGGAAGAGCCGATGGTGCTCACGTTGAACTTCGTACGGCAGGGTGATGATGTCCTGCATGCCGTACCTGGCGATCCACGCTTCACGATCCCTGGACAATGCATCGAGATGCACTTTCGGTAAACTATCAGCTTGGCGCCAAGTGACGAAATGCACTTTGCCCGGCTGCTTCCAATGTGGCCGATCGCGGTACGTGATGGTCAGCTCTGCATGCCTATCGAAGAAGATGTCGTCCATGTCCTCCCAGGCGCCCCGCCTGTGGTGGTGAATTTACGTGTCCGCAGAAGTGCCCCGGTAACGAGGAAACGGATCGACAGGGACGATAACAGGGAAGCGACGCACGTTGGCGGTATTGTCTCCACAGGTGCATCGCCTGTGGATCTTACGAGCACCGACCTATCCCGATGCCCACATCGCCAAATAGACGAACAGGGTGATCACGACCGCTCCGACGAAAAAGACACCATAGATACTTCCCCGCTCTAGCCAGTAGGAAACCTCATGTTTGGTCACCAAGGAAAGGAACATCGCACCCGGATATCGAATGGCCTTGACGAACAAATCCCAGATGAGGACCTCCATCTTTTGAAAATCTTTAGGATAGCTCGCTGATCGAAATAGAGTTATCCAAAGACAGAGCGCAGTTGGGCCTTCCGATCAACAGGCGGGGCGCCTGTTGGACTACAGCCCCAACAACACCTCCCCCGGATCCTTCCCGCCAAACACCAGCTTGTTCGGGTCCTCGATCATCTCTTTCACCTTGTACAGGAAGCTCACGCTTTCCTTGCCGTCGATGATGCGGTGATCGTAGCTGAGGGCCACGTACATGATGGGGCGGATCACCACCTGACCGTTCACGGCCACGGGGCGTTCCACGATGTTGTGCATGCCGAGGATCGCGCTCTGCGGCGGATTGAGGATCGGCGTGCTGAGCATGCTGCCGAACACACCACCGTTGGTGATCGTGAAGGTGCCGCCGGTCATCTCATCGATGCTGAGTTTGCCGTCGCGGGCTTTGATCGCGAGCTCCTTGATCTTCGCTTCGATCTCGGCCAGGGTCATGCGTTCGGCGTTGCGCACAACGGGCACCATCAGGCCTTTCGGACTGCTCACCGCGATGCCGATATCGGCGTAGTCGAAGGTGATGATCTCCTCCCCGCTGATCTGGCCACCCACGTTGGGATAGAGACGCAAGGCCTCGGTCACCGCTTTGGTGAAGAAGCTCATGAAGCCCAGGTTCACGCCCTTCTGCTCCTTGAACTTGTCCTTGTACTTGTCGCGCAGGGCCATCACGGCGCTCATGTCCACCTCGTTGAAGGTAGTGAGCATGGCGGTCTGGTTCTTCACGCTCACCAGACGCTCTGCCACCTTCTTGCGCAGGGTGGTCATCTTGGCGCGACTATCGTTGCGGGTGCCGCCCCAGCCGTTCATGAGCTTGTCGCCGGCATCCACACCACCGGCTATGTAGGCTTCCACATCGCTCTTGGTGATGCGGCCGTTGGGGCCACTGCCCTTCACCTTGCCGGCATCCACGCCCTTCTCATCAAGCATGGCCTTCGCCACAGGTGTGGCATGCGCAGCATTCGCAGCAGCAGGTGCCGGCGTTGCTGCGGGCTTCGCTGCTTCCGCTTTGGCCGCTGGAGCGGGTGCCGACTTGCCGCTCGCTGCTTCGCCATTTGCCACTTTCTCCTTCTTCTCCGCCTTCACACTGGTATCGATCTTGGCAACAACATCACCCACGTTCACCGTGGCATCGGCCTCGACCAGCAGTTCGATCTTTCCTTCCGCTTCGGCACTCAGTTCCAGGGTGGCCTTGTCACTGTCGATTTCGGCGATCACCTGGTCCTTCTCCACCACGTCGCCGCTCTTTACGAGCCATTGCGCGATGCGCACTTCACTGATGCTCTCTCCGGGACTGGGAACCTTTATATCGACTATTGCCATGGGGAGTGGTTTGTTCAAGACTCAATTCACAAGACACAAGTGTCAAGGGGGGAGATCTTGGTGAGTTACTTGTGTCTTTGGTCTTGAGACTTGTGAATTGGGTCTTGTTCAGGCTTTGACCTTCTTCGTCGGTTCTTTCGCTCCGTGCGATGAAGAGGACTTGGCGAAAGCCTGTTCGATGATGGCGATCTGCTGGTTCGCGCTTCGCTTGCTACTGCCGGTGGCGGGTGCGCCGCTGGCCGGTCGGCTGATGCATTCGAAGGTGATGCCCAGTGCATCCTGCGCATGCATGAGGACGTGCGGCCAGGCGCCCATGTTCTTCGGCTCCTCCTGCACCCACAGGTAGCGCTCGGCCTTGCCGTACTTCTTGATCACCGCGCGCATCTGCTCGAAGGGCAGCGGATGGATCTGTTCGATGCGTACCAAGGCGGTGTCGGCAATGCCGTTCTTCTCGCGGTGTTCCGCCAGGTCGTAATGCACCTTGCCCTGCGTGAAGATCACGGTGCGCACCTTCTTCGCATCTGCGGCAGAGTCGTCGATGAGCTCCTGGAAACTACCGCTGGCCAGATCGTCCAATTTGCTCACGCAGCGCGGGTGGCGCAACAGGCTCTTGGGGCTGAACACCACCAAGGGCTTGCGGAAGTTCCACGCCAGTTGGCGGCGCAGCACGTGGAAGAAGTTGGCCGGCGTGGTGCAGTTCACCACGACCATGTTCTCATCGGCGCAACTGCTCAGAAAACGTTCCATGCGCGCACTGCTGTGCTCGGCGCCCTGGCCTTCATAGCCGTGGGGCAGCAGCAGGACGATCCCGTTCTGCGTGTTCCATTTCTCCTCGGCGCAGCACAGGTACTGATCGAGGATGATCTGGGCACCGTTCACGAAATCGCCGAACTGGGCCTCCCAGATCGTCAGCGTTTCGGGGTTCGTCAGCGCGTAGCCATATTCGAAGCCGAGCACCGCGTATTCGCTCAGGAGCGAGTTGTAGATCTGCAGCAGGGCCTGGCCCTCTTGGATATGCTTCAGATGGATGTATTCCTCCTCGCTGTCCTCCACCTTCACCACGGCGTGGCGGTGACTGAAGGTGCCGCGTTCCACATCCTGACCGGTGAAACGTACCGGATGACCTTCCACCAACAACGAACCGTAGGCGAGCAGTTCGGCCATACCCCAGTCCAGGGTCTCGTCCGCCATCATCTTCTTGCGGTCGTTCAGGATCTTCTCCAGCTTGCTGAAGAAATTCTTCCCGTCCGGATGCAACTCGGTGATCTTCTCCCCGATCATCTTCAGCACCTCCTTCTTCACACCTGTCGCAGGTGACTTGAGGAAGTCCTTCGGCTCCGC
The DNA here is from genome assembly GCA_044347005.1 of Flavobacteriales bacterium. Classification (GTDB taxonomy): domain Bacteria; phylum Bacteroidota; class Bacteroidia; order Flavobacteriales_F; family PHOS-HE28; genus PHOS-HE28. The sequence continues at coordinate 6,606 of JBIIYD010000089.1, read as the reverse complement.
GCGCTTGAAACCTTTCCAGCGCTCGGACATGAAGTTGGTGATGTGCCCCACACGCACCTGCTTGGCCTCGGCGAGCCGCTCATCAAGCATGGCGCTGAAGGAACGTTCCATCTCCTCGGCCATCTCGCGTGCCCCTTCCACGCCACTGTCGATCAGTTTCTGCGTGTAGATCTCGCGCGGGTCGGGATGCACTGCGATCTTCTTGTAAAGCACGGGCTGTGTGAACTTGGGCTCATCACCCTCGTTGTGGCCGTGCTTGCGGTAACACAGGATATCCACCCAGATGTCCGTGCCGTATTTCTGGCGATAGTCCATCGCCAGCTTCATGGTGTAGGCCACGGCTTCGGCATCATCGCCGTTCACGTGGAACACCGGGCACTGCGTCACCTTGGCGACATCGGTGCAATATGTGCTGGTACGCGCGTCGATGTAGTTGGTGGTGAAGCCCACCTGGTTGTTCACCACGATGTGGATGGTTCCGCCCACCTCATAGGCCTTCAACCCGGCCATCTGAGACACTTCATATACCACGCCCTGTCCGGCCACAGCGGCATCGCCATGGATGATGATGGGCGCCGTGATGCCCTTGGCGAAATGGTCGTCGTGCTCGATGATGGCGCGGGAGATGCCCTGCATCACGGGACCCACGCTCTCCAGGTGGCTGGGGTTCGGCGCGAGCGTAAGACGGACTTCCTTGCCGGTGTTGGTCTTCACGATGGAGCTGTAGCCCATGTGGTACTTCACATCGCCCTCCACCAGCTGATCCTCGTAGTCCTTTCCTTCGAATTCGCTGAAGATCTGATCGTAGCTCTTGCGCAGTGTGTTGGCCAGCACGTTCAGGCGGCCGCGGTGGGCCATGCCCAGCACGTATTCGGTGATGCCCAGTTCGGCACCGTGCTCGATCACGGTATCCAGGGCAGGGATCAGCGCTTCGGCCCCTTCGATGCTAAAGCGCTTGGCACCGATGAACTTCTTGCCCAGGAACTTCTCGAAGACAACGGCCTCGTTCAACTTCTCCAGGATCTCCTTCTTCTGGTCCAGCGTGAAGTCGGGCACGTTGCGCACGCTTTCCATGCGCTGTTGCAGCCACTTCACCTTCTCCGGATTGCGGATGAACCTGAATTCGGCCCCGATGCTTTGGCAGTAGGTCTGTTGCAACAGTGCCACGATGTCGCGCAGCTTGGCGGGACCGATGCCCACCTCGTTGCCTGCGGTGAACACGGTGTCGAGGTCGGTCTCGCTCAATCCATAGGTCGGCAGGTCCAGCGGTGGGCTGTACGTGCGGCGCTCGCGTACGGGATTGGTCCTGGTGAAGAGATGCCCGCGTTGGCGGTAGGCGTTGATGAACTCCAAGACCTTGAACTCCTTCTGGAAACGTTCCTGCCCGCTCCCTGCCTTGGCGGAAGCTTCGGTCGCACTGGCACCCATGGCGCCATCCTCGTTCACGGCCTTGGCGAAATCGAAACCCTCGAAGAACCGGGCCCAACCGGTCTCCACGCTGGCGGGGTCCTTCTGATATTGCTGGTAGAGGTCGTCCAGCCAGGCGCTGTCGACGTTGCTGAGGTAGGAATACGTGTCCATGTAGGGGCTACGGCGGCGTGGGGGCAAAGGTAGGTTTTCCGCCCTGCGATGGACCGCTTCTACGAACGGGGCCATGCCTGGGATATCCCTGTGGACATCGCTCAATACCTTCCCGCGAAACGCAGCCGGGTGAGCACCTTTTGCAAGGACCGCAGCACACACTCGCCCGCCAAGGCATCAAGCCCGCCCAGGGCAAGGGTGCGCCTCATATGCGCCTCCGGGATATCCACGCGGTACATGGCCACTTGCAAGGCATGCACGCTGGAGCGGTGTAAGCTCTCCAGGCGGGGGAGCACATGGGACCTCAATTGCTCGAAAGCCTCCTCTCCCACGGCCGGCAGCGCCAACTCTTCCGGAGCCATGGAAAGGTCCTTGCGCAACTGGTCGACCACGGAAGCCAGTACCTCGGCCCGGTCCAGCCAGCGCACCATGCCTCCCTCGTCCGCTTTCGACAGTTCGTTGTTCACCCTCTTCGGATCTTGGACAAAGGTCGTCAGGGCTTGGCACTATTTTCGCCGTTCAGGCAGCATTCTTCGCACCGCGAGCAGCGCCCATGGGCTAGCTGCGCCAAGGAGCCCACAAACAAGCACCCGCCCCTCCAACGAACCACGATCCATGCGTACGACATCCCTGTCCTTCCTCCTCACCCTCCTGGCCTTGAACGGCATGGCCCAATACGGCACCTTCAACAGCGCAGCCGTCAAGACCGCGAAGGCCACCACCACCATCGTCGTGCTTGATGGCGGTGGCACACCTTACGACCAGGCGATCATGACAGCGGTGAAGGGCGATTGGAAATTCACGGGATCATTCGAATTCGTAACGGCCGCGGACATGGCCATGCAGCCCGTTTCTCCGGAAAAGACCTACCTCCTGAAGATCGCCAAGGTCGATCCGGTCAAGTTCGAAGGGGTGTTCCTGACACTGGTGCAGGGCTGGAAACCGAAGAAGGGCGAAATGCTGACGGCCAAGGAAAATGCCTTCACGAGCATTCCGGAAACACAGGAGTTGGCCTCGATGCTGATCGACGACAAGGGCATGGCCGAGAAGAACACCGCGATGATGATCGTTCTCTATGTGCGCCATTTGCAGGATTACCTGAAACAGGTGGAAAGCGGCAAGGTGACCGACAAGGCCACGGCCGACCGCCTCTACGCCAGCCGAGCACGCCTGATCCGCGACACGGAATTCTGGATCGCCCGGGAACACCTCGATAAGTCCATCGTGGATGCAGCGGCGGCCAAGGTCTCCTACACGGCGCCCATGCAATTGATGGCACTTCCACAGTTGATGAGCGCTGTGGAGAAGCAGGACCGCGCATACACGATCAGCGATGTGGTGATCACCGTGGGCGACCACAAGAACAAGCATTGCTTCAAGCGTGTGTTCAATGCCGGCACCGGCGAATTGATGTACATCAGCGATGTGCAGGCCATCTTCGGAAAGAAGGAGGGTTTCATCGAGGACGACCTGAAGGCCATCGAACGGGCGCGTTAGGCCTTCATCCAACAACATTTCAGGAAGACCGCAGGACCACACCTGGCGGTCTTCCACTTTTGGTCTTGTTCGTACGGAGTCCCGCACACCGCCGAAGTCACCGCTCCCGCTTGGTTCGGGTATCCTCAGGAATACGACCTTCACCATTCGCAAGCCCTTGAGCACATGCCCGACCGCAAGACCCTGCTGAAACGATTCACTGTCCTGGAGGACCAACGCCGATCGATCCTCGAACGCCTCCATGCCATGGATCCACAGACCCTGCGCACCTCGCCTGCCCCAGGCAGCTGGAGCGTAGCACAGGTGGTGCTGCACCTGGCGATCGCCGAAGAGGGCATGATGGCCTACCTGAACAAGAAGCGCTCGGTGGGCGGCCATGGACCGGCCGGTGCAGGAGCTCCGTTCCGGCTGGGTCTACTGAACCTGGCACTCGTGCTTCCGGTCAAGTACAAAGCACCGGCCGTGGTTGCCACGGTACCGGAATGCTCCTTCGACGAAGCGACCCAGCGGTGGGATGCGGTCCGGCGAACAATGCGCAGCACCTTCGAGACGCTGCCCGAGGAACTCATCGGTCATGGCCTCTTCAAACATCCTTCAGCCGGGAAGTTCGATCTGGTGCAAGGCATTCGTTTCATGGGCATGCATGTGGAACGCCACCGCGGCCAGATCGACCGGATCCTGCGAGCCAGGAGCCGTTGAGCCCGAACGAACGGATCCATGGTCCACGGCGTTATCCCGGTATGAGACCGGTTCCGCCCGCCGTACACGTCACCTCCCTGGTACTGCTCATCAACATGGCCATCGGGCTTTTCGGAGGCCCAGCATGGCTGATCGGCGGGTTATTCATCACAGGCCCCATATTGGTGGTGTGGATGGTATACAGCGTGCTCAAGGACAGCAGTCTTGCCATGCGCGACCTCGGTGAAGGCGATGAATGGGGATACCATGACCGCCCGGAAATACGGCCGAGCGAAGAGCCATAGCCGGGCCGCAAGCTGGGCCTTCCCGTACCTTTCGGTCACCTTGCCCATCATCCGTTCCGCTGCACCCATGCACCTGCGTACCGCCCTGCTCCTTCTGTTGCTCAATGCCTCCATGCTGCGTGCAGAACACCTTCCCGGCGGCAGCATCACATACGAATGCCTGGGCAACAACACCTACACGGTCACCCTCACCCTGTTCCGTGAATGCAGCGGTGAAGCCATGATCCCGCAAACGCTGGACCTCACCAACGACTGCGGTGTGGTCTTCAGCCTGACCGACCTGCAGCCATTGGAAGTGGCCAACGTTTCTCCCCTGTGTCCCGCCGAAGCCGCCAACAGCAGTTGTTCCGGGGGGTCGTTGATCGGGATCGAGGTGTACACCTATCAACAGACCCTGTTCCTGAGCCCCTGCAACGCATGGACGATATCGTGGTCCACCTGCTGCCGGCAAACCTCGGTGAACGTGACGGGCAACCCCGGGCTGTACATCGAAGCACGCTTGAACAACCAGGGTGGGACCTGCAATTCCTCGCCCGCATTCACCGACCAGGGCATTCCTTTCGCCTGCGTCGGACAAGCCATGGTGTACGACCCTGGCGCGGTGGAGCCCGATGGCAACACCTACCGCTTCCGCTTCATCGAAGCGCGTTATGCCACCCCGGAACCGTTGCCCGTGTCGTACCAGTTCCCTTTCTACGGATTGGAGCCGTTCACCGGGATGCTCGTCGACGAAACGACCGGGAGCATCACATTTACACCTACCGTACAAGGGTATATCGTGACCGTGGTGCAAGTGGACGAATACGATGCGAACGAGCAGTGGATCGGCAGCGTGATGCGCGACTTCACGTTCCTGGTGCGGGCATGTTCGAACACGCAACCCGATGCGGCAGCCGGAACGATCACCTCCGTAACCGGCACGGGTTCGCAGGATGGTGACCGCAGTGTGCGGGCCTGCGCGAACGGCGTGGTGTGTTTCAGCATGGCGTTCACGGACCCGGATCCGGGCCAGTCGGTGAGCATCATAACGAACGCAGCTGTGGCCCTGCCCGGGGCGACCATAAGCACCAGCGGTGCGGACCCCTTGGAGGTGGAGATCTGCTGGGACGCGGACAGTGCGATGACGGGCGTCCGATACTTCACCATACAAGCCTTGGACGACGCCTGTCCTGTGCGCGGCATGCGATCCTTCACCTACCGCGTTACCGTGGAAGCCCCTCCGGAACCGATCGTCGATGGCGAAGCCCTGGCCTGCCCGCAAACAACGCCTTTCGCGCTGATGGACAGCCTCGGCACCTATCCCACCGAACCCGGCACATGGACAGGTCCTACTGGCGCGGCGCATTCCGGGTTCTTGCTCCCCGCCACCGACCCGCCGGGTATTTACACTTTCACGGTGGAGTCCTTCCCTGGTTGCAGGACCTCAGCGGATGTAGTGGTCACCTACCTCCCGCCCCAGGATACGCTTTGCTCATTGGTCAGCGTGAGCGAGCGAACGACCCGCGAAGCGGTGCTGTACCCCAATCCCACGGCCGGCTTGCTGCATTTGCGCGGCTTGGGGCACACGGACCAGCGCACGGCCCGCATCGTGGACCTGCAAGGACGGACCGTAGGTCGGGTGGCCTTGCCGGGTACCTCCACAGAAACACGGATCCACCTACCTGAGACCCTTGCGAACGGCGGCTACCTATTGTACCTCGAGGGTGCGGAGCTCCCGGTACCACCCTTGCGATTCACCTTGCAACGATAGCTACACCACGAACGGGTTTCGGGCACTGATCCCTGACCGACCGAAATACCCGGACCGAAACCCCCCAGTAACATGACCAAAACCCTGATCACGGCGATCCTGATGATCGTTTGCTGCGCAACGCAAGGACAGGTGGATGCCACGACCGTCGGTGTGGAAGCTGCCACGATGAGGCTTGAGGTCGATGACCTGATCGAGCAGGCCATGAAGGATACCAAATGGAGCAAGGCACAACTGAAACGGAACGGACGACGGCTCGTGCTCAAGGGCATGAACGAGAACGTCACGGTGAAGCGGGTGGTCCGCACCCGGTCTAACGGCACTCTGGACCGCCTGACCTTGAAGCCGTTCACCTCGGGGCCCAAAACCCTGCAAGCAACGTTCGTGGACGACCACCTGGTCCATGCCCAATGGGTCGCAGTGGAAAAGGACGGCGCCATTGTCCGTACGGTGCAGAAGACCTTTGTACAAGGGCGGCTCATTGTGTTGCCGGTGGAGAAGTAGGTCCGTTCGACGGCCTTTCCCGGATGGATGTGTGAATGAAACGTTGATCCCGTCCCGATACCTGCCCCACTGGCCTTCCTTTGTGCGATGTCGACGATCCTGATCACGGGTGGTAGTGGCCTCATCGGCCGTGCCCTGACGAAAGCCTTGGTCCACAACGGCCATGAGGTGCGGTGGCTGAGCCGAAGCGCCGGTGCGCAGGGCGCGGTGAAGTCGTTCGCATGGGACCCTCGGTCGGTCCATTTGGACGTCGCCGCGGTTCAGGGTGTGGACCACATCGTACACCTGGCC
>JBIIYD010000120.1:0-8751 GCA_044347005.1 Flavobacteriales bacterium | reverse complement strand
ACGAACGTTGGACCACCGCACGGGTGCAGGAGCTGATCGATAGCCGCGCCTTGAGCGCGCAACTCCTGATGAAGGCGTTCCGACAACAGGGCATAGCACCCAAGAGTTTCGTGAGCGCGGCGGGAATCAACTACTACGGAGCGGTCACCAGCGACCATATCCACAGCGAGTCGGATGCTCCGGGCACGGACACCATAAGCCGCATCAGTGTGGAGTGGGAAGCCGCGGTGGACCAATGGGCATCCCTCTGTCGGGTGGTCAAGTTGCGCACACCGGTCGTGCTGAGCGCAGACGGCGGAGCATTGACCAAGCTGTCGGCGCCGGTGCGTTGGGGCCTTGGCGCTGCGCTGGGGTCCGGGAAACAGTGGATGCCTTGGGTGCACCTGGACGACCTGGTGCGGATCTACCTCCAAGCCCTTGCCGACGATACCATGAACGGGGCGTACAACGTGAATGCACCGGAGCATGCAACAAATGCGCAGGTGATGCGAACGGTCGCCAAGGTGCTTGGGAAACCATTCTTCCTACCTCCCGTGCCGGGCTTATTGCTCCGGTTTGCCTTGGGCGATATGGCATCGATCCTCCTGGAAGGCAGCCGTGCCTCGAACGCAAAGCTGTCGGAAACCGGCTTCCGCTTCACGCACGCGACCTTGGAAGGCGCCTTGCGCGCTGCGCTGAACAGGTCCTGAGGACCGATCAATGCACCCTTCCGCGTAGCATGGCGGCCAGGGCTCTGAGCGGCTCCTTCCGTTCCTCCGGAACCTTGATCAAGTCCAACTGCCGCAGCGCTTCATCGTCGTGCCGCTCGATCTCGGCTTCGGCCTCTTCGGGCACACCGAGTTCGGACAATACCGCGAGCATCCTGCTCACATCACGGTGCTCCGGCGATTTCGCGAGTTCCTCGATCAATTCGGCACGTCCTTCCTGCGCACTTTTTTCCAGCGCCCTGATCAGAAGCCAGGTCTTCTTGCCCGCGCGCAGATCACCGCCGCGCTGCTTGCCCACTTTGTCGGGATCGCCGTATGCGTCCAACAGGTCGTCACGCAACTGGAACGCCAACCCCAGGTGTTCGCCCAACTGGCCCAAGTGCTCCCGTTCCTCCCGGGGGGCGCCGGCCACGGCCGCGCCCACCTGCAATGCACAGGAAAGCAGCACGGCCGTTTTCAACCGGATCATTTCCAGATACTCGTGCAGACCTACTTCCGCGCGCTGCTCGAATTCCATGTCATGCTGTTGCCCTTCGCACACCTGCAAGGCATAGCGGCTGAACAGCTCGGCCACCACGGTATTGCGACCCATCAGCTGATAGGCCTTCACCAGCATGGCATCACCGCTCAGGATGGCGGTGTTCACGTTCCACTTGGCGTGCACGGTGGCCATGCCCCTGCGCAAGGGCGCTGCGTCCATGATGTCGTCGTGCATCAAGGTGAAGTTGTGGAAGAGCTCGAGGCCCAAGGCTTCGTCCAGCGCATCCTCCACACGACCATCGAACAATTCACAACCCAGCAGCACCGCTGCGGGCCGCACCCGCTTCGCAGGCAGCTTCATCAGGTAAGCCATGGGTGCATACAGGCCGGTATCCGGTAGCGCGGCGCACCATGCCTCTATCCTGGCTTCCACGCGTGCCCGGTGTTGTTCGAAGGTGTCCATTGCGATCAGGGCTCCACCAACTTCAGCAGATACTCGCCATAGCCGCTTTTCACCAAAGGACGGGCGAGGGTCTTCAATTGTTCGGCATCGATGAACCCGCGTTTGAAGGCCACCTCCTCGATGCAACCGATGCGCAGTCCCTGGCGCTCCTCGATCACCTGCACGAACTGGGCAGCCTGCATCAGGGAACGGAAGGTGCCGGTATCCAACCAAGCCGTACCGCGGTCCAGGATCTCCACATGGAGCCGTCCTTGGCGCAGGTATTCGCGGTTCACATCGGTGATCTCGTACTCGCCGCGGGCACTGGGCTCCAGGGCAGCAGCGATGTCCACCACGCTGTTGTCGTAGAAGTAGAGGCCGGGAACGGCGTAGTTGCTCTTGGGCTTCAGCGGTTTCTCCTCGATGCTCACGGCCTTGTTGTCGGCATCGAACTCGACCACTCCGTAGCGTTCGGGATCGCTCACGTGGTAGGCGAACACCAGTCCGCCTTTGGGCTGTGCGTGTTCGCTGAGCATCCGGCCCAGGCCACGGCCGTAGAAGATGTTGTCGCCGAGGATCAAGGCCACCGGATCGGTACCGATGAATTCACGGCCGATGACGAAGGCCTGCGCCAGTCCGTTCGGCACCGCCTGCTCGGCATAGGAAAAGGAGCAACCCAGTTGCGAGCCATCGCCCAACAGTCGGCGGAAATGCGGCAGGTCGTGCGGTGTGCTGATGATGAGGATCTCGCGGATCCCCGAAGCAAGCAGAGTGCTCAGGGGATAATAGATCATCGGCTTGTCGTACACCGGCATCAGCTGCTTGCTCACGGCCAATGTCAACGGATGTAGGCGTGTGCCGGACCCCCCGGCCAATATGATCCCTTTCATGAGTATGTATTATCCTTTTGTGGTGCTTCGCCGGTCGCAGGGCCCTGCTCCGCTTCGCCATTCTCACCCATCTCCGTGATCGCGGCGTCCACGGTGCTGTCCTCCTCCTCGTCCATCATCACCACCATCGGCTCCTCGAAAGCACGGGTGGTCAGCACCCGTTCGAAACTGAGCAACAGGGAAGGCAGGATGATCAGGTTGGTGAACATCGCCGTGAGGAGCGTGAACGAAACGAGCAGGCCCAGCGCTTGCGTGCCACCGAAGTCCGAGAATACGAAGAGCGCGAAGCCGAAGAACAGCACCACGCTCGTGTAGATCATGCTCACACCAGCCTCCCGCAGGGCCTGGAAGACAGACTCGCGAATGTTGTGACCGTTCAGTTTCAATTCCTGCCTGTACTTGGCCAGGTAGTGGATCGCATCGTCCACCGAAATCCCGAACGCGATGCTGAAGACCAGGATCGTACTGGGCTTGATCGGTATGCCCAAGTAGCCCATCAGACCGGCCGTCATGATCAAGGGGATCACGTTGGGGATCAAGGAAATGAGCACCATCCGGAACGAGTTGAACAGCAAGGCCATCAGCCCGGCAATGAGTACCACCGCCCAGACCAGGGAAATGGCGAGGTTCTTCACCATGAACTTGCTTCCCTCCAGGAACACGACGCTGGTTCCGGTAAGCACCACCCTGAACTTTTCGGGGTCGAAAATGCTGTCGACCGTAGCGCGCAGGTCGGCCATCAGGACGTCCATGCGTGCGGTGCCCACGTCGGCCACCTGCATCGTGATGCGGGTAACTTGACGCTCTTCGTCGATGAAGCCGTTGGCCACCCCTCCCTTCTTGTCCTTCGCTCCTTCCAGGTACGGCAGGATGAACTGGTCGGGCCCGTTGGCCTTGATCAGCTGGTAACGCTCCACCGCACCGCCGTAAAAGGCCTGCTTGGTGAACTTCACCGCGTCGGCAATGGAAAGCGAGCGAGAGAGTTCCGGGTAGAGGGCCAGCGAATCCTGCAGACGATCGATCCGTTTGAGGTTGATCTCCTTGAGCACCTGGCCCTTCTTGCGGGTGTCCACCATCACCTCCAAGGGCATCACGCCGTTGAACTCCTGCTCGAAGAAGCGGAGGTCCTGCATGACGGGATCGTCCATGGGCAGGTCGTCCACGACACGGCTTTCGTTCTTCAGCCGCATGACACCGAGCAGCCCGATCACCACCAGGAGCCCCATGATCGAGTAGACCAGCGGACGGCGATGCTGAACGATGTGGATGAGATGCTCCGTGCTCCGGTCCACCCATTTGCGGTCCAGATGGGCCAGGTGCCGTGCATTGGGTGCATCCTGGAAACTGAACAGGATGGGTACCAGCAATATGCTGAGCGCAAAGACCGCCATGATGTTGATGGAGGCCACCACACCGAATTCGCGAAGCACATCGCTGTAGGTGAGGTAGAAGGTGGCAAAACCCACGGCCGTGGTGGCATTGGTGATGAACGAAGCCTTGCCGATGCGGTAGATCACCCGGCTCAAGGCTTTCATTTTGTTACCATGACGGGAGAACTCGTAGTGGTACTTATTGATCAGGAAGATGCAGTTCGGGATCCCGATGACGATGATCAGCGGCGGTATGATCGCCATGACCGACGAAAGCTTGTAATCCAACAAGGCGATGGAACCCAAGGCCCAGATCACCCCCACGACCACCACGAGGAGCGACACGAGCATGACCCTCCAGCTCTTGAAGAAGAGCAGCAACAACATGGCCACCACCAGGACCATGAGCGCTACGAACATGCGCATCTCGGTCTTGATCCTTTCGGTGACCACCGTGCGTATAAAGGGCAATCCACTGCGGTAGACCTTGAAGCGGTCGGCAGCGAACCCGTCCACCCTTTCCGTGATCAGGTCCACCATATCCCCGCGCAGTTCGCTGTTGAAGCGTTCCGGGTTCACGAAGACCATCATAACACTGGTGCCGGTGCTGTCGTTGTACAGCAGGTTGCGGTAGAAGGGCAGGTCGCGCAGGTGCTGGCGGATGGAATCCACTTCGGCCTGCGTGGTAGGCATACGGGGCACCACCTGCTGCAATTGGAAGCGTTTCAGGCTGTCGTCGCGAACCAACTCGTACACGTGTGCTTCGGAGAAGACCGAATCCACGCCGGGCTGGTCGCGCAGGTCGTTGCCCAGCTTCCACCAAGCCTGGAAATTATCGACGCGGTACAGGGCGGGATCCTGCACGGCCAGCACGATCACATTGCCATCCTCGGAGAATTTGGAGTGCAGCTCCTCGTACTGCACATGCGCACTATCGGTCTTGGGCAGCAGCCCACCGAACTTGTACGTCAGCTTTACGAACTGCATTTCGTAGCCGAAGAACAGCGTGATCAAGCCCAGCACCACGAGGATGCCGATACGGTTGCGCAGAATTCGACTGGATAGCCAGGCCCACATGGACAGGTAAGAAAGGCCCGGAGGGATGCGGACGCTTCGAGGACAAAGGAACGAGATCCTCGGTAAGGCACCCTTTAACCGGCACCTATCTGCCAATGGCCAGCGTCAGCTTCACGGCCAGGTTGTCCCAAGTATCGGGCAGGCTGTTCGGGCCCAGACGGAAGAACGCACCCACCCCGAAACCCGTGAAGCTGGAACGCAGGATGTTGTCCAGCTGCAGGCCGGCCTCGTAGAAGCCGTCGCCCAAGGAGCTGAAAGTGTAGCCGCGGTGCCGCTCCGGGTGGTCCAAGGCGCCCCAGCCCGCGTTGGCCACGAGCACGGGTACGGGCCTGAACTTCTTGCCCTTGAAGAGCAGGTTACCGAAGCTGTGGCGCAGGTGCAGCGTCACGTAGCGGTCCGCCAGGAACTCGTTGGGGCGCATGGTCTCGAAGGTGTATTGTGCCGCCAGTGGGAGCTGCCCATCGAAGGTGCCCCGCAGGTTGAAGAGGAAGGGGTATGGGGCATTGGGGTCGGCCATGCCGGCCATGGAACGAATGGAAAGTTCGCCCAACATGCGCAGGCGGAAGGTCTTCTCCACCATGGCGTTCACACGCCACAGGTCCAACTCGCCCTGCCACAGATCGGGAATTGCACGCGTGGCATTGAGGTAGAGGATCGGCCAGCGCGTACCCAGGCCGAACTGGCGGTCGGGCAGGCGCGCTACCTGCTCCCGGAAGGCGAAGCGCAGCCCGAGGGAGACGGAACCGGTGAGGAAACGGTCTTCCAACAAAGTGACCTGCTCGCTCAGTTCCGAAACAAACTGGTAGCCGATGAGGTTGTTGCGTTCGGCGCGTTCGGTGCCCACCCACATGCGCAAGGAGCTGTTCACGCGGAAGGCGAGCTCCGCGCCCATCCGCTCGATGCGGTCCATGCGGTCCATGTAGATCAGCCGGTAGCTCTCGCTATTGAAAGGCCGCTTGGACCCTTGGAAGGACACCCCACCGCTCTCGTCCACATCGTAGGCGTAATACGTGCGCAGCACCGGGCCACGCCCGGGCCAGGGTTTCAAGCTGAGTTCGCCACCGTATTTCCAAGCCTTGTCCTGGAAGCCATACGCCCCGTATCCGCCCAAGGAAAAGTAGCGCGACACCCGGTCGTTGGTGGCCAGTCCGGCTCCCAGGCGAAGGCCTTCGTAGGCGTTGTAGGCAAGCACCTTGTCCAGCAGGATGTCCACCGGACCCAGCCCGGCACGGCCGCTGGAGAGGTAGCCCAACCAGCGCACCTTGCGTTCGATGTTCTCCGCCTTGCTGATGCTGTCGATGGTGACGTAGGTGCGCGCCTCCTTCAACTCCAGGGCATCCACACGCAGCGTATCCCAAAACGACTCTTCCCTGCGGGTGGCGATACGCTCCATCACGAACTCGGGGCCGCGCACCTCGCGTTTGGCGATGGGTTCGTCCAGCTTGATGTCCTTCAGGTACGTGCGGCCGATGCCCACCACCTTCCACTCGTTCACCGAAACCCCATCGAAGTAGAGGAAGGTGTTCAGCTGCACGGGGAACCAGGCCCGGCCGTTCACCTTGGCGAACTGCTGCTGCAGCTTCACGCTCACGTTCCCGCTGCGTTCTACGGGTTCAGCGATCACGTTCTGCAGTGCGAAGCCATCGGTGTTCACGTAGAGCACCCCTTTCAGCGCATCGAAATTACGGCCGCTGCGCGGCTGGTAGCTGATGATGAAGACGGTGTCCTTGCCTTGGTACAGGGTGTCCTGCAACAGGAAGAGGTAGCGCTCCCAACTGCCCGGACCGATGGGGCTGAGGTAGGTCTTCTCCCCCATTGCGATCTGCGGTTCGTAGACCGAAAAGGTCTTGGTGGAGGCCGCAAGCCCGATGAGCGAGGGATCCTCAAGCCCGCTCACGCGCATGGCGATGACCTCCTCCTTTTCCGAGGCGGGTGGGATGAAGGTGCGTTTGGTGGCGCTCTCCACCAGGAAGAGGTGCTGTTTCTCCAGCCAGTCCACCGCCTCGCGATCGTTGCTATCGAGGGCCGCCAGCTTTTCGGGGTCGTTCAACAAGGCGCTGTCCAAGGCTGCAGTGAACACGGTCTTGCTGTAGCTGGTGTAGCGGTGCGCACGGTTGCGCAGGCCATCGTTCTCCTTGCGATTGGCATAGACCTGCTTGATGATGCGGTGCGCTGGGTTCTCGCCCGGCAGCACTTCCACCGGCCTTAGTTCCACGGCGCCGCGCTCCAAGCGTACCAGCAAGGGTGTGCCGCTACGGGCCACGATCTCCGTGGGTTTGTAGCCCACATAACTGAAGCGCAACAACACCTGGGGTGTACCTACCGCAATGCTGAAACGGCCGTCGATATCGCTGGTGGCGCCTTCACGCTGGCCCTCCGGTACGATGTGGACGAAGGCGAGCGGCTCCGAAGTACGGTCGTCGACGACGCGGCCCTGTACCACGTGCTGCGCGGCCAAACACCACGGCAGCCACACACCAAGGAACAGGAGCAAGGGGCGTAGGGCGGACATGGTACAACTGCTGTGGGACGCGATGGGTGGCCGAAAGTAACAGGGCAAGGAGCCTTGTGCGGTGCCCGACCCAAGCTTATGCACCGAATACCCACCTGCACCCCGTAGTACCTTGCGCCCATGCTCGCCCGCAGCCGTGACGCCTTTGAATGGGCCAGCAAGGCCACACCACGCCGTTTGCGCAATGCGGCCGGTTTGTGGACCAGTTTTCAGCGCGCCAAGCGTAGCAAGGAACCGCGCATCGGCGGGTTGCCCTTCAGCATCAGTTTCGAGCCCACCACAGCCTGCAACCTGCGCTGCCCCGAATGCCCCAGCGGGCTGCGCAGCTTCACGCGCCCCACGGGGAACCTCAAGCAGGACCTCTTCACCCGCGTCATCGATGAGTTGGCACCGGACCTCTGGGCGCTCACGTTCTATTTCCAAGGCGAGCCGTACATCAACCCGAGTTTTCTGGAAATGGTGCGCTATGCCCATGAACAGGGGCTCTACACGGCCACCAGCACCAATGCGCACTTCCTGGACGATGCCAAGGCCGAAGCCACCGTGCGTAGCGGGCTATCTCGCCTGATCATCTCGCTGGACGGCACCACGCAGGAGACCTACGAACAGTACCGGCGCGAAGGCGAGCTGGCCAAGGTGATCGAAGGCACGAAGCGCATCGTGGAGTGGAAGCGCAGGCTGAAGAGCCGCACGCCGCAAGTGGTCTTCCAATTCCTGGTGGTGAAACCCAACGAGCACCAGATCCCCCAAGCACGCAAGCTGGCCAAGGAACTGGGCGTGGACGAACTGTGGCTGAAGACCGCACAGATCTACGACCCGAAGGACGATCACCCGCTGATCCCCACCCAGGACAAATACGCGCGCTACCGCCGAACGGCAAGCGGCCTTTGGGAAGTGAAGAACAAGTTGGAGGACAACTGCTGGAAGATGTGGCACAGCTGCGTGATCACCTGGGACGGCCGCGTGGTGCCCTGCTGCTTCGACAAGGACGCGCACCACGTGCTGGGCGATCTACGCACACACAGCTTCAAGGAGCTTTGGAACAGCGACGCCTACAACGACTTCAGGCGATCGTTGCTGCAGTCGAGGAGCAGCATCGAGATGTGCCGGAATTGCAGTGAGGGGAGCCCGGTATGGGCATGAACATGTGCCCATGAGCACATGTGCACATGCGCTTAGAGCCTATTTGGGATCTCTGTCCTGACCGTTGATCACAATGTCCTCTTGAAAACCAAGGGGTTGCCTTTGTCAAGGTTGCCCAACGGCTTGGTGC
>JBIIYD010000186.1:0-6165 GCA_044347005.1 Flavobacteriales bacterium | reverse complement strand
TGGTTTGATGCGGCTTCATGATGCAAAAGCACCAAGCCGTTGGGCAACCTTGACAAAGGCAACCCCTTGGTTTTCAAGAGGACATTGTGATCAACGGTCAGGACAGAGATCCCAAATAGGCTCTAAGACCGCTTGGTTGGCGGGAACGCTGCCCGGCGCTGCCGGGGAGTCGATCTACCTTCGTGCTGCTCTGTTTCGTTTACCTATGCAACTGGGTCAGGTGGAACATGAGTAACCAGCCCTCGGTGTCTCAAGCACCGGGGGCTTCATTTTTACAGAAGACCCCTGCTTGGGTCTACTTGATGGATTTGAGATGGAATGAAAAACTGAGCAATTGAACGACCACATCGGTCAGATCAGCTCTGGAAATAGACTTCGCGGGTTCGCTTAGCACTCTTCCTGTGCTGAAGGTAGTGCCACAATAGAGCGATCGGTGCTGCGTCGCTGGTATATTTCCAGAAAGTTCACCCGATACTGATAATGCGGGCCACGAGCACTCATGCCCGTGCTGGATGAAGGGTCCTTTTCAAGAGGTCCTGCCCAGGTTGAATCCTTTACCCGAGTCTCGTTAAGCCACCTTCTGCATCAAATAGGAGCGGCTAGCGTCAGATGGGGTTGGAGGGACTCTGTATTTGCCCTTGGCCCTACCCTATTGCACCTATTGCTTCACTCAAGGACGATCTCTTCCACCACAACCCTGCCGGCCCTTTTATTCAAGATCTCCTTAAGCGCTTCGCGCATGAAGGAGAGTTCCTGCCGCAGCGGGGCCGAATCCACACGTACCGTGAGTTTGCCGCGACGCAGGCGAACGCTCATGGTGTGCCGTGCCACCATGCCGCCCACCACATGGTCCCATGCGGTGGAGATGTTCAACTCGTCCATCTTCTCGCGCATGCCGAATGCGTCGATCAGATGGTCCATCGCCTGGCTAAGCGACTGTTCGTTGGACCTTTTCTTCACGGCTTATCGGGGTGTGGTGTTCAAGGTGGAAGAAACGCACATCGAGGTCCAGTCCGTCCAAGGCCTGGTGCAGGCGATCGGCATCGGTGTCGGTAATGAGCACCTGCCCGAAACGTTGGTCGCTGAGCAGCCTGAGCAGGTGGCGCATGCGCTGGGGGTCGATCTTGTCGAAGATATCGTCGAGCAACAGGATGGGGCGCCCGCCGGTGCGGCCATGGGTAAGGTCGAACTGGGCCAGTTTCAGCGCGATGAGGTAGGTCTTCTGCTGGCCCTGTGACCCATAGCGTTTCAAAGGGCGCTCGTCGATGGTGAACTCCAGGTCGTCCTTGTGGATGCCGACGGTGGTGTGCTGTGCTGCCCTGTCCCGGTCCCACGAGCGCTGCAAGAGTTCCCGGAAGGATGCTTCGGACAAGGCCGATCGGTATGCCAGGGCCACCCGCTCGGGACCCGCGCTGATGCCTTGGTAATGCTGGTGCAGCAAGGGCACCAGTTCCTGCATGAAGGCGGTACGCACATCGAACACGGCGGTGCCATGCTCTATCAGCTGTTCATCCCACGGCTCCAGTTGCTCCAGCGAACCCGTGCCGTTCTCGGCGAAGCGTTTGAGCATGGCGTTGCGCTGCATCAGCGCACGGTTGTAGCGGATCAAGGCTTCCAGGTAGGCCTTGTCGAATTGTGCGATGAGGCCATCGAGGAATCGGCGTCGCACCTCGGAACCGTCCAGTACGAGCTGCCCGTCGTAGGGCGTGATCATCACCACCGGATAGCGGCCCACGTGATCGGCCAGGCGGTCGTATTCCTTGCGGTCGCGCTTCAACAGTTTCCGCTGCCCCTTCCGCACGCTGCACAGGATGGTTTCGTCACCGGCATCGGAACGCAGGACACCCTGCACCATGAAGAGCTCTTCGCCCTGCAGGATGTTGTGCATGTCCACGGGGTCGAAATAGCTCTTCCCGAGGGAGATGTAATGCACGGCGTCCAGGAGGTTCGTCTTGCCCACCCCGTTGGGGCCGACGAAACAGTTGACCTCGGGCCCGAGTTCGAGTTCCGCCTCACGGTGGTTGCGAAAATTGAACAGTTTCAACCGGGCCAGGTGCACGCTCATGGGAGCCCAAAGGTAAGTGGGGCGGAGGGGGAACCACCGGCGGAAACGGAATGTGGGAGCGCGTCGCCGACCGCTGGCGGAGCGTCCGTAATTTCGGCCCATGGATGGAACGGTATGTTATTTCGGACGCAATGCGGCGATGATGGCACTGGTTGACGGCCAGCTTCGGGTGGCCGGTATCGAAGCCAGGGGATTCATGGACGAGGCCCTGTTGATCACCGAACTGGAAAAGGGAAAGGCCCGCCTGTTGGTGATGGGCGGCGGCGTGGAGGACGCCCCCCGCGAACGCTTGAAGGACTACTGCTCGCAACGGAACATCCTGGTGTTGGAGCACTTCGGCGGGCCTGCCTCCCTGCCGGGCAACATCACCAACGCCCTCGACCGATCGGCGTGAAGCAGGCCCACACCTCGCGCAGCATCCATACTTTGCGCCCGCTGTAGCCGTTATCCAGGCCCGTTCAGCCCATGCTGAGGTTACTCTCCATCTCCTTCCTGCTGTTCACCGGCATCCTCGGCATGGCCCAGGGCACCGCCACCCTGCGCGGCACCGTGAAGGACGAACTGGGTAACGTGCTTGTTCAAGGGAGTGTATCGATCGTTGGTACGCAGCTGGGTACTGCGACCAACGAGGCCGGCACCTACATGTTGGAAGTGCCTGCCGAACGGCCCGTGACCGTGCGCTTCAGCTACACGGGCCTGATCCAGAAGGACGTGGAGTTGACCCTGAAGACCGGCGAGGATCGCACGCTGGACATCGCATTGAAGTTGCGCACCTTGGGCATCGTGGACGTGGAAGGCACACGACGCGCACGCGAAACGGGCATCGAAACGCTCGACCCGCGGCTCACCAAGTTCTCCCCCACCCCCAACAGCGGTGTCGAAGCCTTGCTCATCGGCCAGCTGGGCGTTTCCTCACGCAATGAGTTGAGCAGTGGGTACAGCGTGCGCGGTGGCAACTTCGACGAGAACCTGGTGTACGTGAACGACATCGAAGTGTACCGCCCCTTCCTGGCCCGCGCAGGCCAGCAGGAAGGGCTGAGCTTCCCCAACCCGGACATGGTCGAACGCATCCAGTTCAGTGCCGGTGGGTTCGAAGCACGCTTCGGGGACAAGATGAGCAGCGTGCTGGACATCCAGTACAAGCGGCCGAAGAAGTTCGCGGGCAGCGCCATGGCGGGCCTGATGGGCGGTTCGCTGAGCGTGGAAAGCACCATGATGAAGCATCGGTTGCGGCAGATCACCGGATTCCGCTACCGCGACAACGGCCTTGTGCTAAGTGGCTTGGATACGCAGGGGGAATACCGCCCCGTATACACCGACCTGCAGACGTATTGGACCTACGACCTGAGCCCCACGGTGGAACTGGGTTTCCTGGGACTGTACTCACGCAACCGCTACGGTTTCATCCCGCAAAGCCGCGAGACCGAGTTCGGCAGCTTCAACCAGGCCCTGCGCTTCGAGGTATTCTTCGAAGGTCAGGAAGTGACGCGTTTCGAGACCTTGTTCGGCGCGCTGAACCTGAACGTGCAGGCCAGCAAGGACCTGCTGCTGAAATTCACCACCAGTGCGTTCAGCACCAGCGAGAGCGAGCGATTCGATGTGCTGGCGGAATACCGGCTGGGCGAATTGGAGCGGGACCTGGGAAGCGACCAGTTCGGCGAAGTGGTGCGCGACCTGGGCGTGGGCACCTTTTTGCGCCACGCACGCAACGACCTGGACGCCACCGTGTACACCGCAGCGCACAAGGGCTTTTTGCAGTTGGAGAAGAGCTACCTGCAGTGGGGCGCCGACGTGCGCGCCGAAATGATCAACGACCGCCTGAGCGAATGGTCGCTGGTGGATTCAGCAGGATACAGCATACCGGTGAATTCCGGCGAGGACCTGGAGCTGGGCTACACCCTGAAGAGCCGGTTGAACCTGGAGAGCATCCGCACTTCCGCCTACCTGCAGAACACCTGGCGCTGGGAAAAGGGTGATAGCTGGTGGAGCCTCGTGGCGGGCGCCCGGGCACAGTACTGGAGCTACAGCGGCCAAACGGTGTTCAGCCCGCGGGCACGGTTCACCTACAAGCCGGACCTGACCAAGATCACTGCGGCAGGCGATACGTTGGAGCGGGACTACAGCTTCTGGGTGGCTACCGGACTCTACTACCAACCGCCCTTCTACCGCGAGGTGCGACGCCTGGACGGCACCCTGAACCCGGATATCCAGGCACAGCGCAGCGTACACCTCGTGCTGGGCATGGACCGCAACTTCAGGTTGTGGGAACGGCCTTTCAAGTTCACCACCGAACTGTACTACAAAGGCCTCAGCGAACTGATCCCCTACCAGTTGGAGAACGTGCGGATCCGGTATCTGGGCACCAACAATGCAAACGGCTTCGCCACGGGGGTGGACCTGAAACTGAGCGGTGAGTTCATCGAGGGCATCGAAAGCTGGGTGGGTGCCAGCGTGATGACGATCCAGGAAGACCTGACGGACGATTTCTACTACGACCGCT
Organism: Flavobacteriales bacterium; assembly: GCA_044347005.1. Lineage (GTDB taxonomy): Bacteria > Bacteroidota > Bacteroidia > Flavobacteriales_F > PHOS-HE28 > PHOS-HE28. The sequence goes on along the minus strand of JBIIYD010000186.1, from coordinate 1,600 downwards.
ACAACGCGGCGGGCAACCTGATCGTGCCCGGATTCACCTTCGATCAGGTCGCGGTGGATAGCACCCGCGTGGAACCCGGCTACATTCCGCGTCCCACGGACCAACGGGTGAACTTCGCCCTGTTCTTCCAGGACGAAATGCCGCGCTGGCCCACGTTCAAGGTGAACATGACCCTGGCCTTCGGCACCGGTGTGCCCTTTGGACCGCCCAATGGGGAACGGTACAGCGACACCCTGCGCACCAGCCTTTACCGCAGGGTGGACATCGGTTTCAGTAAACAGTTGCTCGGCGCCAAGGGGCAGGAAAAGAACGGTTTCCTGGGCAAGATCGACGACCTGTGGATCTCCCTCGAAGTGTTCAACCTGCTCAACATCAACAACACCATCAACTACACCTGGGTGACCGATGTGAGCGGCCGCTACTACGCGATCCCGGATTTCCTGACCCCGCGCCGATTCAACTTCAAGGTGATGGCCTGGTTCTGACGGAATCGCTCCGGACCTTGACGCCGAAGGGCTTTCGCGTAATTTAGCCGTACAGGGGCCGCCTCGAAGCGGTCCACACCTGCTCCCATGGCCATCACCCGTTCCCTCCTGTTGCTGTTCCTTCCATTGCTCTTGTGGAGCTGCTCCACCAAGAAGTACGTTGCCTCCTCGCACCCCAACGGGAAACAGGAAGTGGTGATCTACATGAAGGGGAAAGGCGAAGAGGCCGAAAAGGTCATGGAGAAGGTCTACTACGCCAACGGTCAGCTTGAATACGTGGGGCGCTTCGCCAATGGTGTCGAGCACGGCACTTGGGAATACTTCTACGAGAACGGCACCCGCAAATACACGGAGCACTGGGAAAATGGCGTCGAGCACGGCATCCAGCTCGACTATTCGCCCGACGGCCAAGTGTACCGCGAGCTGCATTACGACAAGGGCCGTCTGGTGCGGGAGGTGGACAGGTCGAAGGAATAGGTGGCTTCGCGGCCGCGCTGTACGTTCGTACCATGGTCCGCTCCCTTTCCTGGTCCCGCGCCCCTGACCGTTCCGTGATCTTCTTCGGCTTGCTGGCCACCCTGCTCTTCGTTGTGGAACAGGTGAACGGCCGCAACTGGATGCATGACCTCCGCGTGTACTGGGGTGCTGCCAATGCACTGCTCGAAGGATCGCCCGTCTACGGGGTAGCGCATGGCCTGGACTCCGGCGTGTTCAAGTACGCGCCTATCATGGCACTGCTCTTCGTGCCCTTGGCGATACTGCCGTATCCGGTGGCCGCAGCGTTGCACTTCGCGGCTATCGCAGGCGCCTTCCTCTTTGCCCTGGTCAAGAGCGATGCCCTGGTGCGCACCCATCTGCTCAAGGGGCGCAGCGTGGCGCATGCACCGCTCTTCATTACCGGTATCGTCGTCGTGGTGCACCTGCACCGCGAACTGCACCTGGGCAACATCAACATGATCCTGCTGGCCATGCTGCTGCTTGCGACCGATCGCATGCTTCAAGGGCGCGACATCCTGGCGGGAGTACTATTCGGTGCCGTGATCATCGCCAAGCCGCATTTCCTGGTACTGGTGCCCTGGCTGTTGCTGCGCGGACGCACCAAGGCGTTCGCGGCA
>JBIIYD010000185.1:0-6186 GCA_044347005.1 Flavobacteriales bacterium | reverse complement strand
TATCGGTCAACGACAACGTGGACGTGCCGCTGACCGCAACGGCCACCCCGGCCGCGACCACCATTTGCTTCGGCGCCCCCAACGTTACCCTTACGGCCAACCCGAGCGGTGGTGGTAGCGCCAGTTACACCTACCTCTGGAGCCCCGGCGGCGAAACCACCCAGAGCATATCGGTGAGCCCCGGCACCACCACGGTGTACACGGTGGATGTAACGGATGCATGCAGCACCACAGTTTCGCCCCAGGCCACCATTACGGTGAAGCCCCGCCCCGATGCGGAGGCCACCACCACTGCGGGTACATGCGAAGGCGAGCCTGCCACCATTTTCGGCACAGCAACGCTGAGCCCCGTAACGTGGAGCTGGACCGGCCCCAACGGCTTTACCGCCACCACCCAGGACGTGAGCTTCGGTGCCATCACCACTGCACAACAGGGCGACTTCGTTCTGGTGGCCACCTTCGATGGCTGCGCTTCGCTGCCCTCCGCGGTCACCAAGAACGTGATCCTGAAGCCGATCATCAACTCGGCCACCGCCACACCGAACGCCCTTTGTTCCGGTGGCAACAGCCAGTTGCAGATCACGGCTTCCGGCTTCAGCGCGGTAAACCAGTACGTGTTCAGCACCGGTACGGGCGCTGCCCTGCAGTCCATGACCGGTTCCACCCAGTTGGTGGCAGCCGGTGTGGACGACACGCCATCCGGCGTGGTCAACATCGGCTTCCCCTTCGTGTTCAACGCGGCGGTGTACAACCAGTTCTCGGTCTCGCCCGATGGTTGGGTGCGCCTGGGTACGGGTACTCCTTCCAACCAGAACGCCAACAGTGTAACGAGCGTCACGAACACCCCGAAGATCTATGCCTTTTGGGATGACATGGGTACCACTTCTACCCTTCTGGGTGGCAACAATGGAACCGTGCATACCCGCCTGATCGGTACTGCTCCGAACCGCATCCGTGTCGTGGAATGGTTCGTACGCATCAAGCCCTTCAATGGCACTTTCGGCAACGACGTGGCCGGAGCAACCTCCAACAGCCGGTTCCAAGTGCTGATGTACGAGACCACCGGTCGTGTGGAATTCGTGTACGGCACAATGACACCAAGCACGGGCACCACCTCCGCTTCGGTGGGCCTCACGGCAGGTGCTTCGAACTACCAGAGCGTGACCATCGCCAGCAACACGGCAAGCACGGTTACCCCGGACGATGCCAACGGTGGTGTGCCTGCGAGCGGCCGATTCTACCGCTTCGATCAGCCCGCGTTCAACGGTCCGTTCGTGTGGTCACCCGCTACGTTCCTGAACGACCCCAACATCCCCAACCCGCTGGCAACGGCCATGAACGCCAGCACCACCTACACGGTGAGCACCACCAATGGTGTGGGTTGTACAGCAACGCAGCAGGTGCCTGTAACGGTGTTCCAGCCGATCGCGGCTGCCACGGTAACGCCTTCGGCTCCTGAGATCTGCCTTGGCCAAAGTGTTGGCCTTACGGCCGCACCGGTGGATGCCTTCGGGCCCTTCACCTATGCCTGGAGCCCGGCCACAGGCCTGAGCGCCACTTCGGGTGCAACGGTCACGGCCAACCCGACGGAAACCACCGAGTACACCGTGACGGTGAACGATGGCTGCGGAGGACAGACCCAGCAGACCGTGACGGTAACGGTAAAGCCGCTGCCGACGATCGGCGCCAGCCCAAGCACCGGCCTGATCTGCTCGGGCAACGGTCCTGTGAGCCTTAGCGCTACCGGTGGAGACAGCTACACCTGGGCACCCGCTGCCGGCCTCAGCGCCACCAGCGGCGCCAGCGTGGATGCCAACCCAGTGGTACGTACCACCTACGTGGTAACAGGTACCGGCGCCAACGGATGCACCAATACGGCCACGGCCTTCGTGGAGGTCAGCACCAACCCCACCGGTGTTACCGCCACGGCCAGCAAGGAATTCGCTTGCGAGGGCGAAGCCGTCAACCTGACTTCCTCGGGCACGGCAGCAGCTACCATGCTCCGTGAAGACTTCGAATCCTCGCCGACCATTACCCCGTACTTCGCCGTTACGGCCGCAAGCACGCAGGGAACCGGTACCGGAACCCTTACGGTGAACGCCGGCGGTGGCTTCCAGCGCGTGGGTACCAACTCCATGCGCCTGACCCATGGCAGCAACGCGAACCGCGCTGTGGGTATGACCACCGGATTGAACCTGAGCGGTGTTACCGCACCCAAGGTGCAGTTCTGGCACATCGCCGCCTTGGAGAACGGAGGAACCACCTACGACATCGGCTGGGTGGAATATTCCACGAACGGTGGAGCCAACTGGACCACCTTCGACCAAGCACAATACCAAGGTTCAGGCAGCAACGTGGTCTTCAACGGAGCCCAGGTGCGCTTCTCGGCGCGCAGTTATCCCGACTGGGTAACCCGCTTTGCAACCAACGTGAACCCAGGTACCGCCCCGGCTACGAGCATGTGGAAGCAGGAAACCTTCGACCTGAGCCCATGGATCGGCCAAACGGACTTCCGCATCCGCTTCCGGATCACCTCCGATGGTAGCACCAACTACAACGGTTGGTTCATCGACGACGTGAACTTCTACAACGATGTGGCACCGACTTATGCTTGGAGCTCCAACCCAAGCGGCTTCAGCAGCACGGATCAAAACGTGAACGGCGTGGTGGTGAACGAGACCACCACCTACACCGTTGCGATGACCTCTGCGGCCGGTTGCACGGCCAGCGCGAATACCCTGCCTGTACAGGTGGGTGTGGAACTGGTGGCCAGCATCAGCGGCGGTGCCACTGACGAGTTCTGCTTCGGTGGGGTGATGAACCGCACAGCAAGCGCAACCGGCGGCGGCCAACCGTATGTAAGCTATGCCTGGACTTACAACGGCGACCCTGTGGGCAACGGCACTGCCACGCTGACCAACTTTGCACCGAGCGTGAGCGGCACCCTGCTGGTTACCATAACGGACAACTGCGGCGCCACGGACAATGCCAGCGTAGCCGTAACGGTGAACCCGCTGCCCATTGTGGCCGTGGCCCCGACCAGCAACCTGAACTGCGGAGCGGCCTCCACGGAACTGGTGGCCAACGGTGCCAGCACCTACACGTGGAGCCCTGCGGCCGGTTTGAGCGCCACCTCGGGTGCTACGGTTACTGCCACGCCAACAGCTCCCCTGCAGCCGAACACCACGGTCTACACGGTTACCGGCACCGATGGCAACGGTTGTGTGAACACGGCGACCGCCAGCGTGACGGTCGATGCGCTTCCCCCACAGCCCACGGCTGTGACCGACTACGCGATCTGCGCCAACGTGAGCATGCCCTTGAACCAAGGGCTGACCACCGCGCAGTGCGCAACGACGGGGGTGGCTTCCACCTCCCTCCCACTCAGCTTCCCCGGCGCACCGCTGATCAGCGAAGGCACAGGCTTTACCACACGCAGCACGCTGGCCGTGCCTGCACTCCCAGCAGGAGCTGTGGTGATCAGTGCCACTCTGACCATGCCAAGTATCACCGTGAATACCAACATTTTGGGCAATGCGGTGGGCGCCAACTTGCGCATCCGCTTGAACGGTGTTTCCGCTGGCAGTGTGTTGGCTGAGACCGCACCGCTGCCCGGAGCCGCAGCGGGAACGTTCGCCGCTGCCCCGATCAGCATAAGCGCCGCCGTGATACCCACGACAGGCGGGAACATCGTCTTCCAAACGAGACAAACCTCGAACGCGACTTTCCCGAACCCCGATGTGAGCATCGCCAGCGCCACGCTTACGATCACCTACGAGATACGCCCGACCCCGAATTGGTACACCACCGATCAGGGAGGAACGGCTGTAGCTACCGGCACAACGTACAATCCGGTTCAAGGCGGTCAGGTGCAGAACAACGTGCCCGGTGCTACCACCTTCTATGTGGGTTGCAAGCGCAACAACTGCGAAAGCATCCGCCTGCCTGCCACCTTCACGGTGAACGAGATCCCCGTAGTGACCTGCGGTGGCCCTTACGACCAGCAGTGCACCTCCAACGGTCTGCTTACCCTGGTGGGCTCGCCTGCCGGTGGCACGTGGAGCGGTACGGGTGTGAGCGGTAGCACCTTCAACCCCACCACTGCCGGCCCGGGTAGCTTTGTCCTGACCTACAGCTTCACCAACGAGTTCGGTTGCACGGTGACCTGCCAGACCACGATCGGGGTAACGCAGTCCACGCGGTGGTATGCCGACCAGGACGGGGACACTTTTGGTGACCCGAACACCTTCATCGACAACTGCTTGGATCAGAACGCGAACGCTGGTTATGTGCTGAACAGCACCGACAACTGCCCCACCTTCTTCGGGCTCATCGGTGACGTGTGCGATGCCAACGTGGACCCCAACACCTTCGTGCTGGGCGAGGTTACCCCTGGCTGCGCCTGCGAACCGGTGGCTGCAAGCGAAGCGCTGACCATGGTCCTGCAGACCGATGCCAACCCGGCACAGACCACGTGGGAGATCACCCCGGACAACAACCCGAACCTGGTGATCTGCAGTGGTACGGCGCCATCGCCCAACTCCACGGTGTTCAGCCTCTGCGACCTGCCCACGGGCTGCTTCAAGCTGCGGGTGTTCGACAGTGGTGGCGACGGTATGGTGGTGGGTAACCAGGGTGGTTACGTGCTGAAGTACCAGGGTGCAGCGCAGGTGATCCCCGCCCGCGATGCCCTGCGCATCATCGACAACACCCGCAACTTCAACGGGGTGTTCGATGGCAACTTGAGCACCATGGGCAGTGGACCCAACGTCTTCTGCCTCCCCATGGGCACCCAAAAGCCGATCTACACGAGCCGCGACAAACTGGACTGGCTCACCGGTCAGTACTTCGTGGCCGAGGAGGATGCAGCGGTGAGCGCACAGTGGCAGCAGGGCGACCAAACGGACGATGGCTACGAGTTCTGGATCTTCGACCCGAACGGCAGCTACAGCTTCCGCCGCTTCCGCAACCACGCCACCAGCGACAACTTCGGCAACATCGGCGCGGCCCGTGCCTGCCACATGAAGATCGACAACTGGGCGACGGCCAGCCACGTGCCTCAGAACAGGCTGATGAACATCCGCATCCGTCCTCGTGTGAACGGTGTGAACGGCCCTTGGGGTCCTGCTTATCGATTCAAGATAGACCCGACGCGTGCTGCTTGCGCATTGACGAACTTGAACGACCTGCCCGGCGATCAGTACGAGAGCTGCAACCAGAACCGCCAGTGGGGTTCGGGCTGGATCCATGCCCGCCCGGTGCCTGGTGCCAACAAGTACCAGTTCCGCTTCCGCATCGTGGCAGAAGGCTTCATCACCGTGATCACCAGCAATACCTACTTCCAGCAGTTGAACTGGCCGTTGCCTTCGCCCCCACTGACCGCGGGCAAGACCTACACGGTGGAGGTGCGTGCGAGCAAGACCAACGGAGCCACGTGGTGCACCCCATGGTCCGAGGCGGGCCTGATCTGCACACTGACCATCGATCCGCCCACGCCGATGCAGGGTGGTGGCCAGGAACTGGGTGAGCAGATCACCACCATCGACGGCCTGAGCATGTGGCCGAACCCCAACCGCGGCGATCAAGTGTGGATCAACGTGGAAGGCATTGCCAGCGATGTGGAAACCGTTACGGTGGACTTCTACGACCTGACCGGCAAGCGCATCGTGGGCCGCGTGGAACCCACCCAGGGCGATCGCCTCAACATGGTGATGGACCTGAACGGCGACCTCGCTCCCGGCATGTACCTGGTGAACATTACCGCTGGCCAGAAGACCTGGACACAGCGCCTGGTGATCGCCCGGTAACGCTTGACACGACCTAAGGCAAAGGGCCGCTTCGCATCGCGAGGCGGCCCTTTCGCTTGGTGCCCTCCCCCTTCCGGCTCGCGACAGAGGAGCTCCGTCCAAATAGTGAGCCACCTGTGGCGGGCCTATTCGCAGTAACCCGAATGGAACCGGAAATGGTCCGATATGTATCGGACGGGAATGGACATGAATAGGAACTGCCTTATTCCCGTCCATTCACGTCCATTCACGGTTGAAATGGAATTCCCAAGCCCCGCAAGTCCGATAGGCATCGGACCACACGAAGTGGACCCTGCCACTAGCAGACAGCCTGCGGAACCGAAGCCGCACGCATCACTTGGCCGCAGGGTCCCGCCAAATGCGCGGAGACCCGGCGGAG
>JBIIYD010000184.1:0-6189 GCA_044347005.1 Flavobacteriales bacterium | reverse complement strand
TGCAGCTGGCCTGCGCTATGATCCTTATGCGTCAACTATTTTGAGATGACCTCTAGTGCCACAATAGAGCGATCGGTGCTGCGTCGCTGGTATATTTCCAGAAAGTTCACCCGATACTGATAATGCGGGCCACGAGCACTTATGCCCGTGCTGGATTCAGGGTCCTTTTCAAGAGGTCCTGCACAGGTTAAGGCACTGGCAAAAGATTCACGAGAGCGGCGGCCCGAAAGAGCCGCCGCTCGTGCGTTCCAATACGGCCCCTACCCCGAAAAGGATCATGGCGATCGCAATTCCATGTACTGTCCTGCTCCGTAAGTTCGTCCTCCATGCGTGACCCCCGCCTTTCAGAAGCACTCCCGGAACTTGAGCGGGAGGGCTTGTTGAGCCCCGACCAGGTGGAGCGCATCCGTGCGCGCTATGCGGTGCCCGAGGAGCAAAGCGGCAGCCGTACCATGTTGTTGTTCGGCATACTCGGGGCCTTGCTCATCGGCCTGGGCATCATCCTGGTGGTCGCGCACAATTGGGATTCCTTGAGCCGTACCATGCGCACCGCGCTGGCCTTCGTACCCGTGGCCGTGGGTCAAGGCCTGGTATTGGTGGCCTTGCGTAAACCTGTAGCACAGGCTGCGTGGCGCGAAGGCAGCGCTGCGTTCCTGTTCCTTGCCGTGGGTGCCTGTATCGCCATGGTGAGCCAGATCTACCATTTGCCGGGTGAACTCCATGGCTTCCTGCTCACTTGGAGCCTGCTGGTGGCGCCACTTCTCTACGTTCCCGGTTCTTTTGTCGCGGCCTTGTTGTACATCGGCATGGTCACCTGGTATGCCGGGCTGCTGCGAACGGACCACCCTTCGGCGCATGACCTTCCCTGGCTCTTTTGGCCGCTCTTCGCTGTTGCCGTGCCCCTGTTGCTACGGACCTGGAAACAACGCGGAAGCTCCACCGCATTCGCATGGTTAAGCCTGTTCACGGCGGTTTCGCTGGGCATTGCCAGCAACCTGTTCTGGCGCGATGACCATTTGGAGATCTCGTTGGCCATCGCAGCTTTGGCCACCGCCTATGTGCTGGTACCATCACAGGTGAACGGTGGCACGAAACGCACCGGGGCCTTCCCCATGCTTGGCGGCGCCGCGCTCCTCGGCGTACTCGTCTTCCTGAGCTACCATGACATCTGGAGCAAGGGACTGGAGCCGATCCAGACCTTGGGCAAGGACGCTGTCCCGCTCGTTCTCCTGCTCGCCGTCGGCATTGGCGCCTATGCGATCGGTCGCCGGTGGAGACGCCCGTTCTCCGGCACCCTGTTTCCCGAAACCTTGTTCGCGCTTCTGCTGGCCTATGGTGCAGGGTGGGCATCGCCTTACTTGGCCGTGCTTATCGTAAACGCCTGGTTGTTGGTGTTGGGCATACACACGGCCCGTGTCGCGCTTCGCACCAACTCACTGGCAAAGCTCAACCTGGGTTTGGCCATCATCGGGTTCACGATCGTACTCCGCTTCTTCGACCTGGACATCAACGATGCGCTCAAAGGCCTTGTGTTCATCCTGGTCGGGGTGGGTTTCCTGGTGCTGAACATGCGGCTTTTGAAGCAACGCAAGACACCCGGCCATGCGTAAAGCCCTGCTCCTCTTCGGCCTGATGGCCGCAGCGCAATGGTTCGTTCCCTGGTGGGGTATCCGACAGCATGAACAGGTGCTACGCCTTGGCATTCCGCTGTGCTTCCGCACTGCGCCGGTGGATCCGCACGACCCGTTCCGTGGCGAGTATGTCATCCTCCGTTTCGTGTTGGAGGACGAAGTGGTCGCAAACCCTGCCGATGCCCCTTGGGAGGATGGCGAAGAAGCCTTTGTGCTCTTGGGGAATGCGGGCGGAGAAGCCACCGTTCAGGGGGTACAACGGACTCGCCCCAATGGAGCAGTGCCGTACATCGTTTGCACCATGAACGTGTGGTCGAGGATGGAGGAAGGGGACAGCTTGTTCAGCGAAGCACGGATCGACCTCCCCTTCGACCGTTTCTACCTGCAGCAAGGCAAAGGACCACGGACCGAAGCACTGCTGGACCAACGGAGCACCGAGGAAGATCCCGAACTACCGGCCTATGCTTCCGTGCGGGTGCTGGAGGGCCTGGCGGTGATCGAAGACCTGATCGTTGGCGATCGCTCCATCCACCGTTGGATGGAGGAGGATGCCTTGGCGCGGTGACCGCATGGTCAATGTTTGCGCAGCGCGGTACCCTCCGCATGCACCATGCTGATGGACGCACCGATGGCACCCAGCGGCGGGCCGAGCATGACGCCGAACAAAGGGATCTTCATCAGTAAGCTGAACAGTGCACCGTTGGACACCACGGCCCCTACCCTGTCGTTCACCGCGCGCACGCTATCGCCGATGCGCATACGCCTGCGTTCGAACACATAGTCGAACATGGAGAACCCGTAGAAATAGGAGGATAGTGTGAAGAGCAGGATGAACGAGATCGGTGCGACCAGCGGAACGAGCAGTGTAATGGCCCAGATCCCGATGCTGAGGAGCAGTTCGAGAGATCCGTTCCGAAGGGCGATCAGCGACCCACGAAAGGCATCCTTGAGAACCTGGGCCCAGCTGAAAGGGAACGTGTTGCCGGTGAGGATCTCCTCCGTGCGTTCGCTGACATAGGCCAGCAGTGGCGACAGCAGGATGAGCACCAGGTACTTGTTCACCTTGTAGAGTACATATGCAATGGCGACCCGGAGCAGGATAAGGGTGAACAGTTCCCATGCACCTTGCACGAACACAAGCACGGTGTTCCATGCCGAAGTAGCGTCGGACCCACTGTCATCCGGCAATGACAACAAAGCTGCCAACCGATCGGAAAGTTGGTCGGCAGGTCCCTCGAGCAGCGCGAACAGCCCATAGAACAGCACTACCCAGAGCAAGGCCGGTATCAGGAATACCCAGCCCAGTCCGTTCCGCATGGCAAAGCCGAAGGCGGCGAGGTAACCGTTGAAGCCGAGTTTAAGATCGGGCAGGATGGGCATGGTGGGGCGAAGATCGGTTCTCGATGGTCGTTGTTCGATGATCGTTGTTCGTTGTTCGGCCATCTACAACCGTCGTGCGCCATTATTGGACCGAGCCTTGATCGAGGAATGTTGCTCGACAATTCGAACAAGGCCATGAGGCGACCAATGTGGATCGGAGTGACACCCTCTCGAGCTTGCACTATGACCCCGACCAACGATGAACGAACATCGAACCCTGCCCGGTTACCTTTGGCGCTCCTCCCCTACCCTGCATGGAACTCAGCCCCCTTACTGCCCTTTCTCCCATCGATGGACGCTACCGCGACCGCACCCGTGCCTTGGCGCAGTGGTTCAGCGAGCAGGCCTTGATGCGCTATCGCCTGCAAGTGGAGCTTGCCTACTTCACCTTTCTCTGCGAGATCCCGTTGGAAGAACTGGTGGGCGTGGATACCTCCAAACTGGCCCCGGTGGCCAAGCGCATCGAAGACCTGAGCACGAGCGATGCACAACGCATCAAGGACATCGAAAAGGTGACCAACCACGATGTGAAGGCGGTGGAGTATTTCTTGAAGGAGCGGCTGGACGAGATCGGCCTTACCAAGCAGAAGGAGTTCGTGCATTTCGCCCTCACAAGCCAGGACATCAATAACACCGCTCTGCCACTCCTCGTGAAGGACTTCGTCTTCACGCACTACATGCCGGCCTTGGTGGCTTTGCGCGACAAGCTGCACGGCCTTGCGTTGGATTGGGCGCGTGTGCCCATGCTGGCCCGCACCCACGGCCAGCCGGCATCTCCCACCCGTTTGGGAAAGGAACTACAGGTGTTCGTGGAGCGCCTGGACCACCAGCTGCGGTCCATCCGCGAAGTACCGTTCACCGGCAAATTCGGCGGTGCCACCGGCAACTTCAACGCACACCATGCGGCCTATCCGGAACTGGATTGGGTAAAACTCGCGGACCGGTTCATGAACGAGAAACTGGGGCTGCACCGCCAGCAGTTCACCACCCAGATCGAGCACTACGACGACCTTGCGGCGCTGTTCGATGGCATGCGCCGGGTGAACACGATCCTCATCGACCTGAGCCGTGACCTGTGGCAATACATCAGCATGGACTATTTCCGGCAGCGGATCAAGGCCGGCGAGATCGGTAGCAGTGCCATGCCGCACAAGGTCAACCCCATCGACTTCGAGAACGCCGAAGGCAACCTCGGCATCGCCAATGCGGTGTTCGGCCACCTCAGCGAGAAACTGCCCATCAGCCGCCTGCAGCGCGACCTTACGGACAGCACGGTAACGCGCAACATCGGCGTGCCAATGGCCCATACCATGATCGCTGTGGACGCCATCGCCAAAGGCTTGGGCAAGCTGCTGTTGAACGAACCCGCCATCACGCGCGACCTCGATGCCCAGTGGCCCGTGGTGGCCGAAGGCATACAGACTATTTTACGGCGTGCCGGCTACCCACAGCCCTACGAGCGCCTGAAGGAACTCACCCGCGGCAAGGAACGCATCACACAAGCGGACATCATCACCTTCATCGACGGGTTGGACGTGGAAGATGCCTTGAAAACCCGCCTGAAGGAGCTTACCCCGCACAACTATACGGGCGTGGACCTGCTGAGCCGGGTGATGGCTTGATCCTGCCGAATAGTCTCTTTGTGGCAGATATTGCTTCCATGACCGTTGCGTGACGCGCTCCACGAACGCCTGATCTTTCCGTGCAACGTATCCTGAGCCTGGTCCGCAACCGCTTCATGCGATGGTCCATCCTGATCGTCCTGCTCTCCGTGCTATCGATCCTATGGTGCGACCATCGTGTCGTCAGCGGGTCGGCTCCTTACGTGTTCGACACCGTGGAACATGTGCCGCACAACCGCGTCGGGCTCGTGTTGGGCACTTCGGAAAAAAGCATGAGCGGATCGCCGAACCTCTACTTCGCACATCGCATCGCTGCGGCTGTGGAACTCTATCGCGCAGGCAAAGTGGATCGTTTGCTCGTGAGCGGCGATAACGGCACGACCGACTACAACGAGCCCGTGGCCATGCGCAACGCCTTGATCACGGCCGGTGTCGACAGCGCGCACATCACCCTGGACCATGCGGGTTTCAGGACACTGGATTCCATGGTACGGGCCCGGGAGGTCTTCGGGGTTGAACAGGTCACCATCATCAGCCAAAGGTTCCACAACGAACGGGCGGTACACATCGCCAGGCACTTGGGCATGGAGGCGGTCGGCTACAATGCACGGGACGTCGGGGCCTACAGCGGTTTCCGTACGAGGGTCCGCGAGAAGGCGGCCCGCGTGAAGGTGTTCCTGGACCTTGCGTTCGGCAAAGGCCCCAGGTTCCTCGGGGATCCGGTCACGATCGAATAGAAGCCATCACTGGTGTCCGGTTAAGCTGGAGTCAAACATAGGATGAGCCCAATATGGACGCGGCCTATCTAACGAAAATGCATGGGGCGGATTTGAATTGCTGGCAGTCGCTTGTGTGGGTTTCCTTGAGGACAACTCAAGGCACCCGGCATGAACATCGGCAGCACGGTCTACAGCCAATTGATGGCGCATCTTCCCTGGACTACGTTCGACCGCATCGTGGAGCGCTATGCCGGGGACTATCGGGTCCGAACCCTTTCCTGTCGGGAGCATTTCAGGGCGATGGCATTCGCGCAGCTCACTTATCGGGAGAGTCTTCGGGACATCGAGACCTGTCTTGGTGCGCAGCCCAGCAAGCTGTTCCGCATGGGATTGAGCAGCCCTGTGAAGCGCAGCACGCTCTCCGACGCCAACGAACTGCGCGACTGGCGCATCTACTCGGACTTTGCCCAGGTCCTGATCGGGCAAGCGCGCAGGCTTCATGCGAGCGAACCGGGCGTTCTGGATGTGAAGGAGACGGTCTATGCGCTGGACTCCACCACCATCGATCTGTGCCTGTCCTCCTTTCCTTGGGCGGTGTTCCGCAAGACCAAGGCAGCCGTGAAGATGCACACGCTCATGGACCTGCGCGGCTCGATCCCAAGCTTCATCCATGTGAGCGATGGCAAGATGCACGATGTCAACGCATTGGACCTGCTTATTCCAGAGGCGGGCAGCTTCTACGTCATGGACCGCGCCTACCTGGCTCTGGAGCGCCTTTGCAGACTGCACGTTTGCGGCGCGTTCTTCATTACGCGAGCCAAGTCCAACACCGATCTG
>JBIIYD010000183.1:0-6199 GCA_044347005.1 Flavobacteriales bacterium | reverse complement strand
CGAAGGGGCGTTCCCACGCGTGCCTCCACGTTCAGGCTGGCACCCTGCGCCACGCCGTAGCCCTGGAGGTTGGCATAACGGATCTCGGTGGGGTCGCTTTCGTAGTCGGGCAGGATGCGGTTGCTGAAACGTGTGTAGAACAGCGAGCCGTCCAGCGCCAGGAAGCGTTTTTCACCCGGCCAGCGCCGCACCACGTTCAGCGTGCCGTTCCAACTGCGTTCGGGCAGCAGGTCCTCCGTGATCACCACGTTGCGCGAGCCGCTCAGTGCCGCATGGTCCTCGGTGAAGAGGTTCACCACCCTGTAACCGGTGCCGAAGTTGGTGCGGACCGCGAAACGACCGTTCGGCGCATACTTCCACGCGAATCGCGGCGAATGCACCAGCCCGTGGTCGATGTCGTTGTCGAGGCGGTAGCCCATCAGCAGGGTGTGGACATCACTCGCTGCGAATTCGTCCTGGACGAAGAAGCCCGGCAAGGGTTTACGCTGTGGCCGGTCCGTGGTGAAAGGTTCCTGGCCGACGGTGGTGGCTGGCGTGTTATCGTTGTAGAAGGTGTAGCGGTAAGCCAGTCCGGCCAGCACATCGTGCCGCATGGCGTAGCGGTGGCTCCAGAACAACTGGCCGAAAAAGACCTCCTGTACAGCGTTATAAGGAGTGGTGCCGTACCAACTGTCCTGCTGGTGGCGGTTCCAGGAGACCTGCGCCATCACCTTCTCGGCCATCGGCAACTGGTATTGCCCGATCAGCTCCCAGCGGCGGGTGTCGATGCTTTCCCCGTAGATGCTGTCCCCACCCGCGAAGGCCGGGGTCCAGTCCATCTCGCCGCCCCAGCGGTCCTCGTACACGTAGCGCGCGGCAAGGCTCGCCACGCGGCGCTCGGGGCGCATCACAGCCAGCTTCTGGAACACGGATAGCCGCTTCTGCAGGGTAAGGTCCGTGAAACCGTCGCCGTTCTCATCGCGCGGGGCATCGTAGTGGAAGAGGTTGATGCCCGTGAGGCCCCGCACCTTCTTCTTTCCCGTGCGGAAGCCCAGGTCGAGGTTGTACTCCTCCCAGCTCGTGGACATAAGGTCCGCGCTCACCAGCGGTGCCAGCACCGGGTCCTTGGTGATCACGTTGATGATGCCGCCCATGGCCTCGCTTCCATACAGCGCCGAGCCCGGTCCCTTCACCACTTCCACCCGCTCAACAAGACCCAAGGGAATGCCGCTCAGTCCGTACACGGTGCTCAGGCCGCTCACGATGGGCATGCCATCGATCAGCACCATTGTGTAAGGACCTTCCATGCCGTTGATGTGGATGTCGCCCGTGCTGCACACCCCGCAGTTGATCTGGGGACGTACCCCGTTCACCATGCCCACGGCATCGAAGAGCGCCGGACTCGGATTACGCCGGAATAGCTTCGGGGTGATCACCTCAACCGGCACGGGGCTCGCCGATCGGCTCACCTCGCGCATTGTGCCTGTAACCACCACTTCGTCCAGCTCGGTGGAAAGCGCTCTCAATGTGATCGTGCCCAGGTCCAGCAGCTGTCCGGCGGCCACGCGGATGCTTTGCCGATAAGGTTCGTACCCCACGAAGCGCACTTCCAGGGTGTACTGGCCGGCCGGTACCGCTGTCATGCGGAAACGGCCTTCGACATCAGTGCTGGCACCAAGTTCGGAGCCCACTAGCACCAGGTTCACGAAAGGAAGCGGCCCATCCGGACCGGACACCCGGCCTGTTAGTGTGGCGCTCTGGGCCATGGAGGCCAGTGCGAGCAGCAGGGCCGCTATACCGAGAAAGTGGCGTAAACAGGCCTTCATTGGATTCAGCGGACGAAGCTAATCATATTTTTAGGCTTGCCTAATCTTTTAATTACATTTGCCGAACACCAGCCTCAAAGTCCACCATGTACACGAGTGCGGAAGAGAACTACCTGAAGGCCATATTCAGCATCAGCGAACGCACGGGCAAGGGTGCCAACACCACCGCCGTGGCCAAGCACCTGGACACCAAGGCCAGTTCGGTCACCGATATGGTGAAGAAGTTGTGCGACAAGGGCTTGGTGGACCACACGCCCTACCACGGGGTTCAGCTCACCACCGACGGTCGGGGCATCGCCACCATGATCGTGCGCAAACACCGCCTGTGGGAAACCTTCCTGGTGAACCACCTGAGCTACCGTTGGGACGAGGTACACGAGCTGGCCGAGCAGCTGGAACACATCCGCTCCAAAGACCTGGTGGACCGCCTGGACCGCTTCATGGGCCACCCCAAGTTCGACCCGCACGGCGACCCCATTCCCGACCACGATGGCAACATGGTGGACGTGGCCGGTGCCCAAGCTTTGAGCGAAGTGCCCAAGGGTGTGCTGGTGCTGATCGTGGGTGTCCGCGACAGTAGTCCGGCCTTCCTAAAACTACTCGATGGTCTGGGCTTGAAGCTCGGCACACAACTTACAGTAGATCGTAAATTCGAGTACGATAACTCATTGGAAGTCAGTAGTCGTATGCGAAACGGATTATTGCTGAACGAAAGCGTTTGCAACAACCTCACCGTGAAGATCCTTTAAGCAATGGAGGTACTGACCGGACTCAACGCAGAGGGCCGAGGCGCGGAGTACGCAGAGGTCGATTCCTTTTGGCCCAGAGGCAGCCGAGCATCGGCGGGCACCAATTCTCTGCGCCTCGGAGAGCGAATACCCGCTCTGCGCCCTTTGTGCCTCCCGCCCTCTGCGTTGCGCTTTCCTTTTCCCTTCACAGCACCATAGCCAATGGACACCATCATCGCCTTCTTCGAGCGCATCGATCCGGTGTGGGCCGCCCTGCTCGCCACCACCTTCACCTGGCTCGTTACCGCCGCCGGCTCCTCCTTCGTCTTCTTCTTCAAGACCATGCACCGGCGCGTGCTCGATGGCATGCTCGGCTTCACCGGCGGCGTCATGGTGGCCGCCAGCTTCTGGAGCCTGCTGGCCCCCAGCATCGCCATGAGCGAAAACCTTACCGTGCCCAACTGGTTCCCCGCCGCCGTGGGCTTCCTCGCCGGGGCCTTCTTCCTCTTCGCGCTGGACAAGGTGCTGCCCCACCTGCACATCAACTTCGACCCCTCGCAAAAGGAAGGCGTGGAGACCAAGTGGCACCGCACCACGCTGTTGGTCCTGGCCATCACCCTGCACAACATCCCCGAGGGCCTTGCCGTGGGCGTGCTCTTCGGCGGCGTGGCGGCGGGTATTCCCGAGGCCACTATCGGCGGCGCCGTAGCCTTGGCCATCGGCATCGGCCTGCAGAACTTCCCGGAAGGGGTGGCCGTGAGCATGCCCCTGCGGCGTATGGGCCTCAGCCGGCGCCGCAGCTTCTTCTACGGCCAGCTCAGCGCCATCGTGGAACCCATTGCCGGGGTGGTAGGCGCGGTGGCCGTGGTGTACATGACACCCATCCTACCCTACGCACTGGCCTTCGCCGCCGGTGCCATGATCTACGTGGTGGTGGAAGAGGTGATCCCCGAGACCCAACAAGGTGAACACAGCGATGTGCCCATTCTCGGCTTTATCGGTGGCTTTGTGGTGATGATGGTGCTGGATGTGGCGCTGGGGTGAGGGCTCTGTCACGTTGAATGACTGGGCCGACCTCGTTCGCGGTATCTTTGGGGAAACGAACGCGCATGCGTCACATCCAACTCACCGCCCACATCGAACGCGACCCCGAAACGGGCCTATACATCGGCATGGTACCCAGTATTCCCGGTGCGCATAGCCAGGCCCGAAGCCTCGATGAGCTACAGGCCAACCTCAAGGAGGTGGTGGAATTGTGCTTCGAAGAGATGAGCGAGGAGGAGATCAAGGCACTTCCCGAGTTCGTAGGGCTCCAGTCCTTCTCAGTTGCTGTATGAGCAAACTTCCGATCGTGGATGCTCGGACCTTCGAACGCATCCTGCTCAAATGGGGCTTCTCCGTCGTGAGACAGAAGGGGAGCCACGTTTTCTACCGGCATCGGGATGGTCGATACACCACTTTGCCACACCACAAAGGCCAAGACCTTAGCAGACCACTTATCCGCAAGATCCTGAACGAGATCCAGATGACACCGGATGATCTCGTTGCAGCATTGAACAGTTGAGCATATACGCCTGAAAAGGTATTGAGCGAGGTGATCCCCGAAACCCAACAAGGCGAACACAGCGATGTGCCCATCCTGGGCTTAATCGGTGGCTTTGTGGTGATGATGGTGCTGGATGTGGCGTTGGGGTGAGGATCTTGATGCACTTCCAATTCCTGCCTTACCCCTCTCTCAATACACCCGCCCCGTCCTCCCCGGGTCCTTCAGGTCCACCCAAAAAATGTGGACCGGCTCGGTGTCCTCCACCCGACCGTTCCCGTTCTCGTCCAGCTGCGCGAATAAGTGCATGAAATCGTTGCCGGGGTCGTATTCCGATTTCAGCACCGAGTAGTTCTCGGGCACCAAGGGCGCCTGCAGCACGCCGTTCACGTCGAACCAGAAGAAGCGGCGAAGGTCGCGCAGGGTGATGTGGCCATCCTTGTTCGTGTCCTCGTTGTATGCCGAGACCATGAAGTAGTTCCGCTGCACGGGCACATGGTACAGGCTGTCCTGGGAAAAGGACGGATAGTACAGCGTCCTTACCAGCACCGGCTTCTCGAAGAAGGCCCTCTGCCGGTTCGCCTGGTAGTCGTAGTGCGATATGTTGACCAGGTTGTACCCGTACACCGCCTCGATGCCCGGCATGTAGTTGGAATTCCACTGGTTCCCGTCCGTACCGTCCAGGTAGGAATAGCTCTCGTGGTAGCTGTTGCCGCCGATGAAGCGGGCACCTTCCTTGTCGATATTCACTTTGTACACGGTCGTAAGCCGCACGTTCGGGATGCCGGTGAGCAGCACATTGCTGGGCCGGGTCTCGAACTTCAAGGAATCCTTGGCAATGCCCTCCACGGCCCCATCGGTCTGGCTATCGGCATCCGTCCCTACCGGGAATCCCTTTTCATCCAGCTTGTTGCCGGTGCAGGCGCATAGGGTAAAGAGGGCCAAGAACAGGAAGGTCAGGTGTTGATACATGGCAGAAGGATCGAAGTGATCTGCATATTTACGCTGCGGATCGCACGGAAGGTGCCCCCTGACCTCGACCTTACTGGACCGGGCGCCACACTTCGGCCCCGGGCTTTCTGCCGGTGACCATCTCCAACAAAGAGACCAGGTAGTCGTTCTCTTCCTGCCCGCTCTCGTCGGCCATTTTCTGGAAAGCCATTGTCGATACGGAAAAGAGCGAAGTCAGGTCGAACTTCCATTGGCCGGCCTCCTTGTAGAAGTGGAAGAACATCGGGGTTTCCTGTCCGTTGGCCAGGAACCGCCCCTTGGCAAAGTCACCCTCCACCTGCACTTCGCCGATGGAATTGTTCGCCACGCTGTTCTTGCCCACCATGCCGCTCTTGATGGCATAGACCAGGAGAGCTTGCCCGTCGAAGCGCAGAATGTCCTCCCTTGACGTTCGATGCCGAACCGACAGCACCATCAGCTTGTCCATGATGGACAGCGTTTCGACCGTGGACGAGTCCGCTGTTCTCACGAGTGACAGAATATCGCTGTAGTACTTGATCGTCCGGCTGTCCACGTACCGGATGGCCTCATCGCCCTTGTCGTCCAGGATCGCGGCCTTGTACCCATCGAAGGACTTCCTGACCTGCTTCTCTTCGCTCTTCTGGGCATAGGTGCTTTGGCCCACCATGAGCAAGAGAACAAGTGCGATAGGTTGAAATAATGGGACCATGGCGATTGTCTAACGGTCTGCATATAGTGTCGTGGCTGACGCCAGGAATCCATGCACTATATGCCTTGATGGCAACAGTATTTTTTCTTTTTTCAATATTCTGGAGTCACAAATTGTCCATTAAGTGTATCTGCTACTTCTTTTTTTAACTTATTTCCTAATGAGTCAAACCATGTCCAACGAACTCGGTGATAATTATCGTTATATTATTCACCATAAAGACTATTTCCATTCTCTTTCCAATACTTTATGGGAAAATCTAATTTCCCCTTGTAAATACCATTTTTTTTGAGAGATTCACCCGTCTCAGTGAAGTAGTAAACTGTTCCTATTAGGGTGTCATTTCGAAATTCCATAATTGACTTGATTTCTCCATTTCCGAAGTGCGTTATAGTGACTCCATTTTTCATGTCGTCCAAAACTTGATATTCAGATGTCTTAT
>JBIIYD010000182.1:0-6211 GCA_044347005.1 Flavobacteriales bacterium | reverse complement strand
AAAGCTCAGAAGCCTTCGTCAAGATCTCGATGATCCACCTACTACTTCGCAAGATCACCTGCTAATGCAAACAGGTTCTCAGGTCGCAATGCGGTCCTTGAGCCAGGATCGGATCGCCGCATTGAAGTCGTCCGGAGCTTCCACATTGCTCAAATGACCCGCATCGGCCAGTACCTCCATGCGACTGCCGGGAATGGCATCGGCCATGGAGCGGCTCGTTTCGATGGGCATGAGTTGATCCTGATCGCCCGTGATGATCAGTGCGGGTATGCTGATCGAGGCCAGCATGGCGCTCCGGTCCGCTCGCAAGGCCATGCCGCGTGATGCTGCGGCCACGGCTTCGGGACGCTGTCGCGCCATCATCGCCACCAAGCGTGTCGCCAGGTCCGGGTCCCGAAGCCGGGTACTTTCGGCGAGCACCTTGGGTACCATGCCGCGTGCGATCACGTCCATGCCTTTGTCGAAGGCGTTACGCGCGGTCTCTTCACGCCCTGCCTTGCCCTCGGCGGTATCGGCCCCGGCGCGCGTGTTGGCCAGCACCAGACCTTGCACCCTGTCCGGGTAGGCATCCAGGAAAGCGAGCGCGATGTACCCACCCATGCTCAAGCCACAGAGGATCACCCGGTCGATCCCTCGTTCATCCAGAAGTGCCAACAGGTCCGAAGCATAGGCTTCCATGGTCATGGCGTCCAGCAGCGCACGCGTGTCGGCGCCGAAACCCCGGAGGTCGGGGGCAAGTACATGGACTACATCCTGTAGGCCTTCCACCTGCGGGTCCCACAAGTGCGAGTCGAGCGGGAATCCGTGGATGAAGAGGATGGTGGGGCGTTGGTCGTGCATGGGAGGCAATAGTACACCTGCGCAGCGAAGTGCGTGCCGTAGCTTGGCTGCATGGATGTCCAACGAACAAAGTTCTGCTTGCGGTGGACCGTAATGTGGTCGATCCTTTGGCTGGGAGGGGTGGCACCCTTGGCAGCCAAGGACTACGTGGTGCCGGCCAACAATGTGGCGGGTTTCTTCGCCAAGTTGCCGGAAGATGCCACTCGGGTGTCCTTCTCCGCAGCGGCCGTCTACAAATGCGACAAGGACATCGTGTTGCCACCGCGCCAGCTCCTGGTCATCGATGGTGCGGGAGCGAAGCTGGTGCTGGGGCCGCTTTCCAACGGCTTCACCATGCGAATCGCCGACCAGAAGGATGCCAACAAACGCACCGCCTCGCGCTACACCATCCGCGATTTCGCCAGCATCGAAGGGGGGCTGAAGGCCATCGACCTGAAGGCCACCCTGGGCAGCACCATCATCAACTGCCGCCTGGTGGGGCAGACCGTGGCGGCCATCGATCTGCGGTTCTGCCTGATGGCGCGTGTGCAGAACGTGCTCGTGACGAAACCGGCACAGCGTGGCATCGTGGTGCGCCATGGCGACTGGCCCGGCGCTTCGGCCACCAACAGCCAGAGCAACAGCACGGTGTTGGACCAGTGCCGGGTCTATTGCAGCGCCACCACCACCATGGCATTCGCGGTGATCAATACCGGCGGTGTGCGCATGTCCGATTGCATTTCGGAGGGTTCCGATGCGGACTACGACCTGTTCCTGAGCGCCGTGATGAACGGCGATGAACGGCAGGTGGCCTCCAACCCGGTGGTGAAGTCCTTCAAGCTGGAGAACTTCCACGTGGAGCATCGTGTGCGCAAGGCCTCCATCCACGTGAACATGCCGCCCAAGGCCAGTGTGGTGCTGGCTAACGTTTACTGGAACGGGCCGCAAACAGCACCCGTGATCAACTACGTGGGTGGACAGCTCACCATCCAGGACATCGGCTGGTGGAACCGTGAGTTCCGCATACACACCCGGGTATCGCAGCCGCGCATCAACATCGAACGCTGCCACAGCCTGCTGCGGGTGGTGGAGCGCGATGGTCATACCGACCAGCGTGCCGGCATACTGATGCTCGTGGACCCGCTTCCCGGCCACAGCATATTGGACGTGAAGAACGTGCGCGTGTCCAGCGGATCTTGGTGACACGCAGAATAGGACCAAGCCGGATACCATGAAACGCATCCTTTCCTTTCTCGCCCTCGCCATGGGCTTCAGTTGGGGCACCGCGGGCATCGGTTACATGCTCGGCGTTCGCAGTACGGAGCATTCCGGTTACGTGGTGGTGGCGGCACTGTGCATGTTGGGTCCGGCACTCGCCGCTCTGGTGCAGCAGCGCCTGCTGGACCGCGAGCCGTGGAGCGGCTTGGGACTAACGCTCAAGGGGACGCGTTGGCCGGTGTTCGTATTCACGGTTCTGGTCGGCATCGCCATCGTGCCTTTGTTCCTGCTGGCGGTGCACCTGTTGGGCAGCGCTTCCGGCTGGGAGGCCTTCGGGCAGGCCAGCATCACCACCGAACGCCTGCACATCGCTTTCCTGGAACTGGGCAGTGCCATGGGCCGCGCCGATGTGGTGGAGGCGCAGCTGGACAAGATCGCCGGCATACCCGCCGGACTTGTGCTGCTTGCGGCACTGCTCTCGTCCGTGGTGGCCGCCTTCACCGTCAACCTGCCATTCATGCTCGGTGAGGAACTCGGGTGGCGCGGATACCTGTGGCAGCGCAGCGCACACTGGCCGGGCATGCAGCGGGTGCTCTTCACCGGTGTGGTCTGGGGCCTTTGGCACGCGCCGCTCATCGCGATGGGGCACAACTACCCCGGCTATCCTGTGATCGGCATCGGCATGATGGTCGTCTTTTGCACGGTGCTCGCCCTGCTATTCGACTGGACGCGCAGCCGCAGTGGGAGCATCTGGTCCGCCTGCGTGTTGCACGGCATCATCAACGGCAGTGCCGGTGCTGCAGGACTCTTTGCCTGGGGCGGGCATCCGCTCGTGGGTTCGGTAGTGGGTGTGGCCGGTATGGTGGCCATGGCCGGCCTGGGTGCGCTGGTGCTTTTGGTCGATGCGGGTTACCGCAATAGCTTCCTGCGTGTTTCGCCGACGCCGGCGATCACTATCTGATGCGAAGCAGCGTTAGTCCGGTCTTGTCTACCGCAGCGGCTTCGAGCAATTCTTCCGCGCTGTAGGTCACGGTGGTTTCCACGGTGCTCACACGCATCCACACCAGGTTCTTCTTGCGCAGGGCATCGTTACGCCGCTCCAGGGACAAGGCATAGGTCGTGTTCCAAACCGTGGCCAGGTCGGCCGTGGCGCCGGGTTGGAGCACGAAGCTGATGGTGCTGTCCGAAAGGTCCATGCGGTACACCTTGCGCATGGCACCATCCACGATCAATGCACTGTCCGCAAAGAAGCATTTGAGGTCCGTGCAGGAGAGTTTATAGCGGACCTCAGCAGGTCCGTCGGATGCATTCTCCACACGGAAGTGGTGGGTCCAGGAGCAAGCCACCATTAGGAAAAGGACCGCGGCAAGGACTGCGTACTTTAACATGTCACGGGGTCGCGTCGATCACGGTGATCTCAAGGTCCTCGAAGCGCACCACTTGACCGAGGCGGATCTTGCACGTCTTGCGCAGTTCCACGGCGCCATCAACCTGGACCAGCCCTTCGGCCACCAGTTGCTTGCCTTGTCCACCACTGTCGCAGACACCCACCAGCTTCAGCAGTTGGTTGAGTTCAACGTATTCGCCCTCCAATTGGAACGTGACCTTTTTCATGCGCATGCAAGGTAGTTCGCCTCTGCTCGATACGACCCGGCCGAAATGGAGGAACGGTCGCAGGCTATGCGCCTACGACCGTTCGCTCAAGCCCTCGAAGAGGGACAATGCTTCGTACGCCTACTGGCCGAAACCGAAGCCCAAATACGCTTGCACACAGCGGTTCTTGGAATCGCCCAGTGCGAAGTCGGCGCCGTCGCTATCGGCAATGTTGGTCATGCCATGCAGGTACCGAACGCCGATCTGCGCGTTGGGTCCGAGGTTGAACGCCACACCACCGACCACGCCGAAGTCGAGGTCCGTGAAATCCTCACGGTCCAGGTTGTCGTCGCTTGAGCCGAGGTCGCCCGAACTGCTGATCGAAGCACCAACGAGGTAGGCCGCATAAGCACCAGCCTGCAACTCCACCAGTTCACCGAAACGGAACGAGGCCATCAACGGCAGCTCCAGGTAGTTCAGGTTGAAATCCACTTCCTGCTCGATCAAGCCGAACAGTGCATCGTATGTCGTGGTGGATCCCTTGGTGCAGTAGAGCAGTTCCACCTGGAGGCCGATGGGGCTTTCGGGTGCGGTGCGTGCGAACACGCCGAAGTTGTAACCCCAGCGCGAGGTTTCGTCATCGGCTTCGTCCACCGCCAGCGTGGAGTAGTTCAGTCCACCTTTTACACCGAACATGGGCCCCTGGGCCATGGTGGTCTGTGTACTTAACAAGGTGGCACCGGCGATCAGGCAGGGTAGGAGGTATTTGGTCATGGGTCGGTGGTTTGGTTCGTAACACCTCGCCAACGGATCCGGTGCCGGAAACGCGACCCGTGGAATACCAACGGTTCCGGAAGAATGACGGTCGGTGACCTCGGGCAGATCCCGCCCGATGACCGGGGAATTAGCGCCCCACTACCCGTGGTAGACCCTGCTGGCCACGATCAGGCCATTACGCACTTCCAGCACTTCGCCGACGCGCAGGTCTTCTTCGCCCTCCACGTGGCGCACGTATTCCATGAAGACCTGTTCCTCATCGGCGGTCAACTTCAACACCTCGTAGCGCAGGGTGGGTAAACGATCGAAGGCCCCGCTCCACCACGTACGCAGGGCATCTTTGCCGCACACGTATCCACGGGTTTCCGGATGGCGTTCTTTCAGCTTGGGGCTGAAGTGCTCGGCGTCGTCCGCATACAGGGCGAGCAGCGCTTCCAGGTCATGCGCATTGAAGGCTGCGAACCACCGGGTGGCGATATCGGTCAACGCTTGGGCAGGCATCCGCTGCGGGTTCGGAAGTGGTCCGCGCCTCAGCGCATCACTGGGCCTTTTCCTCCACTTCGGCCTGCACCTCGATCGCTTCCGCGACAGGCGTTGCCACTTCCACCGCCACTTCGGGGACTGCCACCACCACCGCCTTGCGCGCGGGCATGCGATCGGCCGCACGGTTGAAGGTGTAGTCGTACTTGCCACCGCTTTTGGGCATGGCGTGGCACTGGGGGATCAGGTTGAGCATGTTCGCCTTCACCAATTTCTTCAGGAAGACCCGGAAGTGTTTGCCCTGCTCCACATCGCGGTCCACCAGCTTCTGGTCGGCCAGGATGCTGTACAGGTCCTCGCTGCGCACATTCACAGCGCGGGTGTTCTCAAGGTGGTTCTCGATGGCCTTGCTGATGCGAAGGGCTTGCTGGATCTCGGCAGTAGTGAGGGACATGGGAGTACAAAGGACGGTTATTCCAAGGTGGTTTTCATGTAAATAATCAAGTGCTCGCTGGTCGCTTTTTCGCACATGTGCCGATGTGCCGGATACACCGACCCGGGACAGCAGAAAAGGACCGGTCCTGCTCCGGTATTGTTGAGGCGGATACACAGGCCGTGGCGATCCTTGCCCACTGCTTCCGCGACCGTTGCCCGGAAACCCGCGAAGGATGGGACGTGGGCATTCCGGCATGGGGGATGGGTAAGGACCGATGAACCGACAAACCCCATACGATCATGAACAGCACTAACGACAAGATCAAAGGCAACTGGAACGAACTGAAGGGCAAGCTGAAGCAGAAGTACGCCAACCTTACGGACAACGACCTGTTGTACGTGGAGGGCAAGGAGGACGAACTGCACGGTCGCTTGCAGAAGGGCCTTGGCAAGACCAAGGACGAGGTGAACGCGATCATCGAATCACTTTCGACCCCCAAGCACGAGAAGGCGTAAGCCCGATCGATACCAGGAACGGAAAGACCCATGGGATGTCCCGTGGGTCTTTCTGCATCCCGCCCTGCCGAACGCATGCTCAGGCAGTTCAAGTGGCATGGCATGCCGTAAGAGCCTGTTTGGGTTCTCTTCAAACTCGTCCTCCGGTCTCTTTTCCGTCCATGCTTCGCCTGAACATAATCCCGTAGACACCGCTACGCGATGATCTTCCGGCTGCGCCTGACCGAAAAATAGCCTCGGAGTCCTTCGTTCAAGAGATCCCAAACAGGCTCTAAGAACCTGTTTGCAATAGCTCCTGTTGAGAACTGTGCTCGGAGGGATCTTGACAAGGTGGTGGATGATTGATCCATTTGCGAAGACCCAACTATGGGTC
>JBIIYD010000204.1:0-5607 GCA_044347005.1 Flavobacteriales bacterium | reverse complement strand
CCGCTGTGCCACGCCGATGGAATTTCCGGTGGACAGTGAGCAGCGCCAGATCTTCCAGCTCAATGCCGAGGAGGACCTGGACGACGATGAGCTTGTGGGCCTGGAGCCCGGTGCACACAGCATCAACCTTACGCACTACTTCTACGAATGCCTTCGGCTCGCCTTGCCGATCCGCCATGTACATGCTCCCGGCGCATGCGACCCCGAAGTGGAGGCCGTGCTCGGGAAACTCGCCGTGGAACACGAACCCGTTCCTGACCCACGCTGGGAAGCCCTTAGATCATTGAAGCAACCACGGCCCTGAGCCGTAATTACCCCCGACCATGCCAAATCCAAAGCGTCGCCACTCGAAGACCCGTACCGCCAAACGCCGTACGCACCAAAAGGCCGGCGTGCCCGCCATTACGCTCGACACCATCACCGGTGAAACGCACCTGCGCCACCGTGCCTACAAAGTGGGGGACGACCTCTACTACAACGGCAAAATGGTGGTCTCTTCCACCGAAGGCGCTGAATAACGCTGCCCGCAAGCCCTAGCGCCCCCGCCCCCATGAGGATCGGAGTGGACATTATGGGAAGCGACCACGGTCCGGATACACCCATCCGGGGCGCGGTGCTGGCTGCCCACGAACTACCGGACCAGGTCCGCTTGGTGCTCATTGGCGAACCCGATCATATCCGCAAAGGATTGATCGCCGAGGGTGCCGATGAGGCGCGTTTCGATATCGTGCCCAGCACGGACGATATCACCATGCAGGACAATCCCACCAAAGCCTTGGTGGCCAAGCCCCAAAGCAGCATCAGCGTGGGGTTCCAGCTGTTGAAGGAAGGGAAGTTGGACGCCTTCGCCAGCACCGGGAACACCGGCGCCATGCTGGTGGGCTCGGTCTTGAGCATCAAGCCCATTCCCGGGGTCATCCGCCCGGCCATCTGCAGCATCATACCCAAGGAGAACGGCACCTACGGCATTCTTCTGGACGTGGGTGCCAATGCGGACTGCAAGCCCGACGTGTTGTGCCAGTTCGGTCTGCTGGGCGCCTTGCTGGCCGAGCACGTGTACCGCATCAAGGAACCCAAGGTGGCCCTGCTCAACATCGGCGAAGAGGAAAAGAAAGGCAATGCCGTTACGCAGGCCGCCTACGGCCTCATGAAGGAGCAGCAGCAATACACCTTCATCGGCAATGTGGAAGGCCGCGACCTGTTCAACGACAAGGCCGATGTCATGGTCTGCGATGGCTTCACCGGCAACGTGGTTTTGAAGGCCATCGAGGGCTTCCACGACCTGCTCAAGACCCGGGGGGTGCACGAGCCCTTCTTCGATCGCTTCGACTACGAGAACTACGGCGGACTGCCCGTTCTGGGTGTGAACGGCAACGTGATCATCGGCCATGGTATCAGCAACGATGCCACCATCAAGAACATGATCCTGTTCTCGCGCGAAGTCGTGGAGAGCAGGCTCAGCGAACGCATCCGCGAGGCCCTATCATGAGCAAGACCACCGCAGCGATCACGGCAGTGAACGGCTACGTGCCGGACTTCACCCTGAGCAACAAGGTGCTGGAGACCATGGTGGATACGAATGATGCATGGATCCAGGAACGTACCGGGATCCAGGAGAGGCGTATCCTGAAAGGCAAGGACCAGGGCCTGAGCGTGATGGCCATCGAGGCGGTGAAAGGATTGCTGAAGAAACGCGGCATCGGTGCGGAGGAGATCGATCTGATGATCGTGGCCACGGTGACCCAGGACCGCGTATTCCCCGCGGCGGCCAACATCATTTGCGATGCCATCGGGGCTAAGAACGCATGGGGCTTCGACCTCGGCGCGGCCTGTAGCGGTTTCCTTTTCGCCCTCACCACCGGCAGCCAGTTCATCGAGAGCGGCAAACACAAGAAGGTGGTGGTGGTGGGCGGCGATAAGATGAGCAGCATCATCGACTACGAGGACCGCACTACCTGCATCATCTTCGGCGATGGGTGCGGTGCGGTGCTCCTGGAGCCCACCACAGAGGGTGTCGGTGTGATGGACTCGATCCTACGCACCGACGGCAGCGGTTGCAAGTACCTGCACCAGAAGGCCGGCGGCAGCATACGACCGGCCACCGAACGCACGGTGGAGCACAAGGAGCACTTCGTGTACCAGGAAGGCAAGGCCGTGTTCAAGTTCGCGGTGACCAACATGGCCGATGTTAGCGCCGAGATCATGGAACGCAATGGTCTAACGGCCGATGATGTCTCCTGGCTTGTGCCACACCAGGCCAACAAACGCATCATCGATGCCACCGCCAGCCGCATGGGCCTGGACGATAGCAAGGTGATGGTGAACATCCAGAAGTACGGCAACACCACCAGTGGCACCATCCCGCTGTGCCTGTGGGAATGGGAATCGCGCTTGAAGAAGGGCGACAACCTGATCCTCTCGGCCTTCGGGGGAGGATTCACCTGGGGTGCGATCTGGATCAAATGGGCGTATGGTTGATCTAGCATCCTGCTTGTTCCCTCCGGGGGGACAAGCACACAGCCAGCGGAGACCGAAAAGACATTCGAACACGCTGCTTGCCTGTTCTTGAGCGATGAGAAAAGCTACGAAGAAGAACCCAAAGCCAGCCCGACCAACACCTGTGCCGGGTGAGGGTCGGGACCAAGGGAGAGCGCCTAAGAATGATCCAAGGACGGAACGTCCACCGACAGGCAAGATGCCTGTCGGACAAGCAACTACCTTTCACCCGGAAAGCCCCGGCAAACAGACAACCCGACCGATGAACCTAACCCAGATCCAGGACCTGATCAAGTTCGTGTCCAAGAGCGGCGTGAGCGAGGTGGAGATCGAACAGAAGGATTTCAAGATCACCATCAAGACCGCTTCGAGCCGCAAGGAAGTGCAGGTGATCACCCAGGCCGCCCCGATGGCCGCTGCACCGGCCCAGGTCGCAGCAGCACCGGCCCCGGCGGCCGCAGCTGCACCGGCACCTCCCGCTGCTGCTCCCGCCGTAGCCGAGGAGAGCAAGTACATCACCATCAAAGCACCCATGATCGGCACCTTCTACCGCGCTTCAGGGCCCGGCAAGCCGATCTTCGTGAACGTGGGAGACGAGATCAAGGCGGGCAAGACCATCTGCATCATCGAAGCCATGAAACTCTTCAACGAGATCGAGAGCGAGGTGAGCGGCAAGATCGTGAAGGTGCTGGTGGACGACGCCAAGCCGGTGGAGTACGACCAGCCGCTGTTCCTGGTGGATCCTTCTTGAGAACGCAGAGACGCGGAGGCGCAGAGAGCGCAGAGAAACTGCTCACCGCAGGCGTCTTCGGTCACTGATAAACCACTGCAACATGCTCACCACGCACAAGGGACAAAGCGAAAGGGAGACCGGCTGGTCACCCTGCGTTCTCTGCGACCCTGCGCCTCTGCGTTGAACCTCCGTTCCCTCCATGTTCAAGAAGATCCTCATAGCCAACCGTGGCGAGATCGCCCTCCGCGTCATCCGCACCTGCCGTGAAATGGGCATCAAGACGGTGGCCGTTTACAGCACCGCCGACAAGGACAGCCTGCCCGTGCGCTTCGCCGATGAGGCCGTGTGTATCGGTCCGCCCCCCAGCAAGGAGAGCTACCTCAACATGTCTCGGATCATCGCTGCGGCGGAGATCACCAACGCCGATGCCATCCACCCGGGTTATGGTTTCCTGAGCGAGAACGCCAAGTTCAGCAAGCTGTGCCAGCAGCACGGTATCAAGTTCATCGGCGCGCTGCCCGAGCAGATAGAAGGCATGGGCGACAAAGCCACGGCCAAGGCGACCATGATCGCTGCCGGCGTACCCGTGGTTCCCGGCACCGAAGGCTTGGTGACGGACATCGCCCTGGCCAAGAAGGAAGCCAAACGCATCGGCTACCCGGTGATCCTGAAGGCGACCGCCGGTGGCGGCGGAAAGGGCATGCGCCTGGTGTGGAAGGAAGAGGAGTTCGAGGAAGCCTTCGACAAGGCGAGCCAGGAAGCCGGAGCCGCCTTCGGCAACCCCGGCATGTACATGGAGAAGTACATCCTGGAACCGCGCCACATCGAGATCCAGATCGCGGGCGACCAGTACGGCACCTTCTGCCACATGAGCGAACGCGACTGTTCCATCCAGCGCCGCCACCAGAAGCTCGTGGAGGAGACGCCCAGTCCCTTCATGACCAAGGCCCTGCGCAAGAAGATGGGCGAGGCCGCGATCAAGGCCGCCGCTGCGGTGAACTACGAAGGCGTGGGCACCGTGGAGTTCCTGGTGGACAAGGACCGGAACTTCTACTTCATGGAGATGAACACCCGGATCCAGGTGGAGCACACCATCACCGAGGAGGTCATCGACTACGACCTGATCCGCGAGCAGATCAAGATCGCCGCCGGCATCCCCATCAGCGGCCTCAACTACGAGCCATCGCGCCACAGCATCCAGTGCCGCATCAACGCGGAGGACCCCTTCAACGGATTCCGCCCCAACCCCGGTAAGATCACCAGCTATCACAGCCCGGGCGGCCACGGTGTTCGCGTGGACACCCATGCTTACGCCGGCTACACCATACCGCCCAACTACGACAGCATGATCGGCAAGCTGATCGTGAGCGCACAAACGCGGGAAGAGGCCCTGGCCAAGATGGAGCGCGCCCTCAGCGAATACGTGATCGAGGGGATCCACACCACCATCCCCTTCCACCTCCAGCTCCTGCAGAACGAAGAGTTCCGCAAGGGCAACTTCACCACGAAGTTCCTGGAGGACTTCGAGCTCAAGAAAGGCTGACACGGTCGTCGGTCATGGGTGTGCTGAAGCCACTGGTGGTGGGTTTCCTGCTGGTGCATGCCTGGCCGGTGCCTGCGCAGAACGTGGTGAACGACAGCACCGCCTCCGTGATCGCATATTGGGAACCCGGGGACCGCCGCACCTACAGCGTGGAACGGGTGAAGTCCGGTCCGCGAGCGGCAGCGGCCTTTGCGCGCACAACGGTGGTTCCAGCACCACCCTGGGTCCGCTCCGCGTCGGTTTCGCGGCAGCGGCCACCCCGGTGCGCAGCTGGGCGGGGGCGTCCTTTTGGGGGATCATGGAGATGAGCGGGAATGTGTGGGAGCAGACCGTTGCTGCGGGCTGCTTCAACGGAAGCACCAGGATCCCGGGAACGTACATCTTCACAGGAGCCAATGGCGATGGCCGGCTGAACATGTTCTCCGGCGACCACGATGTGACCTCATGGCCGGCTCCAGGCGGCTTGACCAACTCCGCCGGAACGGTGGTGGTGCGCGGCGGCAACTGGGAGTACGGTGCCCAGCGCGCCCAGGTATCGGACAGGAATTTCCTGCTGAGCACGGCGGAGAACCTCAATCGCACGCGCCGCACCGGCGGCCGGGGCGGCCGCAGGCCGTAACTGCAATAATGCGCGGCCTTGACGGCACGCATGGGAAGCCGCTCTGGATCAGCTCCGGGGCGGTTTTCTATACAGGGGGGTGAAGTAGAGAAGAGGTGAGAAGGTGAGAAAGTGAGAAGGTGAGAAGGTGAGAAGGTGAGAAGGTGAGAAGGTGAGAAGGTGAGAAAGTGAGAAGGTGAGAAGGTGAGAAAGTGAGAAAGTGAGAAGGTGAGAAGG
>JBIIYD010000181.1:0-6266 GCA_044347005.1 Flavobacteriales bacterium | reverse complement strand
TGAAATCGATAGATCAATGGGCGGCGAGTTTCCCTTGCCGCCCACATTTCTGCACCCAATACCGCACTTACATTTGGTCAAGAACTGTCCGGGTCGGTGAAACCACCTCATTGGGGACCGGAGAGCCATGCACAAAATCAGTTCCAAGGCGTTAGCCAACGAATGTTCAACAGGAATCCTACGGACATGAGCAGCGAGCGCCTCCAACAGTTGCGGTCCATGCTGGCCGAAGAGCCGGAGGACCTGTTCCTTCGCTATGCCATAGCGCTGGAGTTGAAGCGCGCCGGGAACATGGAGCAGGCCATCGCGGACCTGGAAACCCTGCTGCGCGACGACCCGAAGCACATCCCCAGCTACTACCAACTGGCCTCCATGCTGGCCGATCTGGGGCGCTTTGCCGAAGCGGCGGTGGTGTGCGACGCGGGTTCGTTGCAATGCCTGGTGACCGGCGACCGCAAGGCCCGCACCGAGCTGATGGCCTTGAAGGACGCCATGGAGGACGCCGAATGAAGCAGCGGAACGGACTTCGGAAGGTGGTCCTGGGCGGCACGGTACTGCTGGCCCTGCTGACCCTCTTCGCGCACCCCTACTTCGCGATCACCCGGCCCAGCCATGCCCCTGCCTTGGTGGCCGAAGGCTGGATGCATCACGAAGGGTTGCGTGCCGCCAAGGAGCTGTTCGCCAAGGGCGGTTACACCCACCTTTACGTCACCGGAACCCTGCGCCCTTTCGCGTACTACCTCGCCGCTGGTGATACCCTGAACGTACAGCTTCCACAGGACTTCAACGGCCGCCTGGACCTGGATGTGGCCGGCCTGCCGGGCAGCTCATGGCAATTGCTGGCCGATGCCGATCTGTTGGCCGAAGGCAGCGCGGAAGAGGACATGCGCGCCGTGTCCGTGGAACTCGGCAAGGCGCGGAACCGAGCCTTGCGCATCATCGCCGCCGTGGAGCAGGACCCCGGCGAACCGGTGTTGTTCGTGGCTTCCCTCCGGCTGAACGGTGCGGACCCGCATGCCTTGGGACTGTCGATCAGCATCCACCACCACGATGGCACGCAGCAAGCCGGCAGTCCAACCTTCGCGCACCAAGGGGTGGAACTGTTGCGGAAAGCGGGTGTCCCCGTCCAGGCGATGACGGCCGTGCCCTCGTACAGCACCCAGCGGCGCACACGCTCCGAAGCCCGGAGCATGGCAGAATACGCCCGCACCCGGGGTTTGACCGGCTACGATGTGGCCACCTTGGGCGTACACGCGCGCCGCACCTGGACACACTACGCGGAGGAAGCTCGATCGCTGCAGGTCGGCATCATTTCCCTGGACGACCCTTGGTGCCGCCGCTGGACCTGGTGCCTCAATCCTTACGGCTGGTTCCAGGTCATGAAGGAGCTGGCCGCGCTGCCGGGCACGCTGTGGAGGGCCTACGTGATCGCACAGGATGATAGCGCCCCGCCCGCCGCCACAACGGGTGAATGATCGAACGTATCTTTTGCCCATGAACGCCCTTGACCGACCCG
Source organism: Flavobacteriales bacterium (assembly GCA_044347005.1). Lineage (GTDB taxonomy): Bacteria > Bacteroidota > Bacteroidia > Flavobacteriales_F > PHOS-HE28 > PHOS-HE28. The sequence goes on along the minus strand of JBIIYD010000181.1, from coordinate 4,750 downwards.
AACTCGAAGAAGTGGATGCCTTTTACCGGGGATACATCAGCACGGCCGATGGCATCGACCTCTTCGCCGCGCTGCAGCGTGCATCCGATCGGTTCACCGCCATCATGGCCACGGTGCCCGCCGATCGTGGCGACCACCGTTATGCCGAAGGCAAATGGTCGATCAAGGAGATGCTGCAACACCTGATCGACACGGAGCGCATCATGGCCTACCGCGCCTTGTGTTTCGCGCGTGGCGAAAGCACCGACTTACCCGGGTTCGACGAGAACGAGTACGCGGCCACCAGCGATGCCGACCGCCGCAGCCTGAGCGAATTGATCGCCGAACACGATGTGGTGCGCGCTGCCACGATGGCCCTGTTCCGGAGCTTTTCCCAGGATACCCTGCTGCGTAAAGGCATAGCGAACAACCGTTCGTTCACCGTGCGCTCGCTGGGCTGGAGCATTGCCGGGCACAGCGAACACCACGTGAGGATCCTGCAGGAACGGTACCTGGCCCCAGAGTAGTGGCAACGGGATCGTTCTCCTGAAATGACGAGCCCTTATCTTGGCAGAGGAAGTGTACTCCCCTTCAAAGGACCTAACCCGAACACCAGACTACCATGAGCACCGCACGTACCATGCAGCAGTGGCTTGACGATTATGGGGTGAGCCACAAGAACCCGACGAACAAGCTGATCCATTGGATCTGTGTCCCCACCATCTACTTCTGTGTCGTGGGCCTGTTGTGGAGCATCCCGACGCCGGAGATCGGCTCCTGGTCCACTCCCGGACTGGTGGCGAAAGTGGCGATGGTGCTCGTTGGCTTGTTCTACCTGAGGCTTTCGCTGCCCATCATGATCGGCATGATGTTGTTCAGCGTGGCTTGCCTGGCGCTTGCTTCCTGGATCGATATGAACGCGCCCTGGGCGCTGTGGCAGATCTGCCTTACGCTGTTCGTGCTCGCTTGGATCGGGCAGTTCTACGGCCACAAGGTGGAAGGCCAGAAGCCCAGCTTTTTCGACGACCTGCAATTCCTGATGATAGGCCCGGCCTGGCTGATGAGCTTCATCTACCGCCGCATCGGGATCGCCTACTGATCCAGCGGCCTGAAATAGCGCGGCTCGTGGCCGCCACAGTGCCCGGGGTGGAAGATGCACACGAGGTCGCGCAGGACCATGTCCGGCTCCAGCAGCGCCTTGCCGAAGAGGTCGTGCGTGGCGCTGTTGCCCACGAACCCACCCCTGCCCACCGCCGACATTGCAGCGAGACGAACGTCGCCGCCCACCATGAGCCTGGCATCCACGGTACCCGGATACGCCAGCAACACGCCGAAGTACCGGCTTCGTGTGCAAGCCTCGATCACCGCCTCGAGGTCCAGGGTGATGTTGCCCTGTTGTCGCTCATCCTTGTACAGGTATTCGCCACCCGCGTCCGCGATCAAAGTGGCCATGTAGCTGTTGCCCGGCGGCACGAACCACTGGTTCTGCCAGGTGCTGCCGAAGAACACACCGGGCAAATCATCGGTACGGCCTCGGATCGCTTGCCGATAGCGCGCAGCAATGGCGTAGTAGATGCTGTCCGCCTCGTGTTCCTTGCCCACCAGCACACCGAAGAAGCGGATCCATTCCGCTCGACCCAAGGGGTGCTCCTCGAGGTATTCCGTAACGCTGATCCGCTGCATGCCATGCAAGGGCGGTGTGCTGCCTCCCTGGCCGAAAGGATAGTCCAGCAAGGCTTCCGGCGCCAGGGCGATCAACCGTTCGCGGTCCGGTCCGTCGGCCGTATTGATCTCTGCCGCGAACCGTTTTACCTCCATGCGCATGGTATCGTCCTGTAGCTCGTCCATGTGGGCCGCACCAACCACCAATGGTAGCGCGTGCAGCGCATGCAGGTAGGACAAGTGCGTTGTGCTGGCCACCGCCAGGCGCTTGATCGGGCCGTGAAAGCCAGTGTCGTCGGATGTACCCAGCAGGTACACCCCTACGGTATCGGCCTTACCGCCCGCACCGAAAACGGTTAGTCTGCGCTCGTCACCCCGCCTTTCGAGCTCGAAACAACGAGCATGTTCCAAGGGTACCGGCACCCATCCTTCGTCCCCAACGGGCTCGCCGGTGGTGGGGGCACACCCCGACAACAAAGCGACCCCTGCAAGGACGATCGCATACGACACCTTCATTGTTGCTCGCGGATCATTTCAAGCAAGGCCTCCTTCACGGTATCCCCACTGCGGGCCATGATGTCCTGCAAGGGCACCACCGTGTAGTGCGGCAGTTCGCCCTGGTCCACCGGGCCGGTCGGCTTGCCCTCCGGGCTGTAGCTCATGAGCGGTATCCGCAAGCGAATGCCCGAATTCGGGAGCGTCACGAGCAGTTCCCTGCCGCCGTTGAAACGCAGGGCGTTCGTACCCACTTCCTCGCCGACCACCTTGGCCCGGTTCGATCGTTTCGCCATCATCACCAAGGCGGCTGCCGCATCGCGCGTACCCCCGTCACAGACCACGTACACCTTGCCTTGGAAAGCCTTCGGGGAAGGTTCGAGGAGCTGCAACCGTTCATCGTCCATGGGCAGGTGCAACGGGCCGCCGGTGGGCCCTTGAAAGCCCGTTGCAATGGATGCGTAGAAGTCGTCCACGGTGACTGCGGCTTCGTACAGGGCAGGAGGCTCCTTGCTTCGGATGGTGACATCCTGCACCACACGGTAGGGCGCTTTGGCGATCATGCCGAAGACCGTTTCCGCAATGCCCAACTCCCGGCCGGCCGCACCTCGCACGTCGATGACCAGGACCGTCAACTTGGCCCGCTCCATTTCCTGTCGAATGGAACCGAGGTACTTGGACGGTTTCATCCCGGCCTCTTCCAGCACTTGCTCATCGAGGGTGCTCAGGCTGAGCCACAGTGCACGTGAGTCGGGGTGTTCCGTGCTGGTCCACGGCGCCACATCCACACCGATCGGGCGCTTGGACCGTTCCACATCCTCTTGCGACATGCCCATGACCAGCTCTTCGAGGAGTTCCCCCCCGGGACTGGTACAAACCACCGTGAAGGCTTTGCCATCATCCATTAAGCGATAGTAGAGGCCCGCGAAATCGGCGGAGAGGAGGCTCTTGCGCAAGGTCTCGTTCGTGCCGTCGGTGAAAACCTGTTCGGCCATTCGTTCCAGGATGGCATCGATGGGATGTCCGTTGATCGACAGGATCCGGCTGCCTCTGGGAAAGCTCCGGAAGCCCTTTTGTTCATCGCCGATGAATACGCCCGCGTCCAACACCGTTACCTGGAAGGGCAACAGCGGAACCGTGCGGGGGATCGGCCGGGGCAACGGGTGGCAGTTGGCATCGCCGAGGGCATGGAACAGTGGTACGATGAGATCCCTGAACCGCTCTGCGCTGACCGGAAGTGCGATCGAATCGGAGATGCTCCGGAAATGAACCTCCAGGTCCGCCTGCGAAACAAAGCGGTACGGATCGGGATGTGTTCGCACCAGCAGTTCCTTCAGGATCTTCAAGTCCTTCTGTGCCTCCTCGGGCATCAACTGCACGTCGTCCCCACCCCTACGCTCCCCGGGACCAAGGAAGGCCAGGAACGCTGCACAAAGCATGGAGAGTTGATGAGGCCCTAACACCGCTCAAAGGTATCCCTTGGAACGACCGAAGCCCTGCCGTTCATGGGCAGGGCTTCGGTCATTCTTGTTGCACGGTCCGATCAGACCTTGGAAGTCACTTTGGGTGCAGCGGCAAGGATCTCGGCACTGGCACCTTCGCTGTACTTCACGAAATTGTCGTTGAACTGCTTCGCCAGCTTATCGGCCGTGGCGTCGTAGGCGGCCTTATCGGCCCAGGTGCTGCGCGGATCGAGGATCTCGGCGGGCACATCGGGGCAGCTGGTCGGCATGTTCACACCAAAGACAGGGTGCTCCTTGTAGTCCACCTTGTCCAGTTCGCCCCGCAATGCCGCGGTGATCATGGCCCGGGTGAACTTCAGCTTCATGCGCTGGCCGGTGCCATAAGCACCACCGCTCCAGCCGGTGTTCACCAACCAGATGCGCACATCGTGCTGCTTCATCTTTTCGCCGAGCATGTCGGCATACTTGGTGGGATGCAACGGCAGGAAGGCCTTGCCGAAGCACGCGGAGAAGGTGCTTTGCGGTTCGGTGACACCAGCCTCGGTACCGGCCACTTTCGCGGTGTAGCCGCTGATGAAGTGGTACATGGCCTGTCCGGGATCCAGTTTGCTGATCGGCGGCAACACCCCATAAGCATCGCAGGTCAGGAAGAAGATGTTCTTCGGATGCCCGCCAACGCTGGGTTCGGCGATGTTGGCGATGTGTTGGATGGGATAGCTGACCCGGGTGTTCTCCGTTTTGCTGCCATCGGCGAAGTCCACTTTCGTGGTGCCCTCCTCGAAAACGATGTTCTCGAGGATGGCGCCGAACTTCACGGCCTCCCAGATCTGGGGTTCCTTCTCGGCGCTGAGGTCGATGCACTTGGCATAACAACCGCCCTCGAAGTTGAACACACCCTTGTCGCTCCAACCGTGCTCGTCGTCGCCGATGAGCTTGCGTTCCGGATCGGCGCTGAGGGTTGTCTTGCCGGTACCGCTCAGTCCGAAGAACACGGCGGTATCGCCTTCCTGCCCGATGTTGGCGCTGCAATGCATGCTGAGTACACCACGCTCCTGGGGCAGCACATAGTTCAACACGGTGAAGATGCCCTTCTTGATCTCGCCGGTGTAACCGGTGCCGCCGATGAGGATCATCTTCCTGGTGAAGTCGAT
>JBIIYD010000180.1:0-6316 GCA_044347005.1 Flavobacteriales bacterium | reverse complement strand
GAACGGTAATGATCAAGTTGGTGCCTGCGACGGGTGCACCACCAAGGGCAGGAACCTCGACCAACCAAAGGCTGGGTGTGGAAGCGGTGGAAATGGAGAAGCGGTGCGCTCCACTTTGTTCGACCGTTGCGGAGAGTACATCATCGGGAAGGAGGGAGGGCGGAAGACCAAGCACCTGGCGCTGCGCATCAGGTGTCCCCTCCAGGATGAGTTGTCCGTCAAGGGAAACTTGTCCGTGGACCAACATTGGGATGGCCACAAGCAGGAAGAAAAGGGTCCGGCTCGAGTAGTTCATCGCATTCTGTAACAGCAACGGGCCGATGACTGCAGGTAATAGCCCGAGGTCCGTTGGCTCGTGCATGAGGTTCGTCCCATTTGGTTGGCCGTATGGGTGTGGTCCGATGTGTCGTTGATCCATTCCCAATCCGCGAATTGGCCGGTCAATTGTCCGGTGGTCAAGGTGCATGCGGCATAGTACTCGTCCCAAGTGCACAATCGTCCACCCCGCTCTGCACAATATTGGCTGGCATCCAGATGGTCCACGGCCGTCTTGCGGTTCGTTTGGATGCAAAAGCTTTGGTTCACCGGAACCGAGTTCGGTGGACAACCACGAACATGAGGGCTCATGAGCACGGCCTTGCCGTTCACAAGGACCACCTCACACAATGCCCCCACCGTTAGTTCCCCGAGCACGGGAGCCAGGGAATCTCCACCCACCAAAGGCACGGCGGGGCCGGCGTCCACCCGCACCCATGTGCGTCCGTAACGTGCTATGGGCATCAGGAAGCGGACTAGAAGACCATCGCGGTACGCTGCCACAGCCGGTTCCGTGACCAGTTCGATGGTATCAGCGCTCAGGCTGGCCTGTGACCAATGCGATGCACCCAACGCGGCATAGTCCACGGTGATGGCTGCGGAAGGGACGACCGGCGCAGCAAGTCCTTCGATGCCGCTCGACTGTGCATCACCGGTGAAACGCAGGGGGGCATCCAGCGTCACCTGGGCGCTCACGGTGCCGCAGGTGAACACCAGCATCAGCGTTACAATGCTGTTCAACGGGACGTGCAGCATCGGAAACGATATGGATTGCTCGGAAGATCATGCAAGCCCTGCCTGCAGCCGAAGGCGTATACGGTGGAGACCCCGTCGGAGCCATAGCCGATCAGCTTGGCGTTGCTCGTATGGTTGGCTGCGTGGTCCACCCATTCGAAATCCGTTACCGATGGTAGGAAGCCCGGCAACATGTTACAGGCCGTTACCCATTCGGAAATGGTGCATAATCGGGCACGTTGGAACCGGCAGTCCATGTTCGCTTGGAAAAACGTTTCCGCCGATTGCGAGGTATCCGCGATGCAGAAGTCACGCGCCGGTGAGGTATACCCCGGGGGGCAAGGCAGCCTGATACTTCCGAGCATCCGGAAACCGGTTCCATCGAACACGACCCGGGCAGGGGATCCGGGCACCAGGTCGGAGCTGTCCACAGGAGCACCATTGGATCGCAGTAAAGGAACCGCCCCTAGGCCGTTCAGGTCGAGTTGTGCACCGATGCGGTTCTTCTCGATCGGCAACAGGGTTACCACCATGCCGGTCACGTAAGCCGTGGGTGCAGGGTCGAGCGTACCGACCAACAGGTCGGTACCCATCACCGGTGTGTAGGTAACCACTTGGTCGCGAGCGGCCTCCAAGCTCATCGCTGCATCGGGCGCGATCGGGTCCGCAAGACCTACCACCTGCCGTAGGGCCGGGTCGGTGGCGTCGAGTACCACTTTGGACGGCACGTCCCATTGGGCCGACAAAAGGCCGCAGAAGTACATCGATACAAGTGCGAAACAGATCTTCATGCCGGGTTCCAAAGATACACGATGTCGTTGGCGCGGGATCGCCAGTGGACCGTCACAAGTTGAAGAACAGTTGCAACCCGCTCAAGGTTCGCTCAAGTAGCTGGACCATGCCTTCCGTGCTGGTCCATCGGGACCGAATGCCTGGCATGAGTTAGCTTTGGCATTCATTCCATGGCACCATGAATATCAAGGGTTTCGTGCTCGATCACGCCGGCCATTTTGCCATTGTTGACATCCCGATCCTGCTGACCAGTGCGCTGATCGCCGGAGCTTTGGGTCTGGCTTCGGCGCGATTCGCAGGCGGCCTGCGCGGTCAGGAAGCCCGAAAGGTGGTGCTCTGGGCGGTCACCGCGTCGTTGGCCGTGGGCTTTGTGAAGGCCCAATTGCCCCTGGCCCTGGCCTTGCTGGCCTTGGCGGTCCTGTTCGGTGGCCGTGATCGATCGGAGGGCCACGACCTGGTCAAGGCCGGCGCTTTGCTCTTTGGATTCGGTTGTGGTAGCGGTGCGGCCCTCATCACCGCGGTCGTCGCCTTGCCGTACATCTTGCTCGTGCGGTGGGCGCTCGCCACCCGGTCAACCCCATAGTTCAAGCATGTCAGCAGGGTTTTTGGGCGAGGTGCGGTTCTGGCTACTGGTATGTGCTTCCGTGGGGGCATCGTTCCTGCTTCACGGTTTCCTGCCCCAACGGTCGGACCCTGTGCCGCCCTCCGGTGACCAGGTGCCGTGGATCCAAGCCTTTCCCCTTCCGGGTATGCATAACGGTGCTGTCGAAGTGCATTCCTCCGGGGCGGGCGAACTGCATTATTCATTGGATGTCACCGGGCCCTTGGAGCCGGCGGGTTCCAACCGTTTGACCTTGCCGCTGACCACGTTCGAAGGGCGCACGGAACGTCTGGTCACCTTTCCGACCGCGATGCAGTGGCGTAGACCCTTGCCGGGGCAACCCTCGGCCATGGTGCTTCGCGTGGCCGAAACCAATGCCCAAGGGCGCTTGGGTCCGGTGCGCTCGTTCACGTTCCCGACCATCGACCACGGCAGGCTTCCGGTGCTTTCCCTCGTCATGCATCCGGCGGCCTTGTTCGACGCGGATACGGGCATCTACGTGGTGGGCAATGCCATGCTGAACGGTTTGGTCCCCGAAGGGCCGACCTATGCGGAAAGCCCCCGATGGTTCAGGTATCCCGGCAATTTTCACGGTCGTGGCAAGGAATGGGAACGATCCGGTCACGTGCAGATGTTGCTTCCCGGTGGGGAGGAGTTGTTCGGATCGGATGTGCGTGTCCGGATCAATGGTCAAATGACCAGGGCATTTCCCCAACACGCCCTGCGCATCCTGTTCGACGACCCCGTGCAAGTACCCTTGTTCACCGACGGTGACGGCATTGGCACATCGGCGTTCATCCTGCGTGCTGCTGGCAACGACCAGGTAAAGGCCTTCATGCGCGATGCACTGCTCCAGCGGCTCGGCGCCGGTGGCCATTTGGAAGTTTCCCGTTCCACCAGTGTCGTGCTTTACGTGAACGGTGCTTACTGGGGGGTGCACCACCTGCGTCAACGCATGGACGAGAAGGAGCTGGCAAGGCGTTACGACATCCCGCGCAAGAGCGTGGCCATTGCCGAGGTGGTCCGGGGCAATCTGGTTTCATCGCCCCAGAGCCACGCGCAGGACCTGAAGCGACTCGTGAGCACTGCCCGTTCATGGGATGGCCGGTCCCCGGGTTTCCTCGATAGCTTGGAACGCGGGATGCATGTAGAGGCGTTCCTGGAATACATGGCGCTCATGTTGTTCGTCGAAAACCTCGATTGGCCCACGGACAACGCTGCGTTCTGGCGTTGCGTCGGACAGGATGAAAGCGGGCGTGATGGGCGCTGGTACCCGATCGTTCAGGACCTTGACCTGGCCTTCGGTGCGGCTCTTGGACCCGACTCCGATCGCATTTCCGAGGTAATGACCACAGCGTCCCCGATCATGGACCTGTTCCGCGCCATGATGAAGGACGCCGCATTGAGGTCCCGGTTCCATGCGCGAATGAGCCACATGGCCGAGGTGCGTTTCGCTTCGGAGCGCGTGATCGCGGCCATAGATAGTATGGCAGCATTGTTGGCGCCCGAAATGGACCGGCATACTGCCCGCTGGCGAAAACCGACCGATAAGGATGCGTGGGAAGCGGAAGTGGAGGTCCTTCGGGATTATGCCGGACGACGTCCCGCCCATGTCCAGCGCGTCTTCGCCAAGCCCGAATTCCATTGATCGGACGATAGCATGGTACAGTTCATCCGATCGGAGATAGCGTTCATTGGCATCGTCCTGTTATGGATGATCGTGGCCTATGTCCTTGGGCCGATCGGCTACGCCTTCCTGCCGCTCACCCTGCTCGCCCTGAAGGGGCGCGAACAGTATGAGGAGTTGATCATCGGCTTCATCGTGGTACTGATCTTTTCCGATATCCACATGGACGTTTGGAGGGCGAACATCTTCAAGAATGCCAAGAACATCTACATCGTATTGCTCGCTTTTTTCTTCTTCAGCGAGCAGCAGAAGTTCATGCCCTTGTCGGGGATCTTTCCGTTGTTCATACCCTTTTTCGTGTATTCGATATTCCCCTTGGTGTTCTCCAGTGATCTGGTCACGGGCATCCAGAAGACGATATCCTATGCGTTGCTGTTCCTGGTCGTTCCGAATTATGTGCTGCGCAACTTCCGCTTGCACGGCTGGTCCTTCTTCAGACGGATGATCTACTTCCTGGTACTCGTGTTGATCGCCGGTCTCGTGCTTCGCTTCGTGGCTCCCGATAAGACCATCATGGGCGGCAGGTTCCACGGGATCTTCGGCAACCCGAACGGACTTGCGATCTTTTGCTTTCTGTTGTTCCTGCTTACGGCGGTCGTCAATTCGATCGAACCCGGACTTTTCACTTGGAAGGAACGCGTATTCCTTTTCGGCATGATCATCCTGAGCCTGATCATGTCCGGTTCGCGGGGCGCATTGGCGGCGGTCGTCATTTACCTCGTCTTCAACCGGTTCTTTTCATACAGCCCCTTCCTGGGGTTCGTCGTGCTGGTGGCCGTAGTGCTCATCTCGGAGGTGATCGGCCGTAACCTGGCCGTGTTGGTAATGGCCTTGGGCCTGGAGGAATTCTTCAGGCTAAGGACCTTGGAAGGTGGCAGCGGACGTTATTTCGCCTGGGAATTCGCTTGGGAGAAGATCCAGGATTATCTCGTCTTCGGCGGTGGATTCGCCAATGATGAAACGATCATGAGGCGCAACTACGCTTACTTGGAACGAATGGGGCACCAAGGGGGCGTGCACAACAGCTACCTCTCCATGTGGTTCAACGTCGGCTTCATCGGATTGATCTTTTATTTCCGGAGCTTTTTGTTGCTGTTCATCAAGGCCAGCAAGCTCGCGCCCATGAGCCTCGGGGTCATGTTCTCGGTACTCTTCTCCATCAACTACGAATCCTGGCTCGTCGGTTCGTTGAACCCCTACACGATCATGTTGCTGATCGTCATGACCGTCCTGAGCGAGGAAGAGATAGCAGGTTCAGTTGAAGCGCGCCTCGCGGAACAGCGGGAAGAAGAGGATGGAGAAGTTCCAGGAGTCGCGGGCCCCACCTTCGAACCTGCGCTACGATGAAGACCTGTGTCCACCGCGGACCCCTGGAGCAGGAACGTTCATTGACGAATGGCGCACCATGCCCTGTTGTGGCTTATTCGGAAGTGGACCTTCGCAAGGCACAGGGAGGCCCGGCAACGTGCTCACCATTCATCCTGTCGTTCAAGAACGGCGCAGGGCGGATCATGCTTCTGCTCATATTGGTGCTCGCGGCCCACGGATCAAAGGCCCAGCGCTCACCGTTCACCGGTATCGAGGTGCTGCCACCGGACAGTGCGGGACGATACCGGTTGATGTTCGGTGGTCATTTTCATGGCGCCAGCAATAACATGAGCGGTTTTCCCGCAGCCACCTTGATCGCGAACATCGATCGGCTCAACTCCATGGGGGCCCATGCCTTGTTCAGCACGGGCGATCTCTTCCTCGATGGAGCACGGGACGTGGACCGCTATGAATGGTCACTGTTCGCTGAACTCGGCATCGCACTGTTCAATGCCCCGGGCAACCACGACCTGGAATGGGGTCTCTACGGCGAGCGTTACGGACCGACTTACGGTGTGGTGGAAATGGGCGACGACCGCATCCTTTGGCTGGATACCGAACGCGACAACGGCAACATCGTGGGGGAGCAGCTCGAGCTCCTCATGACCACCGCTCGGGGGATGCGGTCGGGCCATCTGTTCATTGTTGCACACAGGCCCCTATGGGCCGAAGGGGATTCGCCGTATAGCCCGTTGTTCGAAGGTAACACGAGATCCCTGATGCCCACGAACTATGAACGTGTGATATACCCCATCCTGCAAGAAACAGCATTGCGGGCCAATGTGCACTGGGTCAGCGGCAGCATGGCCGGCAAGGCA
>JBIIYD010000019.1:0-20359 GCA_044347005.1 Flavobacteriales bacterium | reverse complement strand
GGCTCGGGAGTTCATAGTCCAGGTCGGCGATGATGTTGTCGAACTGCCGATAGGCGGCACGTTGCGTGGTCACCACCCCGGCCACGACCTGCGCATAACCATCCGGGCGTTGACGGGTCGCATCCCCTGCAAGCGTCACCGCTACTTTGTCCGAGGGCTTCCAGAGGAACTGCACTTTGCCACCCAAGTTGTTGATGTCGTTGATGTACCTGTTCGTCCTGATGTTCTCGATCTGGCCATCCCGTTGCGTACCTGAAAAGGATGCCCGTACGGCGATCTTCTTGCTCAACGGCCCTGTGACCGAAGCCTTGGCTTGCACATAACCGAAGTTGCCGTAACTGACCTCGTAGTTGGCACCTGGCGTGAAGCTCGCCTTGCGGGTGGTCACGTTGAACGCACCGGAGGTGGTGTTCTTGCCGAACAGCGTTCCCTGTGGACCACGCAAAACCTCGATCTGTTCGATGTCGACAAAATCAAGCGTAGCCGCTGCCGGCCTGGCAAAATAGACGCCGTCCACATAAAAGCCCACGCCGGGGTCCAAGCCATCGTTCGTGAGCCCGAACGAGGAGCCCAGTCCGCGAATACTGAGTCCCGTGTTGCGCGGATTCGAGCTGTACAACTGTACCGAGGGGATCAGCTCCTTCACGCGGTTCACGTTGAACGCGCCCACTTCTTCCACTTTGGCGCCGCTAACTACCGATATGGCGATCGGTACTTCCTGCGCGGTCTCCTTGCGGCGCCTTGCCGTGATCACCACTTCGTCCAATTGCGCAACGGATCGCGCCAATTCGATGCGCAGGGGCGTGGCTTCGCTCACCACGATATCCTGTGCCTCGTAACCCAGGAAGGACACGACAAGCGTTGCGGGCAGTGGTCCTTGGCAAGTGATCGAGAATCGCCCGGAAGCATCGGTGGTCGTTCCGTTGAGCGTGCCTTTCTCCAGCACGGCAACTCCGACCAAAGCCTTCGACCCACCCTTCTCGGTAACGATACCGTCGAGGATGGTCTGGGCGAACAGGCCGGGAACAACAGCGATGAACAGCGAAGCGACGAGGCTGCGGAGGATCCTTTCCATGGGCATTCTTGAATGGTTTGGTCGGCGAATATATAATCATATCGGATATGTATGATATAAATTTTCGATCGTGCCCGATCGGTATCGCAGAGCTCCTAAGGATGAAGTCCGGTCGCATAGGACGCGCCTATGCGCCCCTTCGGGAACGCCCGATCAGAAGGGATAGAAGACCGGGATCAGGAACGTGGCGATCAGCCAGAACAGCAGTTGCAGGGGTGCCCCTACCCGCAGGAAATCCTTCGCCTTGTACTGCCCGGCGCCATAGATCATGGTATTGGTCTGGTACCCGATCGGAGTCATGAAACTCGCGCTGGCCCCGAAGAGAACGGCCATCAAGAATGGCGTCGGGCTGAGGCCCAAGGCTGTGGCCGTACTAATGGCGATGGGCGCCACCAAGGCAGCGGTGGCCGTATTGCTCATGACCTCGGTAATGAGGGTTGTCACGAGGTAAAGTCCGGCAAGGATCGCCAACGGTCCGTATCCGCCCAACAGGTCGATCAGCCCAGCGGCAATGCGGTCGGCCAGCCCCGTCTTCTGCATGGCGGCACCCACGCTCAAGGCCCCGGCCATCAGGAAGAAGATCTTCCACTCGATCGCATCATAAACCTCCTTCATGGTCAATGACCTGGTGAGCACCAAGGCCACCACACCGGCCAACGACGCCACCACGACCGGGAGCCATTCCAAGGATGCACAAAGCACCACGGCCGCCAGGATCGAACCGACCATGGCAAAGCGCCGTACGTCCAGATCGGCAATGCCCTCCTGTTCGGTCAGGATCACGAAGGGGCTGTCGGAGGAGTGCTCCATGCGCTTGAGCCGCTGTACGAAGTGGGTCTTTACCTCGGCGAGGATCACATCACCGCTGCGCAGCACGGTATCGTGGAGTCGCTCATGCACGATGGCTTCGCGGTGCCTTACCGCCAAGGGCACAGCCCTGTACGAGCGGATGAGGTCCGCTTCGCCGAGCGTCTTGCCTTCGAGCGTGCTACTGCTGGTGATCACCAGCTCCACCAGGGTCGTTCCCCGGCTGCGCATGTCGTCGTTGGCCACTTTCAGGAAGGGTTGCACGCTGACATGGGCGCGGTCCTTGAGTTCGCGGATGCGCGCCACATCGCAGCGCACCTTGAGCAGGTCGCCAGCTTCCAGCACCATGTCGCCGGGCGGCAACGTGAAGGTGACCCCATCGCGGACGATCTCGATGATGTCCATCTCCAGTTCGCGCACCAAGGCACTGTCCATGATGCGCCGCCCCACGCTGGGTGCACCGGCCAGCAGCTCGAGTTCGGTGAGATAGCCCCGCATGCTGAAGCGTTCCCCCAGATCACTGTTTCCCCGCCTATCGGGAAGCAGATGTCGTCCGATGAAAGCCATGTAAAGAACACCCGCCAATAGGAACACAATGCCGAGAGGGCTCTGCTCGAACATGCGCAGGGGGGCCAATCCTTGTTCCTCCATCACCCCGCTCACCACGAAGTTGGTGCTGGTGCCCATCAGGGTACAGGTGCCCCCGAAAATGGTCGCATAGCTCAGTGGGATCAACAACTTGCTGGGCGCTTGTCCGGAGGTACGTGCCATTTGCACGACAACGGGGATGAGTAATGCCACAATGGGGGTGTTGTTCAGGAAAGCCGAAAGCAAGCCTATGAAGAACATGAACAGCAGCATGCCGCGCACCGGCGTTTCCCGAAAATGTCTGGATAAACGTGGTCCTAACGTGCTGATGGCGCCGGTCCTTAGCAACGCGGCACTGAGTACGAACATGAACGCCACCGTGAGGGTAGCGGAGTCACTAAAACCCGAGAAAGCCTCGGACGGTGAGAGGATCCCGGTAAGGACCAAGGACAGTATCAACAGCAGACCCACCACGTCCACAGAGAGCTTCTCCGTTATGAAGAGCACTACGGCCACGATTACGATGGCTAGGACGATCCACTCTTGGGGGCTCATGGGATGCTGGGCGATGCTGCGTGCGGCAAATATATTCCTATTAGACTAATATGATAAAGGTCGATGCAGGAACCTTCCCTACCGGCAGCGGCCACGTTGGGTCAAGGTTGGAGCTTGCGCTCGCGGGCGAGGATATCGGCCAAGGTGGCTTTCTTCATCATGCGTACGGTAGCCTCACGCACTTCCAGGAAGACGTCCCGAATGCCGCATGACGCTTCGTCCACACATTCTTCGCACTTCTCGTAGTAGGTGTGGGTAACGCAGGGAACAAGGCCGATGGCACCGTCGAACAAGCGCACCAGTTCGGCCATGTGGATCTCCGCTGCGGCCTTGCGCAGGGAGTGCCCGCCCGTTCTGCCACGACGACTGGTGATGAGCCCGGCATTGCGCAGGTCCACGAGGATGGCCTCCAGGAATTTGACCGGGACACGCGCACGCGCAGCCAGTGTCGCGGCGCTCAAGGGACCTTCCTTTTGCGCTTTGGCCAACTCCAAGAGTGCGTTCAACGCGTATTTGGCTCGCTTGGACAACATATTCGGACGAATATAGGTCCGGAGGTTCGCGCTTAGGTGGTATTCGCGGCGGTAGAGTACGTCCAGGACGCGATCACTTCCAATGGGCCGCATACCAAGGCACCGCACGCTGTAGTCCTTGGTCCAAATCCACCTGGGGGTCGAAGCCGAGGAGTTCGCGCGCCTTGGCTATGTCCGCGAGCGAATCACGCACATCGCCCTGCCGCCGGGCTGTGTGCCGCACCTGCACACCACCGATGGCCGGGTCGATGCGCGACAATTCCGAGCGCAATACGTTCACCAGTTCCAACAAGGTGGTGCGAGCGCCGAACGCGATGTTGAACACTTCGCCGAAACACCGGGGCTCCGTGCTCCGCAAGGCCAGCGTAACCGCCTGCGCCACGTTGGCCACGTAAGTGAAATCGCGCGACTGTGCCCCATCGCCATGGATCTCGGGTGCCTCGTGGCGCAGGAAGGATCGTATGAACTTGGGGATCGCCGCGGCATAAGGTCCTTCCGGGTCCTGCCGCTCCCCGAAGACGTTGAAGAAGCGGAGGCCGATGGTCTCCATGCCATGCAACCTGGCGTAGAGTCGGCCATAGGCTTCGTTGCCTGCCTTGGTAACGGCATAGGGCGATAGCGGTAGACCGATGCGGTCCTCGTGCTTGGGCAGCTCCTGGCTGTCGCCGTAAACGCTGGAACTGCTGGCGTAGACGAAGCGCTTAACCTGCGCGAGCCTGGCCGCATCCAATACCTGCAGCATTCCCGTGAGGTTGGTGGCGTGCGAGGCCAACGGGTCGGCGATGGACCGAGGTACCGAGCCCAAGGCCGCCAGGTGGACCACGGCGGAAACGCCCTTCACGGCACGGGCACAATCCTCCTCGTTCCGGATGTCGCCGTGCATGTACACGAAACCTTCCCTGCTCTCCAGGGTGGCGAGGTTTTCGCGCTTGCTGGTGGCCAGGTTGTCGAGGCAGCGCACCGCATGACCTTGGTCCAGCAGGGTCTCGCAGACATGGCTGCCGATGAATCCCGCACCGCCGGTCACCAGGATCAAGGACTTGGCGTTATGGGGCATGGTCGATGGAGCGGTATGGGAGCTGACTGCGGACGGCCAAAAGTAGCGGCACCGCAGTGTGCTTGCAGGCGACATCGGCCCATTTATCCACGATCAGGCTTTGAGCGCAGCGCCGTACCAGATGGTGCGCTGGCCCACCGGAACAAGGGGTGACAGCACCGCATCGGCGCGCGCCAGCAGGTCACGCTGGCCTTCGCTCCGGCCCAGGTTGGCAAGGATCCCGGTGGTACCGTCCTTCACAGCGGCAAAAGGAGCTAACAGGTCCCGGTCATGCAGCGGATGCAGGTATCGCCAGTAGTTGTCCCACGCGACAAAATGCTTGCGCAGCCATTGGTGCAACACCGTGCCTTGCAGGTTCTCGGCGAAGAGCAATACCCCGCCCGGGGCGAGCACCCGGTGCATTTCGGCGATGGCGGTGCGCTGCTTCTCCTTGGTGCCCAAAGCGCCGATCACGCTCTTGAAGAACACGATGTCGAATGCTCCGTCGGGGAACCCGAGCGCGGTGGCATCGGCCTGGGCATAGGTGATGCGCGACCCCACGCCGTAGCGGTCGTGCAGCGCTTTGGTAGCCGGCGGAAAGGGATGAAGATCGGTACAGACAACATCGATTCCTTTGGAGGCCAGCCATAAGCTGAGCCCTCCTTCCCGCTCACCGATACCCAAGGCACGCAAGGGCCGCCGGGCGGGCAGTTCGGCCTCCCACACAGGCAAGGCTCGGGACCAGCTGCGCACTTCCCATTGGAGTACATCGCTCAAGTTCGGAGGCAGGGGCCGTGACACGGTGCAAAGGAAAGGGGCGATGCGCTGTTCGCGCACCGCCCCTTTCGGTATGTGGGAACACGCCAAGCAGCGGCGCGAAATTCCGCGTCGTTATTTGGCCACCGAAACCGATCGGCGCTCCCTGATCACGGTGATCTTCACTTGGCCCGGGTAGGTCATCTCGTTCATGATGCGATCGGCGATCTGCATGCTCATCTCGTCGCTCTGGGCATCGGTGATCCGCTCGCTTTCCACCATCACGCGCAACTCCCGGCCCGCTTGAATGGCGAAGGCCTTGGTAACGCCTTGGTAGCTCATGGCCAGGTTCTCCAGGTCCTTGAGGCGCTGGATGTAGGCTTCCGTGGCTTCGCGGCGGGCGCCAGGGCGTGCGCCACTGATGGCGTCACAGGCCTGCACGATGGGCGAAAGCAAGGTGGTCATCTCGATCTCGTCGTGGTGGGCACCGATGGCGTTGCACACATCGGGCTTCTCGCCGTACTTCTCGGCCAGTTTCATGCCCAGGATGGCGTGCGGCAGCTCGGGATCCTCGTCGGGCACCTTGCCGATATCGTGCAGCAGACCGGCGCGTTTGGCCACTTTGGGATTGAGGCCCAGCTCGGCGGCCATGATGGCGCTGAGGTTGGCCACCTCCCGGCTGTGCTGCAGCAGGTTCTGTCCGTAGGAGCTGCGGTACTTCATGCGGCCCACCATGCGGATAAGCTCGTTGTGCAGACCGTGGATGCCGAGTTCGATGCAGGTGCGCTTGCCCACCTCCATGATCTCCTCCTCCAGATGCTTCTTGGTCTTGGCCACCACCTCCTCGATGCGGGCAGGGTGGATGCGGCCGTCCTTCACCAACTGGTGCAGCGACAAGCGGGCGATCTCGCGACGCACGGCATCGAAGCAACTCAGGATGATGGCGCCCGGTGTATCGTCCACCACGATCTCCACTCCGGTCATTTCTTCCAAGGTGCGGATGTTGCGCCCTTCGCGGCCGATGATGCGGCCTTTCACATCGTCGTTCTCGATGTGGAACACGCTTACGGCGTTCTCGATGGCGTGCTCGGTGGCCACCCGCTGGATGGTCTGGATCACGATGCGTTTGGCCTCCTTGTTGGCGGTGAGCTTGGCTTCTTCCTGCGCCTCCTTGATGTGGGCCATGGCATTGGTGCGGGCCTCGTCCTTGAGGCTCTCCACCAGCTGTTTCTTGGCTTCCTCGGCATTCAGGCCGCTGATGTTCTCCAATAGGTTCACCTGTTTGGCGTGCAGCTTATCGGTCTCCTCCTTGCGGCGATCGAGGCCTTCCACCTTCTGCTCCAGCTCGGCCTTCAGGCGGTCCACCTGCTTTTCCTTGTTGGCCAGGTCCTGCTGCTGACGGCTGAGCTGCGATTCACGCTGCTTGGCCTTCTCCTGGGTCTGCTGCACATTGCGTTCACGCTCACGAACGTCCTTCTCATGCTCCTCCTTCATCTGGAGGAACTTCTCCTTGGCCTGCAGGATCTTGTCCTTCTTCAAGGCTTCGGCCTCCAGTTCGGCCTCCTTGAGGATCCCAGAGCGCCTCCGCTTCATGACACTGTTGAGCGCCGCGAAGGCGATACCCCCGCCGACCACCAGGCCGACGAGCAAACCGATCAAAATACTTATGGTGTTCATTGGTCCACGTTTGTTTAGCGGACCATGCACGGCCTCCGGCAGGGCGTTGGCCCCGGGCACAAGAAGACACGGATCAAACTCCGAGGTCCACGAGCATGCGTTCGATGGCGCCCAGGGCCGAGTCGTTGGCGGCATCCTGGAGCGGCGCCGTGCTGTTCAAGGCACGAACGGTCACCTCCAATGCTGCCATCGCCAACAGGTCCTGCTTATCGGTCAACGGGTAGTTGGCCTTCAAGCGCGCGATGCTTTCGTTGATCTCTTCGACGGCCCTGCGCACATTCCCTTCCTCCGACACCTGCACGGTGATCGGATATGCGCGGCCTGCGAGTTCTATCCGGATCGAGCGTTCTTCCATGGTCCTGTTCATCTGCCGCTCAAGCGCTGATCAGCGCGAGACAACGGTCGATCTCATTTACCAGTTCGTCGATCTTCTCCTTGGTCCCGGTCGCACTTGAGCCGCCTTCAGCGGATCGCGCCACCCGGAGGACCTCGTTCTCCCGTTCCAACTCCGCCACCCTGGCCTTGAGCATGTTGGCCATCCGCTGATGGTCCTGCACAAGGCCTTCCAGTTCGGCAGCCCGTGTGCGCAACGCCGCATGCTCGCGCACTGCGCGGGACAAGCGTTGTTGAACGGAATTCAGCCGATCGGAAAGGGAGGTCATGGGTCGTTCCGGGAGGACATACATGGTCCGTGGCCAAAGATAAGCGGGGCGGTCTTGCCCCCGCCCGTTTTGTTTGAACGTCAACCTGTTGATGCTGAGCGCCCCCTTCGGCCGCGATGGTCCGGGGCATGGAAATAGCTTGGTCTCCGGGTATTCCGCCACCCGACACCGGCCGAACGACGTATCGCAATGATGAAGACCCGAGCGTATATCCTGTTGATGATCATGACCGTTGTCCATTTCGACACCGCGGCACAGGGTACACCGAAGAAGCCACGCTACATCAACCCGATGGACATTCCGCTGGAGCTGTCGGGCAACTTCATGGAGCCTCGCAACAACCACTTCCATTCCGGACTGGACATGCGCACCCAAGGCCGGGAAGGGATCCCGGTAAAAGCCGTTGCCGATGGCTGGGTTTCCAGGATCAAGATCAGCCCGTGGGGCTTTGGCAAGGCGGTCTACATCGACCATGGCGACGGCCACACCTCGGTATACGGACACTTGCTGGCACTGAAAGGCCCCATGGCGGAAGCCTGCCTCGACGCCCAGTACCGGGCGCGCGATTTCAGCGTGGACCTCTACCCGGAAAAAGGGGCCATACCGGTGGTGCAGGGTGAAACGATCGCCCTGAGCGGCAACACCGGGGGCAGCGGCGGGCCGCACCTGCACTTCGAGATCCGCCGCACCGCTGACCAGCGGGCCGTGGATCCCGAGCTGTTCGGATTCCTAGCACCGGACAAGGTGGCACCCGAGATCGTGGGCCTGCGCATCTACCCGCTCACCGACAGTTCCCGCGTGGCGCCCTACCCTGGCAAGGCCGTGGGGCATGCCGCCCAAGGGGTCGGCGGCAAGTTCGGACTGAAGCCCGGCGAATCCCCACAGGCGTACGGCACCGTAGGCCTGGCCCTGCACACCTTCGACCGCTACGACAATACGGGCTTCAAGTACGGCGTGCGCAGCATCGAACTGTTCGTGGACAGCGTTCCGGTCTTCAGCACACACTTCACTGAAGTGGACTTCGACCACAACCGCTATTGCAACGCCCACATGGACCATGCGCTCTTCAAGGAGTCGGGCATGAACTACCACCGCTGCTACAAACTGCCGAACAACAAATTGAGGATCTATGGCAGGGAAGCGGCACAGGGCCGCATCGCTGTGACACCCGGGCGAATGCACCACGTTCGTTTCGTAGTGGTCGATGGCCGGGGGAATACCTCGGACCTCACCTTCATGCTCGGAGGCGCCACCCGCGAGCAGGCCAATGCCTGGCCGCCCCCGGTGCTGGAGGGCAGCCTGTTCCGCTACGATGCCGAGAACGTCATGGCCGAAGCGGGCGTGCGCCTGACCATACCCGCCGGTGCCCTGTACGACGACACGCCGGTGCGTTATGCGCGGAAACCGGCGACCGCACGGTCGGTGGCACCCGTTCACGTGCTCCACGACCCGCTGACCCCGCTCCACACCTCGGGCCAACTCGAACTCGAACTGCCGGACCTGCCGGAACGCTTGCAGCCGAAAGCCTTGGTGGTGAGCATCGGGCCCAACGGAAGCCCATCCGCCGTAGGTGGCCAATGGAACAAAGGGCGGTTGGTCGCATCCGTAAAGGCCTTCGGCAGTTACACGGCCATGGTCGACACCGTGCCGCCCACGATCGCGAATGTGGACCTGCGCTCCGACATGCGCGGTCGCCAGCGTTTCAGCATCCGCATAGCGGACGACCTTTCCGGCATCGGCACCTTCATGGGCAGCATCAACGGCCAGTGGATCCTCCTGGAATACGAACCCAAGACCAAGACCCTGAGCCATACGTTCGACAAGCACACCTCGGCGCCCGGCACCAAGGAACTGAAACTGCAGGTGATCGATGACCGGGGGAACAAAGCCGAATGGGGACTGATCTTTACGCACTGATCGATCCGGTACTTTGCGGTCCTGTCCAATGCGTTACATATTACCCCTTTTCATTGTCATTGCAGGCTGTTCAGGATCAGACGCCCCTAACACGTTGGTCATCGGCCACAGCGGCATGGGTGTGGAACACACGCTTGTACCGAACAGCCACGGATCGATCATGGAAGCACTGGCCATGGGCATCGATGGTGTGGAACTGGACGTGCAACTGACCGCCGACAGCGTGCTGGTGGCCTTCCACGACCAGGACCTTGCGGCTTCCACGACCTGCTCCGGTATCGTGAATGTATTGACATGGGCGCAGTTGAAGGACTGCACCACCAACCGTCCTGGGAATTCGGACGTGGGCATCGCGCGGGTGGACAGCCTCTTGCTGGAAGCCGCGACACGGTTCCCGGAAGCCAGCTTCACTTTGGACTGCAAGCTCTTCGCACAGGGCGATTGGTGGAGTTACCTGCAAGCCTATACCGATGCTTTGAGCGCACTGGAAGTGAACCCACCATTGACCGGTAAGCTGCTGGTCGAGTGCCAGGTGGACCCCTTCCTCCTCCTGCTACAAGGCAAGTCCGCCGGGATAACCCTGTTCCGATACGATGATGACGCCGACCTGGCCACGCAGCGCGCTGTGGCCTCGCACTACGCTGGGATCACGGTGCATTATGGCCGCATTACTCAGGAGCAAGTGGCCTTTGCCCAAGGCCTCGGGCTGGATGTGGCCCTGTTCGGCACAGGCGGACGCATGAGCCATTGGCTGGCCTTGCGCAAGAGGCCGGACCGTCTGCAGACGGACGACCCGGCAGCCTTGGTGGAATGAAATTCTCGCGAGCTGTGTCGGTGTCCTCCGAAGGTACCAGGACACCCGCGTTCAAGCGAAGAACTGCAACACCTTGCTCCACAGCTTGCGCGTGACCAGTAGAGGTGGTGCTTGCAGGCCGTTGAGGCCCCACGCTGCGCGCACTTCGCGGTTCGCCTTCAGTACGTGCTTTACGGTGCCATTGCTCATGCCTCCCAAGCGGAAACGCACCAGCACCTCACGCAAGTGGATCGTGGGTATCTCGTGCTTGTACAGGAATCGCAACAGGATCTCGTAGTCCGCACCGATGCGCAGCTGGGTGTTGAAGTGGCCGAAACGGTCGTACACGCTCTTGCGAATGAAAGTGCCCACGTGCGGCGGCATCCATCCCTTGCGGAAGTTGCTGCGGTGGTAGGTACCGCTGAGCCAGGTACGATGCACCTTGTAGATGTCGTGCTCGTCCACCATGATGATGTCCCCGTACACCGCATCCACATGAGCGCGCTGAAAGGCCTGCACCACTTGGGCGATCACGTTGGGCGTCATCAGTAGATCACCGGCGTTCACAAAACCGATGACCTCGCCCGTGGCGCGGGACAGGCCCTTGTTCATTGCGTCGTAGATGCCTTGGTCGGGTTCGCTGACCAGGGTGGTTATGCCGCGTCCTCCCCGCGACTCCGCTCGGGAAGGGTCAGCGTACTCGCGTAAGATCTCCAGCGTACCATCGGTGCTGGCACCATCGATCACCACCAACTCGATAGCATGATGCGTCTGGGCAAGGATGCTGTTCAGCGTCTCCCGGATCACGGGGGCTACGTTGCGGCAAACGGTGATGAGGGTGACTTTCATGGATCAAGGGGCGAGTTGCCAGTTGGCAAGTTGGCAAGCCTGAGAACTGGTCGCTTGCAAGCTTGCCACTTGTCGCTCATTGGATGGTCCTTTCCCTGACGGGTAAAGCCGGATTGCCCTGATACACCATGTACGCCTCCAAGTCCTTGCTGGCCATGCTTCCCGCACCGAGGACACTGTGGCTCTTCATCGTAACGCCAAGCGTAACAATGGCCCCCGCTCCCACCCAACTGCCGTCCTCCAGCACCACCGGCTTGGTGTATGTGGGGTAATCGATCTTCTTGTAGTCGTGGCTGCCTTGGATGATCATGGCGCCCTGGCTGATGACCACGTTGTTGCCTATGGTGAGCTGGTCGAGGTTGTCCAACCAAGCACGTTGGCCGATCCAGCTATGGTCGCCGATGTGGAGCTTCCACGGGAACTTGATGTTGACACCGGGGTGGATCACTACGCCCTTCCCCACTTTGGCGCCGAAGAGCCTCAGCAGCGTGGGCTTCGGCGAGCGGAACGGGAACAACGGATTGAGGAAGAACAACGCGTTGGTCAAGTACCACAGCGTGCGCTTCACCACGCCCGCACCGGGGTCGAAGGTCTTCGAGTTGTCGAAGAGCGAGAGGTCTACGGTGGGGCGGGTCATGAGCGGAACAGTTGGAGGTAGTGCACCTTGACCTCCTCGGCCAGTAAAGATCGGCTACCCAAAGCGAACGCACCCTGCACCCACCCGGCATATTCCTCTTCCCCCATCCGCACCAACCGCTGCAGCACTTCCGCGAAGGTTTCAGGCCTGTCCAACAGCAGGTCCCAACCGGCGTGCTGCCGCTCCAGTTCCTTCCACGGTGTACGATCGCTGATGAGTAGCGGCCGCCCTACGCTCAGCGCCTCCAACATGGTGTGTCCGAAATTCTCGCCCACGCTGGGCATGAAGACAACGTGCGCAGCCGATAGGATCCCCGGCACTTGTTCGGGCGCCACTTCGCCATGCCATTGCACCCTCACATTGTGCGGCAAGGCAGCGATGGCAGCCTGGCAGCGCTGCCAATAAACTTCGTCGTACACGGTGCCATACAGATCGAAACGCACATCCCCGGTTAGGCCATGCAGTCGTTCGATGGCGAACAAGGTGTTCTTCTCCTGTGCAATGCGGCCCACGCTCACGAGCCGCAGTTCGCCGGGCTTTTTCACGATGGCAGCTGGCGCTTCGCGTTCCAGCTTTCGGCCCAGATTGGGCACCGGATGCACCACGGCATCGCGGCCGATCCAGCGCTTTACATCCTCTACTTCCTCCGCGTTCGTGGCTTGGAACTCGACACCGGCGAAGCAGCCGGAATTGCGCATCGCCAGCAACACCGCACGTTTCAAGGCGTTCTTCTGCTGCATCACACCGCTGGCCAGCATGCCCCGCACGGCGACGATGCGCCGTTGCTTGCTTCCGCGCAGGAGCCACAAAGGCAGCAAGGTGCTCCACCTCGACCACATGCCGTTGATGTAGACCACATCCCAAGCCTGTTCGTTGAGCAAGGCCTTCCACTGTGCTTTGCTACGGCCTTCTGGCGATGCGTACCATACACGTTCACCATTGTCCTGCGTGGTCCACTGGTCCTTGGGAAGATCGGCCGGTGAGGCTGTGGCGGTGTAGTCGCGGTCACCGGTGACGATGTGGAAGTCGACTTCGTCGTGCAGGTGGTCCACCAGGTTCACCAAGCTGCGCACGGGTCCGCCGGCCTTGTAGAAGGGCTTGTACCAATCGATGAAGACAAGGACCTGCGGCTTGGTCATGGCTCAGCGTTCGTTGATGATGGCCACTGCGGTTTCGGCCCAAGCCTCGGGGCTCCAAGCCCTGCCGAGCTCGGCGCTGCGCTCGCCCATTGCCCGCAGCTCTGCATCGCTGCTAAGGACCACCATGCGCAACATGGTCTTCAGGGTCTGCTTGTCGCCCGCAATGAAGCGGTATCCGTTCCCACCTTCCTCCAGGAAACGCTCCGCGGCGCCCACGGCCGAGCTAAGTACCAAGGGTAGCCCGGCACAGGCGTGCTCATGCACTACCACTCCCCAGGGCTCGTAAAGGCTCGGTAATACAAAGGCGCCGCTTTGCGCAACTAAGTCCTGCATCTCCTTTGCTTGTTTGAATCCGAGGTGCCGTATGCGCGGATGCTTCCCGCTGGCTGAGTTCATCACTTGCTCCTGCAGTTCGCCGGTACCCGCGATCCACAGGTCCCAGTCGCCCGCCTCGCCGCTCTCGCACAGATCCGCGAACGCATCACAGAGCAATTGGTGGCCTTTGGTGGGTATGTAGCGTGCCACGCATAGGAAACGGTGCGGCCAGGTAGTGCTGCGATCGGCCAATAGCTTCCGACCCAGCGGTTCGAACAGTGACGTATCAGCGGAATAGAAACCGTAGCGCACTTGTTCGGTAGCGAATCCGAGGCGCCGCACGTACCGTGCTTGCGGGCTGCCCGTGACCCAGGCATGCGAGAACGTACGCTTCATCCACGTGCGGGAAAGCAGGACGTTGGCCCATTGGCGCGGATCGCCCCGCCAGGCGGTATCGCAGATCATCATGGTGGGAACCCCACGTTGGCGCTGGGCGCGACAAACCTTGAGGTAACCACGATCGACCCACCCACTGGTGATCACGATATCGGGCCGCAAGGAACTTGCAAGGGCCATGAGCGCCGCATCGTCGAGCTCGCTGCGTAACCGATCATGGATCCCTTCCGCTTCATCGAACACGAAGGGCGCCTCGGCATTCACAGGCCAGCGCACCATGGTTACCGAAACTCCCTGGCGTGCGAGCGCCCTCAGGCAGGCACGCACATAGGGAGCCGCTTCGGTATACAGGATCAAGGCCTTCATCCGGTGGCAAAGATGGTCACCGGTGCCCAAGGGGACGACGATGCTCCGCAATACTGCGGTAGACCGGAGGGGCGGTCACTTCAAGCGCAGGTCGAAGATCTCCTTGGCCCGCCTCCCTTTGCTGAAACGTGCCTTGTAGTACCTGACCCAATAGGCGATGAGCGGCGAGCCGATGATGGTGGGCCACAACCACTGCAGCCACACCGGCTGTATCATGTCCAGGGTAACGGCACTGAATGCGGAGACCGTGGCGATATAGCCGCCCAGGAAACCCGTCATATGGCCGTACAGCCATTCCTGTTTATCGTGGCTGCGTTTGTAGAAGCGGTTGAAATTGGCGAACACCATGATCAAGCCGACGGCCCCGAAAACGAGGAAGATCACCACCTTCTGGAACCGGAGCCCGAGCATCATCAGGCTCACCGCCCACAGGAACAAGCCACCGTTCACCAGCGCTGCGGTGCCCTGGATCAACACATCGGCCCGAGCGGGTTTTTGACCTTCGTGAAGCTTCTTGAGGTACAGGGAACGGTAGCCGGAAGCCACCATGTGGAAGCTGAACAAGGCCACCATGGCCATGAGCAGGTTCTCCGTGGCAATTCCCAGGACGACCGCCGACACCACTACCACGGCCATGGCATACACGAACAATTTGCCCCAGCGGCGGTGTGCATCACCACCCTTGCGCACCAGCATGGCGAGCGGGGCCACCACCAAGGCCACGAACCCTGACCCGATGTGGATCATACGAACGGCGCCGAGCAGGTTTTCTTCCATGTGTGGTTCGAGCCGCAAATTACTGCCGGGATCCGAATCGGATGCTTGATCGCTCCAAAACCTTGATCCGCCAAGCAGCCCAGCCGGAAGAATGCTCGGATCACCGCGGCGTTCAGGGCCGTGCGATGATCACGTTGGAATGCAATACCGTCCCATTCCGAAAATGCACGCGGAGCATGTAAATACCATTCTGAGCAGCACTGGTAACCTCGTTTACTCCGACCATGAGCGAATGTGACCATACGGATCGCCCCGTAGCATCCAGCAATTCCACCCGTGCTACCGACTCGGGAGCATCGATGGAAAAAGTGCCCGAATTCGGATTGGGGTAGGTTGTCAAACCTCTCGCCGATCCTTCCATTTCTTCAACGGACAGAGGATCGAAACTGCCTTGGACGGACTCCGATGCCGTAAGGCCATCGGCACCGGTGCGTACCAGGAAGAAATCCCAGCCACCCTCACCATAGGACTTTGTTGCACCGCCGACCAAAGCGCCATTGGAGATCAGGTCCACGGACGAGCCGAGATCATCCTCGGTACCGCCGAAAGTGTAGCCATAAATGTAGCCCCCGTTGATGGTGGCACGTTGCAGGATCATGTCCTTGCCCCCACCTCCGAAGCCCTTGGTGTAACCGGCGATCTGGTATTCGCCATCGGGCAAAACGATGTGCTCGTTGAATTCGCGGTCGTTCACCTGTCCCCAATGGAAATCCCAGTGGAACGTGCCATCGTCGAACAGCTTCAAGTGATAGCCTTCCGTCCACACCGAAAAGCTGCGTGTGGAGCCGACCAGGGAATAGCCGCCGTTGGGGGCGATCAATATATCCCTGGCGATGTCGAGGCTGTCACCGCCGTGGGTCCTGATCCATTCCGTGGCACCACTGGCGTCCACCTTCACCACGAGCACATCGCGATCACGGTCTGTGGTAAGCAAGGACCCGGCGAGCACGAACCCGCCGTCCAAGGCCTGAATGGCCGAATGAGCCTCATGCCCACCCGATCCGCCGAAGGTCCGGGTCCAGAGGGTATCACCGGCCGCGTCCATGCGCAGCAGCCAGGCGTTGGCACCGGGTTCACCGTAGCTGTAGGACTCACCGGCCACGAGCAGGCCGCCGTCCGGCAACTCTTTCACATCATGGAAGAAGTCCCAATCATCGCCGCCATAGGTCCTCGACCACAGCACGTTCCCGTCGCCGTCCGTACGAAGCAACAGCCCATCGTAGCCGCCTTCGCCGGTGGTGGTGCCAGCGATGAGCAGGTCACCATTGCTGCAAACACGCATGGTGGAAGGCTGTTCCACCTGCGGGCCGCCGATGGTGCGCGACCACAGGCGATCGCCGTTGCCATCGGTGGCCATCAGGTAGATATCGCTGCTGCCGTTGCCGAAGCTGCCCGTAACTCCGACCGCCACGAAAAGGTCGTCGGTAACGACGCGTGCGGCCACGCACTGCTCGTCCGCGAAAGCGCCGTACGACCTGCGCCAGGTCACCTGAGCCACCAGCGACGATGCGAAAACGATGGCGATCCCTGCCGCCGCTGCTTTCTTGGAACCGTTGCGAACCATGCTTTTCCGTTGGTGTTAAAGATAGCCAACCGCCCCGTGCGCAAATTGCGCCCCGTTACCTTCGGCCCATGTCGCCACAAGCCGTGCGCAATTTCGCCATCTTTTTGGTCCTGTTGGTCCTTATCGACCTGTATGCTTACAAAGGACTGAACACCGCACTGGGGAACCACTCCCTTACGGTGCGCAGGATCGTCCGCATCCTTTATTGGATCGTGTCCATCGGCATATTGGCGGTGCTGGTGTACAGCGTGATCGCCATGCAGGACCCCAAGGTGCGTCGCGACCACAGTTACGCGTTCTCCCTGGTGGCCCTGTTCCTGCTGTTCTTCCTTCCCAAATTGGTGATGGTGGTGTTCCATGGGCTCGACGACCTGCTGCACCTGGGCCGCTGGCTGTGGGCCAAACTGCTGCCCGGCACCATGGATGCTCCCGGCGAACAGATCGACCGCGTACGCTTCCTGAGCCAGTTGGGCCTGATCGTGGCCGCCATTCCGTTCACCGGAGTGCTCTACGGCGTTACCAAAGGCCGCCGCACCTTCAACGTGGCCCGTGTGCCGGTGCGTTCCGGCAAGCTGCCTGCGGCGTTCGACGGGTTGCGCGTGGTACAGATCAGCGACATGCACCTGGGCAGCTACGGCGGTGATGCGGAACTCGTGCGCAACGGAGTGGACCTGATCAATGCCGAACATCCTGACGTGATCGTATTCACCGGTGACCTGGTGAACGACTACGCCGAGGAAGCCGAGCCCTTCATTGCGGAGATCGGCCGTTTGCAGGCTCGCTTGGGCAAGTACTCCATTCTGGGCAACCACGACTACAGCGACTACCCGAAATGGCCGAACCCGGAAGAGAAAGCTGCGAACCTGGAACGCCTGAAAGCGATCCATGCCGAAATGGGCTTTCGATTGTTGCTGGACGAGAATACGACCATCGAGGTGGGCGGTGAACGCATCGGCCTGCTCGGTGTGCAGAACTGGGGCCACCGTTTCCAGCAGTACGGCGATCTGGCCAAGACCATCCGCGGCAGCGAACAACTCCCTTACCGCATCCTGCTGAGCCACGACCCCACGCACTGGGAGCATCAGGTCCAAGGCACGGGCATAGACCTCACCTTGAGCGGCCATACGCACGGCGCACAGCTTGGCGTGAAGATCGGTAACACCACCTACAGCCCGGCGCAGTGGGTGTACAAACACTGGGCGGGGCTCTATGCCGAAGGCGAGCAGCAACTCTACGTGAACCGCGGCTTCGGCTTCATCGGTTTCCCGGGGCGTGTGGGCATGCCGCCGGAGATCACCGTGTTGGAGTTGCAGCGGGCCTGATCAGCTGGGGAACACCAAGGCCGCCTCCCCTACACATCGGTCCAACTGCACCAGGTCCAACCCGGTGTGTAAGCCACGTGCCTTCAGGTCCCGCACGAACAGCTCCATCTGCAGGTTTCCCACCAGCTCATCCTCGGCCATCGGGCAGCCACCGTAGCCTTTGAGAGCGCCATCGAAGCGGCGACACCCACCGTCCCAAGCCGCCTGGGTCTTCAGTTTCCAATTGTCCGGCGTGCAGTGCAGGTGTGCGCCGAACTCCACGTGTGGCAACGCCGGGATCAATGCGCTGAACATGCTGGTGATGTCCTCCGGTCTGGCCACGCCGACAGTATCGCTGAGGGCGATGATGCCCACACCCAACTCCTTCACCAAGCGCTCGGTCCAGTGAAGGGCCACTTCCGCGTTCCACGGATCCCCGTATGGATTACCGAAGGCCATACTGATGTAGACCACCAATTCCTTACCGCTGGCTTTGGACAGTTCCGCAATGCGTGCCGTGCGATCCCAACTGCCTTCGATGCTGGTGTTGGTATTGCGCTGCTGGAAGGTCTCGCTGATGCTGAAAGGATAGCCCAGATAAGTGACGCTCTCCTGCTTCACGGCTTCCTCGGCACCGCGCTCGTTGGCGACGATGACCAGCAGCTTGCTCTTCGAACTAGTGCTATCGATGCGCGACAAAACCTCGGCCGTATCCGCCAATTGCGGAATGGCTTTCGGACTAACGAAACTGCCGATATCGATGGTGTCGAAGCCCACCTTGAGTAGCTCGTTCAGGTACTTCACCTTCACATCCGTGGGGATGAACGGGCCAATGCCTTGCATGGCGTCGCGCGGGCATTCGATGAGTTTGATGTCGGTCATGATGGACAATGATCAAGGATGATGGATCGCCTTGCGGCAATCATTTTTCTTAACCGCGGATGAACGCAGATGCACGCGGATGAAATGCCACCACGCTCTCGAAGAAGATCGCATTCCTGTGTGCTTATCTGCGTGCATCTGCGTTCATCTGCGGTTTACTGCATTCGCATTCCGCGCAGCGAAGGCATCGTTGATCCGTTTGATCAGCGAGGGACCCTCATAGATCACCCCGGTGTACACCTGCACCAGGTCAGCGCCAGCATCCAACTTCTCCAAAGCCGCTTCCGCACTGTCGATGCCGCCCACGCCGATGATCACTAGCGGCTTCGGCAAACGAACTCGCAGGTAGCGGACCACCTCCGTGCTGCGCTTCCGCACAGGTGCACCGCTCACTCCGCCCATGCCCATGGCGTCAACCTCGGCTTGAGGTGTTGTCAGTGCTTCGCGCGAGATGGTGGTGTTGGTGGCGATAACCCCAGCGATGCCGCTTTCTTTTACTACCGCGCAGACATCGTCCAGTTGTGCATCCGTAAGGTCGGGAGCGATCTTGAGGAGGATGGGTTTTCGGAGTGGTGAGTGGCGAGTAGCGAGTGGCGAGTTGGCGTCGGAGGCCTCGCCACTCGCCACTCGGTACTCGCCCCTTCCTTGCTTGCCAGTAGAGAGCTTGTTCCCGAGTTCCTGCAAGGTCCCAAGTATCTCCAACAACGGCCCTTTCTCCTGCAACTCCCTCAAACCCGGTGTGTTCGGGCTGCTCACGTTCACCACGAAGTAGTCCACCACAGGATAAAGCGCTTCGAAGCAGAGCACGTAATCGTTCACCGCTTTCTCGTTGGGTGTCACCTTGTTCTTGCCGATGTTGCCGCCGACGATGATGCCGGGCTTCCGCTTCCGAAGGCGTTCCACGGCCTCCACAACACCACCGTTGTTGAAGCCCATGCGGTTGATCAGCGCACGGTCGGCGGGCAAGCGGAAGAGGCGTGGTTGCTCATTGCCGGGCTGGGGCTTGGGTGTAAGAGTGCCCACCTCGATAAAGCCGAAGCCCAGCGCGGACATCGCATTCACATGTTTCGCATCCTTGTCCATGCCTGCGGCCAGGCCCACGGGCGAGGGGAACTTCAAGCCCATAACCTCGACCGCGGCAGCTTTCGGGGGTCTGGCACCGCCCACCATGGCCAAGACACCGGGCACTTTTGCTGCCATCTCCAGCAGGCTGAAGGTGAAGTGGTGCGCCCGCTCGGGGGCCATGGAGAAGAGCAGTGGGCGGAGCAGCTTGTACATCGGCGGGCAAAGGTACCCGGGTCACCCCAACACCCACCTCACCCCGAAGAACAGCCGCCTCCCCTGCAACGGCGCATACATGTAAGCCGTGTCGAAGGTGAACCCGTTCGGGTTGGTGACGGGGTCATCGGCGGTACGGTCGAAGGGGTCGAAAGGACGCATGAGCGGATCGCCGGGCACGAAGTCCAGGATGTTCTTCACCCCGCCGTAGAACTCGAAGCGCTCGTTGAGTTTGTGCTTCACCTGCAGATTCACGAGTGCGTACCAGGGCGAGTACTCAGGACGGTAGTCGTTCGGGAAGACCGGCAGGCGCATGGGACCGTACCATTGGCCGGTAAGATCCAGCGAAGTACGCTTGGGCAGGTCGTAGCTGGCGGTAAAGGTGCCCGACCATTCTGGCGCGAAGGGCTGCTGCTGGCGGTCCTCCGCTTCCACGGTGTACACCTGCATCCATGT
>JBIIYD010000179.1:0-6359 GCA_044347005.1 Flavobacteriales bacterium | reverse complement strand
CAATGCCAAGAGCCGGGCGATGAGCACCAGCCAGTGCTGCACCTTGCGTTGCGAGCGTGTCCGTTTGGTCACTTCGGCCAGCAGACGCACATCGGAAAAATCGATGCGCTTGAAACGGCGAAGCTGGAACAGGTGAATGAGCACCGGGATCGCAAGGGCCGTAAGCGCCCACAGGAAGGCCGGGTACAAAAAGGACATCGAGTGCGAAGATAGCAGGGAGCCAGCACGCGTTCACGGGATGCCCCGTTTGCCTGCTTCTATGCCAAGGGCGAAAAGGGCGATATCGTACTTGGTCGGATCGTGCGGGTCCAGGGTGCGCAAGGCTGCGGTCAATTCTTCCACCGCCTTCCAATCGTCCTGCGTGCGCTTCAGGAGTCCGAGTTCACGTCCGACACGACCGGTGTGCACGTCCAGGGGCACCATCAGCAGGGCCGGGGTAATGCGCTTCCACAGACCCAGATCCACACCACGGTCGTCGGGGCGCACCATCCACCGCAGGAACATGTTGATGCGCTTGGAATTGCTTC
Source organism: Flavobacteriales bacterium (assembly GCA_044347005.1). Taxonomy (GTDB): domain Bacteria; phylum Bacteroidota; class Bacteroidia; order Flavobacteriales_F; family PHOS-HE28; genus PHOS-HE28. The sequence goes on along the minus strand of JBIIYD010000179.1, from coordinate 5,832 downwards.
CTTTCGAGGGGTCGGCCACGTGCTTTTCCGTCCTCGCCGCATGGGGCTGTTCGAAGAACCGGCGTTTGAAACGCGGTATGGCCACGGCCATGTCGCCCGCCGCGCCGTTCTCTAGGAAGGCATCTTCCAAGCCTCCATAGCGGGTATGCAGGTGGCGCAGACCCAGGACGAAGTGCTCGAGGTCGACGCCGTTGAACGTGCGGTGCACGAAACGCTTGGTGCGCCCGATCTCCGTTTTGCCGGCATGCATCACGAAGTCGAACGGGGCACCATCGAACAGGTCCACCAGCTTCCAGGCGTTGGCAATGATGGTCTTGCGTTGGCCCCAAGCGATGGTGGCGGTCAGGAAACCGATGGTCTCGGCATCCTCGCGTGCAGGGAAGGACCGTGGCACCTGGATGGGGTCGTCTTGTGCGAAATCCGCTTGGGCGAAACGTTCGTAGGCTTCGTTCAGCAAAGCCTGTATACCGGGCTCCAATTGCTCCCGAGCGGGCGATGGTCGATCCTTCGAAGGCATCGGCAGGGTGCGGTGCGGCAGGGGTGGAGCTCAGTCCGCCTTCCGGGTATGCAGGTGGAAACCGAGCCCCGCACCGAAAATGAATTCGTCCAACAGGAGGTTGCCTTCCACGGAACCGGGGTACACGGAGTGCACGTAGCGCGCATCCACGAAAAAGTGGAAGTAGTCCCAGACGGCATAGGTAAGCCCTGTGCATAGCGCGACGTTGGGCACGGCGCGGAGCGGGTCCGTCCAGGCACCGTTCTCGGTGGGCGATGGCTGTACGAAGGAGAGGCCCGGCTCGAAGCCGAACGCGAGGTCCACCCGGTCCTTTATGATGTGGTAGAACGGGCCGAAGGTGATCTGGCTGTTCTGGGCAAGAAAGGCATCCTGTTGCTGGTTGTCGATGTACCAGAAGCCTTCGCCACGGATGCTGACGACATCCTCCAGAAAATACTCCAGCCGGCCGCCGACATAAATGTTCGTGCCTTCGCCGTTGACCGGGATGCCCGGGCATATCGATGCCGAACCCCGAAGCAGACCACGCTCGGTCCATGGCCTTGCCTCCTGGGCTACCAGGCCGGTGTGCGCCAGCAACACGGCCAATGCGGTCAAGGTCCTCACCATGCGTCGAACAACTTGTAGTTGAAGCTCAGGTGCAGCAGAAGGTGGCCCTCCAAGCTGGCACCGGGCTCTTGGTGGAACTCCACCTCCCCATCGTGTTCGTGGGCGTGGATGTCGGTGCCCAGGTGCACCATGTACTGACCCACGATGGAGATGTCGCTGCGGTCCGTAAGGTTCAGGTGTGTGCCCAGACCAGCCTGCACTGCAGAACTCCAGCGTTCGGCAATATTGGTGGGGTCGTCGTTGGCCTGCTGTTTCGTGTAGTCGAAACAATGACCGGCAAGCACATAAGGCCGAAGGAACTGCCGCGTGTCCCTGGGCTCGTTCCAATAGAACAGCACGCTCCAGCCGATGTGTTGGTCCTGGCGGTGTGCAAAGTCGCCGATGGGTCCCGCGAAATAGTCGTAGAACCAATCCGTGTTCACCCGGTCGGCCAACAACACCCGGAACTGTCCGCCAACGCCCAGCCCGACACCTTCCGTGTGCCCGCTGTTGAACATGCTGAGGGAAGACCTGGCGCCCAGCGAGATCACGCCACCTGCACCATCTTTTTCAGGCAACGTCTGGCCTTTGGCCGGGCCAACGAGTGCCAAGAGAAGCATGATCGACATGCACCGCATGGCAGAGGAACGGGAAAGAAGGAGCACTGCGTATGTCCGGTCCTATTGGCCGTTCATGGGGATGGCGGTCATATCCTGCATTTCATAACCTGCAGTGCTGAAAAGCGCTTCGTCCACCTTGCCGACCACGAGGTCATGAACGATCATCACCACCTTGTCCGTTCCATTGGCATCGTTCCACGTGTTCTCCATCACGAGCCCCTCGTGTTTCACGTTCTGCCAGCCTTCGGTCTTCTTGGCGCCCGCCATCTGTGCCATGGCGCTCATCATGTCGAACTTCACTTCTTCGGCCACCCAAGCCTCGCCCTTGCCTTCGCTGCTCGCGTAGGTGTACTTCGTGCAGGTATACCCGTTGATCGTCCGCGTCTCGGAAGTGCGTACCACTTTGGCTTCTTCGGCCTCTTGCACATCTGCGCCCTTCGCGGTCGCCTTCATCATCTTCATCTTGATGCCGGTGCGCTGCCCCTGGCCATCCGTAATGAGTGTATAGGTGAGCTTGTTGCGCAGGTCCATGACCATTCGCACCTGCTCCTTGCTGCCTTTCATCTCGGGCAGGAGGGCCATCTTGTCCGGTGTAAAGGCCATGTTCACGTTCATCGGGCTTTCCTTCGTAGGGCCGTCCGCTTCGTAGGTCATGACCTCCATCCTGTAGGAGCCCGTGAAGTTGAGCGGGGTGAAAGGATCGGTGTTCTCCTCGAAGGTCATTTGTTGGCCACCTCCATTCTTGGCCTGCTCTTCCATGGCCTTGTTCATCATTTCTTGGAGCGACTGCGCCTGAGTGCTGGAACAGATCCAGATCACGGCAAGAAAGGAGAGGGCGTAGCGGGTCATGGCACAGGGTTGTTTAGAAGCACGAAAGATAGCCGATCCGGAACCAAGGGACCAAGTGATGGTCCGTTCTATGAGGGTCGGCATTGGAGTCATTAGTGGTTGGCGCTTTGTAGAACCGGATCCCGGGGCGATCGTTCAGGGGCGACCCTCGGCCGGGATCAGGTCGGACACCGGAATCACCGTGTAGTGCTGCAGGTCGATGACCGGGGGCGGGGTGGGGCCGGCGTGGTACGCCATGACCTCCAGCTCCAACAAGGGCTGGAGCGCGAAGCGGAAGGCCACCAGGTCACCGAACCTGAACAAGAGCCGGAAGGTCTTCAGCGGACCTTCGTTCAGCGGGATCCATGCGGGACCATCGGCAAAGGGGGACGGGGAGATGGCGGTCGTCCAGATGTCCATGGTGTCGCGTCCTTCGATCAGGTCGTACTGCGTACACGGCATGCCGGCGATGGTGTCGATGCGGCCGGTGGCTTCCAAACGCGGCGGTGCGAATTCGCGGATCTTGCCTGGTTCGCGCAGGCGGTCCACCAGCAACACCTGCTTCAGGTCGCTCACCACCGCCTTGCGACCGATGGCGTTGGCCACCACGCCCATGTTGGCGCCGATGTCCGCGAACCAGGTGGTGTGCGGCATGCCGGGGAAGATCTCCAGTTGCATGACGCCGCGCGTACTGTCCTGCCAGGCGCTCAGGTACAAGTGCTGCGTGATGCCGTCCACCGTGTCGGTGACGCTCAATCGCGCGCGGTAAGAACCGATGAAGGTGTTGTGCTTCACCGCGCGTTCGGTAATGGCAGACAGGGTGGTCGTTGCGCCTACTGCGAAGTAGGGCTGCATCCAGGCGGGAATCGCCATAGCGCTGTCCTGTGCCTTCGTCTGTGAAACGTTGGCCAATAGCAATGTGAAGAACAGGGAGTGCACGTGGAGTTTCATGGCGTCCGCTCTCACTCAGCGTGGGATCACCATCGGCGGCGGCTCCAAGGGCACATCCATGAGCACCGGCGCTTCTTCGATCGCTGGTTCTGTGGCTTTCGGTGTGCTGTCCCCTTCCTCCACTGGCACGGCCACATCATCGAAGTTCTCGATGGTGATCACCTGCTGCCGTGCCTTTTCACGTTCGTACTCTTCGCGTTCCTGCTCGAAGTCCCGGAAACGCTCGTCCAGCACCCGGTAGTTGCTCAGGTCCATGACCGGTGGCGGCACCTTGCCGGGCTTGAAGCTGGTGAGGATGGTGCCTTGTATCGCGAAGGGCATGGGGTGGCCTTTCACGCCGAACATGAGCACCTCGCGGAAGTGTTTCTCATGCCGGGCTTGGATGTGCCGAGGTCCCATCCAATGGGCCATGTCAAGCACCGGGTTGGGTACGTCGTGTGGAGGTATCCATAGCACTCCATGGTTGTAGGTCGAGATGCGGTACATCCGGCATTTCTGACCCAGGATTTCCTGGGTATGCTCGGTAGGCTCCAACGCGAGATCGATACCGCCCATCACGTCCGGGATGCCAACCTCCGCCAGCGTTCCGATGTACAGCCGTGGGATCACGTAGCTGTGCCCTTCGTTGTAAGCCGCCACAGCTACGTCGTTGTCCAGGTCCACCATATAGAGCGTAATGCCCTTTTCATGCGGTGCATCCACCGAGATCACAGCTCGGCGTTCATCGGCCCAGTAGCTGTAGTTCGCGTATTGTTCCGTGGTGTCCTTGTGCTCATCGATGTAGCGGGTCATCGTTTGTGCGGTGAAGGTGCCCACGAAGCGGTTGTCCGTGAAGCCGCGGTCAACAGCCGGCGGCGTGCTCTGCACAAGGGGCTTTACGGCGGGTAGGCGGTTGATCCGCTCGCGCATCCAGTGCGGCAGGCGACCCAGCCGCGCGTTGTTGGTGAAGAGGAAGCGCTCGTCGATCACCCGGTTCGGCAGCCACGGCAGCACGGGCATCGGCTGTTTGCCGGGCGTGATCTCCTCAAAGTACCAATCGCCCGCCGTGGTCGAGTAGCCTTGGTCCTTCCATGTTACCCGCAACGATGATCCCGCGTTCCGGTCGCTGAAGGCACTGAGGTATTCCAGGTTGCCCTCGCGGCACAGCCAAACGGCCCACACCTTCAGGTCGGCGAAGAGCTTGGGGTGGACCGTTGTGCGGTAGTAGGTCGTGGTGTCCTTGTTGCTGTTACCGCCGAGCAGCACCTCACAGGTCTGGCCCATCACTTTTTCGGTGCGGCCCGTCGCGATCACCGTGTCATTGAAGAGCTCGTAGAAATAACCGGCCTGCTCCAGCTTCAGGTCCTCCAAGGTGATGTGGGACATCGCCTTGCTGTGGCTCATCTTCACCTTCACGTTGGCCTGTAGGTCCACTACCGTGATGCGTGTGGTGGTCACGGTGTCCCGCATCTCGCGGAAGATCATCCGATGCTGATCACCCCAATAGTGGATGCGCCGACCGTACTTATCGCGCAGCGTCCATGTGCCGATGAAGGCGTTGCTGTGTAGCGGCTTGATGGTGCTCCTGGCGGCTTTGGGCGCAGGTTCGCCGGTCAGCTCGGTGTAGATCCACGTGGGCAGTTCGCTGGGGTTGACAAACCGATCTGACTGCGCAACGAGGACGGAGGCGTTTAGGAAGAGTAGGCTTGAGAACAGTGCGGAGCGCATACTGCGAAGGTCGATGAGGGTGCGCGCAGTGGGCAATTATCGGGCCAGTGAAGAGCCCCTACCATGAAGTAGGCATTCCATTTTCTGATCCTCTGATCCTCTGATCGTCTGATCGCCTCAGATCACCCCATCCTTCATCACCAACCTTCTATCCGCCATCTCCGCCAATTCCTCGTTGTGCGTCACGATCACGAAGGTCTGACCCAGTTCCTTCCGCAGGTCAAAGAAGAGCTGGTGCAGTTCCTTGGCGTGCGCCGAATCGAGGTTGCCGCTGGGTTCATCGGCCAGCACCACGCTCGGACTGTTGAACAAGGCCCGCGCCACGGCCACCCGCTGCTGTTCGCCACCGCTCATCTGGCCGGGTTTGTGGGTGGCCCGGGCACTGATGTTCAGCCGTTCAAGCAACTGACGGGCGCGCGGTTCGCAGTCGGCCATGCTCTTGCCGGCGATGAGGCCCGGCATCATGGCGTTCTCCAAGGCGGTGAACTCCGGCAGCAAGTGGTGGAACTGGAACACGAAGCCGATGTGCCGGTTCCGGAAGGCGCTCAGGGCCTTGCTCCCCAACTTGGTCACCTCCTCGCCGTTGATGGACAGGGACCCGCTATCGGCCTTCTCCAGGGTCCC
>JBIIYD010000018.1:0-20391 GCA_044347005.1 Flavobacteriales bacterium | reverse complement strand
GGAGCCGATCATCTCGGTTACCCTATAAATGGTCCCAGATCGTACGAACCAGCCATATCACCGAGATTCCCACAATTGGCAAGAGCAACATCTTCCATTCGGTTGTGGCCATAGCGCTGCCGAGAGCTCCGATCGCAAGAAGTATCATCCAACCATTTTCCTTCGATCTTGACAGCTCATTTTCCTTTCGCTCATTGACCGCTTGATCGGCAGCCATCCATGCTGTCTCTCGATCGATACCCTCATCTTCGGCTTGGATCCTTTCGATGATACCGTCCACCGATATGCCCGGTTCCTTGCAAAATCGTTTGGCTAAGCGGAAAGCCATCAATGATCTATCCTGGGGCACCCTCCGAACTTCCATGGAACCACGAATATCGACAATGCATCTCCGAGCAACAATACTGGACCGCTGAAGACTTGAATGAAGGAACGTCCTACTTACCATCTTTGCGCCCGCGTCGCCAAAGCTTTCCAAGGCGTTCGCAACAAACCATGAGCAACCCAGAAGACCGCCTCAAGACCCTGATCGGCCATGCCAAGGAGTATGGCTTCGTGTTCCCCAGCAGCGAGATCTACGACGGCCTCAGCGCCACGTACGACTACGGCCCTTACGGCGCCGAGCTGAAGGCCAACATCCGCCGCTACTGGTGGGAGGCCATGGTGAAGCTCAACGAGAACATCGTGGGCATCGACGCGGCCATCTTCATGCACCCCACGGTGTGGAAGGCCAGTGGCCACGTGGACGCCTTCAACGATCCGCTGATCGACAACAAGGACAGCAAGAAGCGCTACCGGGCGGACGTGCTGCTGGAGGAGCACATCGGCAAGTACGAGCAGAAAATCGCCAAGGAGGTGGAGAAGGCGAAGGCCAAGTTCGGCGAGGCCTTCGATGAGGCGCAGTTCCGTGCCACCAACCCCAACGTGAAGCGCAGCCAGGACCGCATCGATGCGGTGGAAGGGCGCATGAAGGAGGCCCTCAATGCGAACGACTTGGAGGCCGTGCGCCAGTTGATCATCGACGAGGAGATCAAGTGCCCGGTGAGCGGCACCGCCAACTGGACCGAGGTGCGGCAGTTCAACCTGATGTTCGCCACCGAGCTGGGCAGCGTGAGCGGCGAGAGCAGCACCATCTACCTCCGGCCCGAAACGGCACAGGGCATCTTCGTGAACTTCCTCAACGTGCAGAAGAGCGCACGCATGAAGATCCCCTTCGGCATCGCCCAAACCGGCAAGGCCTTCCGCAACGAGATCGTGGCGAGGCAGTTCGTGTTCCGCATGCGCGAGTTCGAGCAGATGGAGATGCAGTTCTTCGTGAAGCCCGGCACCGAGATGGAGTGGTACACCGCGTGGAAGGAGAAACGCATCGCCTGGCACCGCGCGCTGGGTCTGCCCACGGACCATTACCGCTTCCACGACCACATCAAGCTGGCGCACTACGCCAACGCGGCCTGCGACATCGAGTTCCAGTTCCCCATGGGCTTCAAGGAGCTCGAGGGCATCCACAGCCGCACGGACTTCGACCTCAGCAGCCACGAGAAACACAGCGGTCGCAAGCTGCAGTACTTCGACACCGAGGCCAACGAGAGCTACGTGCCCTACGTGGTGGAGACCTCCATCGGGCTCGATCGTATGTTCCTCGCTATCCTCAGCGCGGCCTACGACGAAGAGAAGCTGGAAGGTGGTGAAGAGCGTGTGGTGCTGCGCATCCCGGCCCAGCTAGCTCCCGTGAAGGTGGCCGTGCTACCGCTGATCAAAAAGGACGGTCTGCCGGAGAAAGCCCGCGAGATCATGGACCGCCTGAAGCTGGACCACAACTGCCAGTACGACGAGAAGGACAGCATTGGCAAACGCTACCGCCGCCAGGACGCCATCGGCACGCCCTACTGCATCACCGTGGACCACGAGACGCTGGTCGACAACGCCGTCACCATCCGCGAGCGCGACAGCATGAAGCAGGAGCGTGTGCCCATCAGCGAGGTGGAGCTGATCGTTGGGGAGAAGGTGGATATGCGGGGGTTGTTGCGGAAGTTGTAGAACCTATCTTCGCAGCCCCAACACCTACCCAGGTGGCGGAATCGGTAGACGCGCTGGTCTCAAACACCAGTGATGCAAGTCGTGCGGGTTCGACTCCCGCCCTGGGTACTGTAGTAACGATCCAGTTCGGAGTTCGGCGGGCCTGCCCTTCCTTCGGTAGGCAGGCTGCCGAAGGCAGGTTCGAGTCCCGCCCTGGGTACCAATTGAAAGGCATGTGGTCATGTGAGCATGCGACCATGTGCACATGGGGTCCCCGGGAACCCGTAACGTGCGATCATGGACACATGAGCACATGAACACATGGGCAAATGCCCACCCGATGCAACAGGACGACCTGGTCTACACCGATCCCGCCAAGCAGGACCGCTACGATGGGGCCTACATGCGCATGGCGCTGGAGTGGGCCAAGTTGAGCCACTGTACCAGGAAAAAGGTCGGTGCCATCATCGTTAAGGATGGTATGATCATCAGCGATGGCTACAACGGCACCCCCACCGGTTTCCCCAACGATTGCGAGGATGCGGAGGGCATGACCCACTGGTATGTGCTGCACGCCGAGGCCAACGCCATCCTGAAAGTGGCCCGAAGCACCAACAATGCGCGCGGTGCAACGTTATATCTCACGCACTCCCCCTGCAAGGAATGCAGCAAGCTGATCCTGCAGGCGGGCATCAAGCGACTGGTGTATCTGGATGCTTACAAGGACCCCTCGGGGCTGGAGCTCTTGGAGAAAGGTGGCCTGATGGTCCGTAAATTGGTGCTGCGCTGAGCCATGTCCCAAGACCGTCGTCCCGTTTCCCCCTTCTACCCGCTGATGCTGGCCCTGGCCCTTGTGGCAGGCTTGTTCATCGGCCAGGACATGGGTTCCTCCTCTTCGGGTCCCTTGACTGTGTTCCGCCTGCGACAGCCGTCGGCAGCCGATAAGATCGGCCAGGTGCTGGACCTGATCGACCGGCAGTACGTGGATACCGTGGAAAAGAACGCATTGGTGGACGAGGTGCTGCAGGACATCCTGCAACGCCTCGACCCGCACAGCTACTACATCAGCGCAGCGGAGCTACAAGCCGCACAGGAACCGCTGGAGGGCAGCTTCGATGGCATCGGGGTGGAATTCGCGATACAGCGCGATACGGTCATGGTGGTGGCCGCTGTGGAAGGTGGGCCCAGCGAAGCGCTCGGCATACGGGCAGGCGATCGCTTGCTCAAGGCCGATGGCACAGCCCTTTCGGGCGTGGGCATCACCAATGACGGGGTCATGAAGACCTTGCGCGGACCCAAAGGCAGCGAGGTCACGGTGAACATCCTTCGAAAAGGGAAACCGAAGGCCTTCGATGTCACGATCAAACGGGGCAAGGTCCCCATCAACAGTGTTGCGGCATCGATCCTCTCCTCCGATGGAACGGGCTACATCAAGCTGGTGCGCTTCGCCAAGAACACCCACGAGGAATTCCTGAAGGCCGCAAAGGAATTGGAGCAGGGTGGCATGCAACGCATGGTGCTGGACCTGCGTGGCAATGGCGGCGGCTACCTCACAGCGGCCATCGACCTCGCGGACGAGTTCCTGCCCGATGGGCGCTTGATCGTCTACACCGAAGGACGCAATTCGCCGCGTCGCGATGTGGTGGCCAGCAGCCGGGGCAAGTACGAGCAGATCCCCTTGGCCGTGTTGATCGATGAGGGATCGGCCAGTGCCAGCGAGATCATTGCAGGAGCCCTGCAGGACAACGACCGCGGGATTATCGTGGGCCGCAGGTCCTTCGGCAAGGGACTGGTGCAGGAGCACGTGGACCTGCCCGACCACAGCGCCGTAAGGATCACCACCGCGCGGTACTACACCGCATCCGGACGGTCCATCCAAAGGCCGTACGGCGAAGGGATCGACTATTCGGACGATTACGCGGAACGCTTCGAGCACGGTGAGCTCGTTTCGGCGGACAGCATCAAGGTGGACTCCTCCCAGACCTTCACCACCCGGAACGGTCGGACCGTATATGGCGGCGGCGGCGTGATGCCCGACGTCTTCGTGCCGGCCGACACCGCCGGGGGCTCGAACTACCTGAGCGAACTGTTCTTCAGCGGTGCGCTCAACCAGTTCGCGCTTGACATTGCCGATCGTGACCGGACGAAGCTCCTGGGCTATGGCTCGCACAGGTCCTTCCACCAGCGTTACACCATTACCGATGAGCTCCTGCGCGAACTGGGGACCTACGCCAAAAGCCAGGGCATAGAACCCGACCAAGCCGACCTGCGACGGTCGCGGGAGCAGATCGCCACCCGCTTGAAGGCGGGGATCGCCAGGAACATCTGGGGCAATGCCGGGTTCTACGAGATCATGTTGGACACCGACAGCATCTACGAGCGGGCCATACAGGACCTGTCCAAAGGAGCCTGAAGAAGAACTTCATGAACGCAAGAAGGGGGCCCGAGGGCCCCCTTCACATGGTGGTTCCGAAGAAGCTTACGCTCACTTCACGCCTTCCACTGCACCTTCAACGGCAGCAGCGGCGGTGTCAACGGTAGCTTCAATGGTAGCAGCAGCCGCAGCGGCTTCAGCTTCAGCGGCGGCAGCGGCCTCAGCGGCAGCGGCCTCAGCTTGTGCTGCAGCTTCGGTGGCTTGTTGCTCCATGGTCTCGGTGTTGCTGCTGCTGCAGGCAACGAACAAAGCTGCCATGGTGGCGAGCAGAGCGAACTTCTTGGTCATATCGATCGGTGTAATTGGGTTGTGCTGTAAGGAGCGGATCACTGAGCGGCAGGAACGGCCGTAGTGTCAGCGGCAGCAGCGGCAGCAGCTTCAGCGGCAGCAGCGGCAGCGGCTTCCTCGGCAGCACGGAGGCTGTCGGCGGTAGCGACAGCGGCCAAGCTATCTGCGGTTGCTTTTGCTTTTGCCTCAACGTCGGCCTGTGAAGGGCCGCAAGCGACCACGAGGGCAGCCATGGCGGCAAGGATGGTGAACTTCTTGATCATCGGTTTGGGTTTCTTTTTGGTGAAAGTGGCGCAAAAGTAGACAACAGAACCATACTTGCAAGAAAAGTCCAAAACTGGTGTCAACTATCTTTGTTCCCTTCTTCCTGGACCAACCAAATCCCGATACCGGCCATGGCCTTTACACTTCCCGAATTGCCCTACGCGCACGATGCGTTGGAACCCCATATCGACACCCTTACCATGCAGATCCACCATGGTAAGCACCACAATGCGTACGTGACCAACCTCAACAAGGCCATCGAAGGCACCCCGTTGGACGGTAAGTCCATCGAAGAGGTCCTTTCCGGCTTGGACATGACCAACATGGCCGTGCGCAACAATGGCGGCGGCCATTTCAACCATACCCTGTTCTGGAACATCATGGCACCGAACGCCGGTGGAACACCCAGCGGGGAACTCGCCGATGCCATTGCCCGGGACTTCGGGTCGTTCGATGCCTTCAAGGAAAAGTTCGCAACAGCTGGTGCCACCCGCTTCGGTAGTGGATGGGCATGGCTGTGCGTGCACAAGGGTGGCAAGCTCGAAGTGTGCTCCACCCCCAACCAGGACAATCCATTGATGCCGAACACCGGATGTGGCGGCACGCCGGTCCTTGGTATGGACGTGTGGGAGCATGCCTACTACCTGCACTACCAGAACCGTCGCCCGGATTACATCGCGGCCTTCTGGAACGTGGTGAACTGGGACGAGGTGGGGCGCCGCTACACCTCGGGCAAATAAGGGTGACGCATCATCGACGGGCGCTGTGGGACCCGGTCCCACGGCGCCCGCTCATGTTCCATCGGTCCATGCCCTTGCGCAGAACGATCCGGTTGTTGTTCGCCTTGGGCTTGGCACTACCGGTCCAGGCGTTCGCTGGACAGCCCGTTCCGCCAGGAACCGCGGCACAGGTGCAACAGTACCTGGTTCCCGAGCCTGTGCAAGGACCCGATACCGCTGCGACGCACAAGGAGAATACGCGGCTACTGAGCAGTGCTTTGGCCGTGCTGTTGGGGCCCTTCGGCGCGCACCGCCTCTACCTGGGTACAACGCCCAAGGTGGCCGTGGTGTATGGTATCACGTTCGGCGGCTTCGGCGTGCTGGCCCTGCTCGACCTTGGGCACTTGCTGTTCACCAAGGACCTGGACCCTTACCGCAACAACGGGCAGGTCTTCATGTGGGCGAAACCGGGCACTCCGGTCACTCCACCGTAACGCTCTTGGCCAGGTTGCGCGGTTGGTCCACGTTGCAACCCCGCATCACCGCGATGTGGTAGCTGATCAACTGGAACGGCACCACGCTGAGCAAGGGTACCAGGGCGTCCGGGGTGTCCGGGATCTCGATCACGTGGTCGGCCAAGCCGCGCACCACCGTATCGCCTTCGGTAACAATGGCGATGATCTTTCCCTTGCGCGCCTTCACTTCCTGGATGTTGCTCACGACCTTCTCGTAGCTGGCGCCCTTGGTGGCGATCACGAAGACCGGCATGGCGTCGTCGATCAAGGCGATGGGGCCGTGCTTCATTTCGGCCGCAGGGTAACCCTCGGCATGGATGTAGCTGATCTCCTTGAGCTTCAAGGCACCTTCCAAGGCCACGGGGAAACTGTACCCCCGGCCCAGGTAGAGCGCATTGGGCGCATCCTTATAGATGTCAGCGATGTAGCGGATCTGGGCCTCGGATCCCAGCACCTTCTGCACCTTCTCCGGAATGGAGTCCAACTCGTTCAGCAGGCGGAAGAAGTTGCTCTCGTTGATGGTTCCCTTCTTGCGGCCCACCATGAGCGCCATGAGCGTGAGCACCGTGACCTGGGCCGTGAAGGCCTTGGTGCTGGCAACCCCGATCTCCGGACCGGCATGGGTGTATGAACCCGCATGGGTGACACGGGCGATGCTGCTGCCCACCACGTTGCAAATGCCGATGATGGTGGCACCACGGCCCTTGGCCAATTCGATGGCGGCGAGGGTATCGGCCGTTTCGCCGCTCTGGCTGATGGCGATGACGATGTCGTCCTCGTTCACGATCGGGTTGCGGTACCTGAACTCGGAGGCATATTCCACTTCAACGGGTATTCGGGCGAGGTCCTCGAAGAGGTATTCACCCACCAGACCGGCATGCCAGCTTGTACCGCAGCCCACGATCAGGATCCGCTTCGCATTCACGAATTTCTGCTCATAGTCCTTGATCCCGCCCAGGACCACTTCGCCCTTGGACAAGCTGAGCCTACCACGCATGCTGTCCCTGATGCTGCGGGGCTGCTCGTGGATCTCCTTGAGCATGAAGTGGTCGTACCCACCCTTCTCCAAGGCTTCCAAGTGCATCTCCAGCTCCTGGATGAAAGGCGTCTTGTCCTGGTTCTTGATGTTCCGGAGCTTCAGGCCATGCTTGCGGTCGATCACCGCGATCTCCCCATCCTCCATGTACACCACGTTCCGGGTGTGCTCCACGATCGGGGTGGCATCGCTGGCCAGGAAATATTCGTTGCCTTCGCCGATGCCGATCACCAGCGGTGAACTCTTGCGCGCTGCCACGATCACGTTCGGGTCCTTCCGGTCCAGCACGACGATGGCATAGGCCCCGACCACACTGTTCAGGGCCAATCGCACGGCCTCGGCCAGGTCCACCTTGTCGGTGCGTTGGATATCGTCGATCAGGTGTACAAGGACCTCCGTATCGGTGTCGCTCTTGAACACATGACCCCGATGGATCAGCTCTTCCTTGATGGCTGCATAGTTCTCGATGATCCCATTGTGGATCAACGCGATATCGCCGCTCGTGCCTTGGTGGGGGTGGGCGTTCACATCGTTCGGCGGTCCGTGGGTGGCCCACCGGGTATGCCCCATGCCGGCCGTGCCCGAAACGTCGCTCGCTTGCACGTGGGCTTCCAGGTCGCTGACCTTGCCCTGACACTTGTAGATGCGCAACTCCCCTCCCTGCAGGAGTGCAACGCCAGCGCTGTCGTAGCCCCGGTACTCGAGCCTACGCAGACCATTGATCAGGATGGGATAGGCTTCTTTATCGCCCAGGTATGCCACGATTCCGCACATGCCGTTCAGTATGTGGTGAAGATAAGGTCGAGACGCATGGGGGCCTCGGTGTGGGCCGGTCCGGCCAGTATGACCCGGTTGGCCGTTACACCGTTGCTTCCCGATACAAGTTCAACGCCCGTATCGGGTATCGAGCCGTCCAGGATGGCCTGCACGTAGCGCGTGATGTTGAAGCGGTATTCCTTGGCGTCCTTGCGGTAGTTCCCATCGATGCTGCCTGCTCCCGCATTCTGGTCGGGCAGGAAAGCATCGGCACCTGTATCCGGGTCCCTCCTGAAAATGAACAACTGGGACGGGGGCGGCAGGTAAGGATTGAACGTACCAGGAACAGGCACCACCAATTCTGCGCGCGCGAGTGCGAGCCCCTCGGTGGCCAGGTCCCTCAATTCGGGGAATTGCACCACCGTGCGGGCACCACCCAATGCCTGTACGTAGGTATGGGCAGCGGGTGAAACGGTGTCGGACAAGGCAGCTGCAAACCCCGGTTCCAGCGCTTGGTCCCGGTCCAGGGAAACAACGGTGTATCGCACACTGCTCTGGTTCATCGGAAGATCGAACACCTGCGGCTCGGGGTCCGTTTCCAGCGTATTGCGGTAATAGATCGTTGTCTTGGTGGTGGTATTGAGCATGTTGAAATACAGCATACCCTGTTGAAAGGGTACCTGGGCCCCATTGTCCACCGTTATGTAGATGCCCTTGAAGAACTCGAGAAAGGCCGTATTGTCGGCAAGGTCGGGGGTGCCGAAAGCATCCAGTATGCGCTGGCCGAGCGCGTTGTCCAACCGGAGGCGCACCTGGGGTTGCAGACTATCGCCCCCGACGAACGGTTTCTTGAAGGGTTCAGGGGTAACGAGCCCTCCCCTGTTCACGACCAGGTCCACGGGAATGTGTTCCGGCACCTCGTTCGATTCGTAGGTGCTATCCACGGAAAGCGATGCGCTAAGCTCGAACGCCCGGAAAACCTGTGCGTTCAGGTTGCCATAGGCATAGTTGATCCCGTCGAAGGCCAAAGCGACAACGATGCTGTCGGCGACAAGGCCGCTATTGTCCTGGCCCACGCCCACGTTGTTCGAACTCAGCCTCAATTGGGCCACGATGCCGGCCTGCACCTTGCCGAACTGCGGATCGAGGTAGGACCCCAGCAGATTTCGCGTAAGGCCGCTGGTCCGAATGGGCTTGGGAACGATCGTGTATGCGTGCAGTAGGGTGGTTTCTACGCGCACCCCCAGCGGATCGCCCGGCAAGAGGTCCAAGCCAAGGTCCTCTTCCGGTTTGCGGCAGCCGAAGAGCATGACCAGCACGGAAGTGACCAGCACGAGCCGACGACCGGCCCAGGAACGGAATAACATTGGAGCGCCCAAGGCTCAGACCAGAGCTTCTTCCAACACGCTATGGTAGAACTCGGCGTGTGCTTGAACGGCATCGACACCATTGTTCACCATGACCGGCTTGTCCAAGGCTTTGAAGGCTGTTTCCAAGCCCTTGCTCAACTTGGGGCTCGCCTTCACCACGGCGTCGCTCAGGCTCATCCCGAACTTGTACAGATCGTCGGTGGTAGGCTTCGCCAATCCTTTCAGCAGTTCCTTGCCGAGCCCTTCCATGGTCAACTTCTTGGCCAGGTCCTTGTCCAAGGCTTCGGCCTTTTGGTCGTACACGCTGAACACGAGCTTCGCGTTCTCGAAGTGGGGGTCGTCAGCGAAATGGCTGCGGATGTACAACGGCACGAAGGCGGTCATCCAACCATGGCAGTGGATGATGTCCGGCACCCAGCCCAGCTTACGCACCGTTTCCAATACGCCACGTCCGAAGAACATCGCGCGTTCGTCGTTGTCCGGGAAGAACTCCCCTTCGGCGTTGTGGGTGTCGGCTTTCCGTTTGAAGTACTCCTCGTTGTCGATGAAGTACACCTGCATCCGTGCACCGGGCACACTGGCCACCTTGATCAGGAGGGCGTGGTCGGTATCGTTGATGATGAGGTTCATGCCGCTCAAGCGGATCACCTCGTGCAATTGATGCCGACGTTCATTGATGCAGCCGAACCTCGGCATGAACACCCTTACATCATTGCCCCGGTCGTTGATGCCTTGTGGCAGGGACCGGGATGCGTTGGCCATCTCTTCGGGTCCGTCCATGAAGGGTTGGATCGACTGGGAGATGGTCAGGACTTTCGCGTTCTTCAAACTCATGATGGGGGGTGGGGTCCAAATGCGAGTACAAAAATATAGACTTTTAAGCGGAACATCAACACAGGGGGCTAGATTCGTGCCGGTTCCGGGCCATTGGAACCCGCGCCGATCGTGGAATTCATCACCCTGCCCCAGCACGCGGCCCAATGGTCGGCCCAGGTTCGTGCAAAAGGCGGCAAGGTCGGCTTCGTGCCCACCATGGGAGCCCTGCACGAGGGGCATCTGGACCTGATCCACCGAGCGAAGGCGTCATGCGAACAGGTGGTTTGCAGTATTTTCGTCAACCCGCTGCAATTCAACAACTTGCAGGACCTGGAGCGCTACCCCAGGCAACCCGAACAGGATAGGGCCCTGCTCGAACAGGCGGGTTGCAACGCGCTCTTCTTCCCGTCCGGGGAAACCTTGTTCGCCGATCATACTTCCAGCACCTATGACCTGGGTGGCCTGGACCGTTCCTGGGAGGGCCCTTCCCGACCGGGGCATTTTCAAGGTGTCGTGAACGTGGTCGAACGTCTTTTCTTCTATGTACGCCCGGACAAGGCCTTCTTTGGAGAAAAGGACCGGCAGCAGCTGGCGATCATCAAACACGCCGCTGGGGTGTTGCACTGGCCCGAGGAGATCGTGGCATGCCCCACCGTACGGGCCGCCGACGGCCTGGCCCTAAGCTCGCGCAATCAACGACTCAGCGAGGACCAACGGGCATCGGCCACGGTCCTGTACCGGGCGCTTCAAAAGGCCCAGGAAATGGCTTTCAGGCATCCTGTACTCGACGTCCATCAAGCTGTACGGGGCCTCTTGGAGCGGGTTCCGGACGTGGAATTGGACCACTTCGGCATCGCGCACCCGTTAACGCTGGAGCCCCTGGAAGATTGGTCCGGAACCGATCAGGCGGTCGCCCTGATCGCTGCCCAGGTGGGAGCCGTGCGGCTCATCGACAACCTCACACTGGTGCGCTGATCGCGTCTTTCCGAAACGGGCCGTAGCTTTGCGGCCCTTTCCGACACCGTCCATGCCCATCTCGATAGACGTCATGCGTGCCAAGATCCACCGGGTATCCGTTACCCAGGCGGCGCTTCATTATGTGGGCAGCATCCAGATCGATGAAGACCTGTTGGACGCCGCTGGCCTGCTGGAGGGCGAAAAAGTGCAGGTGGTCAACATCAACAACGGCGAGCGACTGGAGACCTACATCATCAAAGGCGAGCGCGGGTCGGGCATCGTAAGCCTGAACGGCCCTGCGGCGCGAAAGGCCCAGGTGGGCGATATCGTGATCGTGATCGCCTACGGCCACATGCCTTTGGAGGAGGCCCGTACGTTCAAGCCCACCATCGTCTTCCCGGACGAGGTAACGAACAAACTGAAAGCCTGAGCCCATGCGGAAAGCCCTGATCAGTGGGCTGCGCATGGCCATCCCGATCGCCCTCGGGATATGGCTCGTCATCTACTTCTACCGGCAACTGGACGAGCAGCAGCGGACCGAGCTGTTCGCTGCGTTCGGTGAAGCCAATTGGTGGTGGCTGGGACTTAGTGTTCTCTTCGGTTTCGGCAGCCACTTGAGCCGTGCCTGGCGTTGGCGCTACCTGCTTTCGCCCCTGGGCCACAACGTAAGCTTCTGGAACGCCTTCAATGCCGTGATGAGCGGCTACTTCATGAACATGCTTATCCAGCGCGCCGGTGAAGTGAGCCGTGCCGTGATGCTGGACCGTGCCGAAAAAGTGCCCTTCGAGAAAGGCTTCGGCACCATCCTCGGCGAACGGGCCGTGGACGCGGTGATGCTGTTGGGCATCGCAGCGATCACCATGGTGTTGCAACTGGACAAGCTGGACCTCTTCCAGGAGCGCATCGCTGCCTTCCGTGTCGAACAAGGTGATCCGGCGGAGGCATCCACCGGCTGGCCGTGGTGGCTGTTAGCCGGAGTCGTCGTTGCTGTACTGGCCGTGATCGCAGGAGCCTATATCCTCCTGACCCGCCCGGCACTGCAAGCCCGCCTGAAGACGACCATTCGCGGATTCTACGAAGGGGCCATGGTCGTATTCCGGACTCCCCACAAGTGGGCCTTCCTGTTCCACACCCTGCTCATCTGGGTGTTGTACATCGCCATGTTCTGGGTGGGCTTCATGGCCCTTCCGGGCACACAGGCGGTGCCCTTCGCCGGGGTGATGGCCGGCTTCATCGCGGGCTCCGTGGGCATTGTGCTCGTGCAGGGCGGCATCGGTGTGTACCCGGCATTCGTAGCCCTCATTGTCAGCGTTTACATGACCGCACCCGAAGGCGCCGGGCTGTTGCGCCCCGATGCCTTGGCCATGGGTTGGCTGCTGTGGGTTGCCCAAACCGTGATGACCATTGTCGTTGGCGGCCTGTCCCTACTTTTGATCTCCCGCAGCGGGAAATCCCAAGCAGCATGACCACGGACGCAGCCCACACCCCACTCGACAAACGCGTTGTGGACCTCGTTCAGGTGCAGCGCCTATGCAACATCTGGCGCATGAAAGGCGACCGGATCGTGTTCACCAACGGCTGCTTCGACATCCTGCATCGCGGTCATGTGGAATACCTGCACGAAGCAGCTGCGCTCGGCGATCGCCTGGTGATCGGCGTGAACACCGATGCCAGTGTGCAACGCCTGGGCAAAGGCGATGGCCGCCCGTACAACGACCAGGACAGCCGCGCCAAGATCCTCGCCGCTCTTCGCTTGGTGGATGCCGTGGTGCTCTTCGACCAGGACACGCCCTTGGAACTGATCCAGACCATCGGCCCCGACGTGCTGGTGAAAGGCGGCGACTACACCGAGGACCAGATCGTAGGAGCCGAATATGTGCGCGCCAACGGTGGCGAGGTGCGCAGCCTGAAGCTTGTGGACGGCTATTCAACCACGGCGACCGTCGAGAAGATCCGCCATGGCGGCTAAGGTCCGCTCCAAGTTCGTTTGCCAAAGCTGCGGCACCAGCCATACGCAATGGCTGGGTCAATGCAGCCAATGCAAGGAATGGAACACCTTGGTCGAGGAGATCGTGGACCGTGTGGAGGAGAAGCGCGGCACGCCCGAGAGCGTGAAGAGCCGCAACCCGAAGCCCATCGCCATCGATGACATCCCGGCGCAGGACGGCCCACGTATTCCGCTGAACGACCGGGAGCTGGCGCGTGTGCTGGGCGGTGGTCTTGTACCGGGCAGTATCACGCTCATAGGTGGTGAACCGGGCATCGGCAAAAGCACGCTGCTGCTCCAGACCGCTTTGCGGAATCCGCACTTGAAGACGCTGTATGTATCCGGAGAGGAAAGCGAGCACCAGGTGAAGATGCGAGCGGAAAGGCTGCAGGCTTCTGGTCATTCGCCATTGGCCGATCCCGGGAACGGCCAGGCCAATGGCCTACGGCCAGCCGCCAATGGCGGCTGTTACGTACTCACCGAAACCAACACCCAGAACATCTTCAAGCACATCGAGGCATTGAAGCCCGGACTGGTAGTGATCGACAGCGTGCAGACCCTGCACACGGCAACACTGGAGGCCAGCCCCGGCAGCGTGGGCCAGGTGCGCGAATGCACGGCCGAGCTGATGCGTTTCGCAAAGGCCACCGACATCCCGATGGTGCTGATCGGGCACATCACAAAGGACGGTTTCATTGCCGGGCCGAAGGTGTTGGAGCATATGGTGGATTGTGTGCTACAGTTCGAAGGCGACCGTGACCATGCTTACCGGCTGTTGCGCCCATTGAAGAACCGCTTCGGCAGCACCAACGAACTAGGCATCTACGAGATGCAAGGCACCGGCCTTTCCGCCGTAGAGGACCCCAGTCAGGTGTTGTTGGGCGACCGCCGCGAACGCCCCAGCGGTGTGGCGGTGAGCGCAACGCTGGAAGGGCAACGCCCCCTGCTGATCGAAGTGCAGGCCCTGGTGAGCAGTGCGGTGTACGGCACCCCGCAACGCAGTGCCACCGGTTTCGACCTGCGCCGCATGAACATGCTGCTGGCCGTGCTCGAGAAACGCTGTGGGTTCCGTCTGGGGCAGAAGGACGTATTCCTCAATCTCGCCGGCGGCTTCCGCGTGGAGGAGCCGGCGATCGACCTGGCCGTGGTATGTGCCGTGCTCAGCAGCAATGCGGACATCGCCATCCCCATGGATACCGTGTTCTGTGGCGAGGTGGGGCTGAGTGGCGAGATCCGCCCCGTTACCCGCACCGAGCAACGCATCGCCGAAGCCGCCAAGCTTGGCTTCGCGCGGATCTTCCTGCCCAAAGGCACCAAGGGCATCGGCCCGGTGAAGGGCATCGAACTGGTGCAGGTGGGACAGGTGAACGAGGTGCTGGGGCACTTGTTCGGGTAGTGGCTTGGGGTCCGAAGACTCGACTCAGAACGGGTGGTTATGCCCGGGACGACAGAACTCATCGATCTCGTCCAAATCGACCCAAAACAGAAATCCATCCATCTCTGGATCATTCACTCCAAGCGCCTTCACAGAGACGGGCTCAAAGCCCTTGAGAGCTATAGTTGCTTCAATGACCAGACTGTCGAGCATGTAATAGAAGATATGCTCGTGGACGGAGCAGGGGGCCGGACACAGGGGTTCCCCATATTCCCGCACCAAGAGAAACTTCTCTTCCAGTGGTCTGTTATTGAACAACTCGGGTTTCATGGCGGAGGCGTGAAATTGCAGCGCCTTGCCCGGACCTGCAAGCCGCTGTGGATAAGTTCAGCGTGCCATCCCCTTCGCCGCCCAGCGCCCGGAACTGAACGCCCCTTGCAGCAGGAAACCGCCCGTGGGCGCATCCCAGTCCAGCATTTCGCCCGCCACGAAAATGTGCGGGTGTTTCTTCAGGGAGAGGTCCTCACCCACTTCATCCAAAGCGATACCGCCCACCGTGCTGATGGCTTCATCGATGGGGCGCAGGCCATGGACCGGGATGTGGACGTGTTTCACATCGTGCGCCATGGTGCTGCCGTCGATGTAGCGCATCATGGGCGTGAAGGCCTTGAGCAAAGCCACCGAGGGACGGTCAAGGCGCAACCGCGCCATGCGTTCCTTCCAAGCCGCATCCTGCAGCTTGTGCTCGATCTGTGCCTCGCTCAGGTCGGGCTTCAGGTCGATGATGAGCTCCGCCTTCCCTTCGGCTTCCAAGGCAGCGCGTACGACAGGTATGAGCGGGTAGACCGCATTGCCCTCCACGCCGTGCTCGGTGATGGTGGCCTCGCCCCGTATGGTGCGATCACCGCAACGCACGGCAATGTTCTTCAGCGGCTTTCCGGCATGGACCTTCAAGGCGTCGGGCAATGCAGCTTCCACGCCGCAGTTGCTGGCGCGGAAGGGCTGTGTGCGCAAGCCGATGGACTCGAAGTGCGGCACCCATTCGCCGGTGGAACCGGTCTTGGGCCACGATGCACCACCGAGTGCAAAAAGCACACGCGGTGCATCGATCACGATCCGCGCCCCGGCATGCTGCACGATCGGTCTCACGTGCTCATCGAAACCCACGAAGCGGTGCTCGGTATGGATGCGCACCCCCTTTGCCACCAGAGCCGTGGTGATGGCCTTGAGCACCTCGGCCGGTTTGATGCCACGCTCGGGGAACACCCTTCCGCTGCTGCCCACGAAAGTCGGGATACCCAGCTCCGCTAACCAATGGCGAAGCGCCTCCGGTCCGAAGGCGGACAGCGCAGGTTCCAATGTTCCAGCCGGTAGGTAATGGCCCATGAGCGCATCGCCCTGCGCACTGTTGGTGATGTTGAGACCACCCTCGCCCGCCACCAGGAACTTGCGGCCCACGGTGCGACCTCCTTCATAGAGATCCACTTCGAAACGAGGGGAGAGTTCGTACGCTGCGATCAGCCCCGCTGGTCCGCCCCCGATGATCGCCACCTTGTCCATGCCGCCAAGGTAGGAGGCCCGATGCCCGTTATCTTTCGCTCATGAACCGGATCCTACAAACCCTTTGCGCGACCCTGTTGCTGATGGGCTGCTCGGAAAGCGCCCCGACCGAAACCGTGGATGAATCGGCGGCGGTACGCGCGTGCTACGACGGTTATTTCACCGCACTGCGGGAAGGCAAGGGAGAAGTGGCCGCTGAACTGGTCGACAGCCGAACGCTGGCGCACTACGAACGCATGCTGGACCTGGCACGAAGCGCCGATAGTGCGACCGTGGCTGCGCTGGAACCCATGGACAAGCTTACCGTGCTGGCCATGCGCCTGCAGAACAGCGCTCCGGACCTGAAGGCCATGGACGTAAGGACGGCCCTGTCGCGATCGATCAGCGGGGGGATCATGGCGAGCGAAGCACCCGAAGGACTGGACCTCGGGACGGTGACCGTGAACGGGGAAGAGGCCAAGGCCCCCTTGAAGTTGCACGGTTTTCCGACACCGGCAAGCTTCACCTTCCGGCGTGAGAATGGAGCTTGGCGCATCGACCTGACCTCCCTGTTCGACCTGTCGCGCATGGCTTTTCAGCACATGGCGGGCAGCAGTGGCAAGGAGGGGAACGCCTTCATGATGCAGGTATTGGAAGAGAATACCGGAACTCCGGTACCATCCACTGTCTGGCATCCGGTACCGTAGCCCACCGACCGCTAATACAGCTTGGCCACGTTCCGCAACACCGGCGGCCAATAGACCCCGCCCTGCTGTTCGCCCAAACGCACGATCACCAGTTCGCGCGCGGGATCCACGTAGATGAATTGCCCGAGGATACCCTGGGCCATGAAGTCACCCTCCCGGGAGGGCAGCCACCATTGGTATTGATAATACGCCGCACTGCCATTCGCGGTATCGATCCGGGTGCTTCGTTCCACCCATTCCGTAGGCAGCAGTTGTTCACCACGCCACCGCCCCTTCTTAAGGTATAATGAACCGAGCTTGGCGAAGTCACGGGCGGGTGCGTTCAAGCAGCAGAAGGCCTTTTCCACCCCACCCTCTTTGCGATCGATGCTCCAGGTAGAAGGGTATTCCATGCCGAGCGGCCCCCAGATGCGCTGGTCGAGGTACTCCGTCAGGGTGCGCTGATCGCCCTTGGCACGCAAGGCTTGCTCCAGGATGATGCCGAGCAACTGGGTGCTTCCGCTCACATACTCGTACTGCGTTCCCGGCTCGCGCTTCAACTTCAGCCCTTCTGTGCTTTCGTAGAGTCGGCGGCCATAATAGAACCTGGCAGCGGTGCCGAAAGGGTTCACATAACTCTCGCTGAAATCCATGCCGCTGGTCATTTGCAGCAGATGTTCCAAGGTCACCCGGTCCCAGCCGTTCTTCTTCATTGCGGGGATGAAGTCCGTGACCGGCTGGTCGACACCGGTGATGAACCCATCCTCGATGGCACATCCCACCAGCATGCTCACCACGGATTTCGCCATGGAGAACGAGGTATGGATCCGGGAAGGATCGTAGCCCTCGAAATAGCGTTCGTACTTGATCGTATCGCGATGAACGACCAGGAAGGCGACCGTCCGGTGGTCCTCCAGGAACTCATCGAACGCTTGCTCCTTTTCCTTGTAGGTGATGGTCCGTGGTCCTTTCTCGACTGCGGCTTCGGCATACCGGTAAGGCACGGCAGAAGGAGCCAGGGCGCGCGACGGAAACTTGCGGTGGTCCTTGGTATCCGCAAGGTTGTAAACGAAGAACCGGCCCACGGTACAGCCCGCAAGCAACAAAGAGCCGGACAGGAAGAGCAACAGGGCTTTCGAGCGCATTCTGGATCGGAGGAAAGAAGGACCGATCGCCTATTCCGAGACCATGCGGTAGAGTTCCTTGAGATCCGGGGAAAGGATGATCTCAATGCGGCGGTTCTTCGCTTTGTCCGCCGGATCCACCGGTACGTATTCACCCCGACCGGCGGCTGTGATGCGCAAGGGGTCCATGGCACTGGTTTGTTGCATGATGCGCACCACGCTCGTTGCGCGCATCACGCTGAGGTCCCAATTGTCCTTGACGGCCCCGCCCCCGGTAACCTTGTCGGTATCGGTATGCCCTTCCACCAAAACGTTCAGGTCCTTCTCGCCTTCGATGGCCTTGGCCAGCTTGACGATGATCTCCTGGCCGTTGGCATCCACTGCGTAACTACCGCTGGGGAACAGCAGTTTGTTGTCCATGCTCACGTAAATGCGGCCATTGCGTTGCTCCACGGTCAGTCCCTTGCCCTCGAATCCGGTAAGCGCAGCACTTACACGGTCCTTCAAGCTTTTCATGGCAGCGTCCTTCGCAGCCAGCTCCGCCTGCAATTCGGCCAACTTGGCCTCCCGGTCGGCGAGCAAGGCCTGTTTTTCATCGATCCGGAGGACGAGGGCGTGCAGGGAATCCTCCCGCGCCATGAGGTCCAGACGCAGTGCCTCCAGGTCGGTCAGCAGTTTGCGGTTCTCCGTACCGGAACCAGCGAGGAGCTTGCCGTACTTGTCCAGCAATTCATTGTTCACCGAGTTCAACTTGTCGTACTGGGAGGTCAGCTGGCGAAGCGAGGTCCCCATCATGGCGGTATCCTCCTGAAGCCTTGCGATCCGCTTGCGTTCTTCGCCCGTGCTGCTTTTCAGTTCCTCCAGCGCGGTGACCGCATCGCGGGCTTTGGCGTTGGCGGCATCCACCTCGCCCTGCATGGCCGCCACCCGGGCCTTCTCTTCTTCGTACTGGCGGGCGGGCACACAGGCCGTGAACAGCAGGAGCAATATCAGTGCGGCACGGAAAGACTTGAATATGGCGTCCATTGGGTATTTCGTTTGCTCGGGGAGTTCAAAGGTGGGCCGGACATCGCCGGAAGTGCTCGCCAGGCAACATTATTTTTGAACAGTACGTTCGAACAGGAACAACGACGCAGCAATGGGCATGCATGGCCTTCCGCAGGATTGGGTGTTCCGGCCCGCCTTCGACCTCGAATTGAAGCACTACACGCTGTTGGCTTATCTACAACGCGTTCAGCGGCGCTTCAAGGAACGTAAGCTGTACCCTTACTTGGACGAGGTCGAGGACCATTTGAAGGAGCTGCTCAGGATGCGCGATTCGAAAGAGGAATTGTCGCGTGCCCTGAGCGGCGACCTACTGGGATTCGACCCGCGGACGGGCTTCCCGATCCATGCCGCGATCGCGCAGCCGGAACAACTGGATGTCATCGATGGAGTGATAGACCTTGCCCTCCCCGGGTTGCGGCGCACGTTGAACGACGGCAACGACCTTCGGGAAGAACTGATGGAGAAGATCCGGTTCGGCACCGTGGGGGTACAACCGCTCCGAGCGACCGAAGGCTGGCTCATGTTGCGCACCGGGCAAGAGGCCCGGGTCTATTCCTATGCGCTCCCCGTTCTGCGGGAACATGAGGAACGGAAGCAATACCGCAGTTTGGTCACCCGCTTCACCGCTTCGTTCACGGTAAGCATGGTTTGCACCTATGAGCACATCCGTTCGACCTTGATCGGCAAATACCGGGACCGACCCGTACCGGCCACCTTCGTTTTCGAAGCGGAAATGGCATTGCCGCTGATCGAGACGTTCATGCCCTTGGCGAAACGGCTCGTTTACGAGCGTATCGCCGCGGTCGGTTGACGGGTCATCGCTTCGAGGCGTCGAACCAGACTTCGCGCAGGTCGCGGTATTCCATGCCGTTCATGGGCAGGTCCTGCACCCACGGTTGCAGCAGTCGCACCGAGCGTTCGTGGTACAAGGGAATGATCGCACACTCTTCCATCAGCCTGCGCTCGGCCAGAGCCAGCATGGTCATCCGGGTATCCGGCAGTTTGCTGCGCTGCGCTTCCGAAAAGAGCGAGTCGAACTGCTGGTCCTTGAAACGGGTGCTGTTCAGGTAGGCCGGGTCCGTTGCATTCGCGGGAGCATTGCGCCCGAAGAACATGGCCAGGAAGTTCTCGGGGTCCGGATGGTCCACCAACCAGCCCTCCCGCCAGAACATGGCTTCGCCGCGCTGCGCCCGGTCGAAGTGTTGATCCGCAGGTAGCACGGTGGTCACCACGCGCGCACCCAGATTCCGTTCGAGCATACCCTGCAACACCCCGGCCACTTGCACATAGCCGAAGCCATCGTTGTTGACCTGCAGGAACACCGTGGGTAATCCCTTGCCTCCTGGATACCCGGCCTCGGCCAGCAGCTTTCGCGCCGCAGCGGGATCGAACCGCAGCTCGGGCACGGAATCGTAAGGATATCCTGCGAAGCCCGGTGACACGATGCCGTGCGTAGCGGCCA
>JBIIYD010000177.1:0-6371 GCA_044347005.1 Flavobacteriales bacterium | reverse complement strand
CCTTGTGCCCGATGCGGAGCGATTCCGGTTGTTCCACGGCAGCGGCCAAGGCCACCGCAATGGGCCCCTCGACCAGGTCTCTGGCGGTCTCCTGTTGTTCGGTCCCGTCGAAACGGTGCTCGCTCCCGAGCGCTTCTTCCGGCATGCGGTCGGTACGTTGCGCGGCAGGCATCACCAGCCATGCAACACCCACCAGCACAAGACCGACCACGATGCCTCCGGTGCCCATCGTGCCCGGACCGGTGGCCCCCTTCGAACTCGGGCGATGCTTATCAAGTTGCTGTAACGCTTGGAACGCTCCGGGTTCCCGCAGCCCGTCCATGGCATCGCGCAGCAGTCCGTCCTGCTCGATGCGTTGCTCCATATCGCGCGTTTCATCAGGCGACAAGCGCCCATCGAGGTAGGCTTGCAGTTCGGCCCGTGAGGGCATCACGCCCGGGTCGATGGGTGCGTTAGTGCGCATTGCGTTGGCCATGGCGTTCAAGGATGAGGCGCAGGTTCCTGCGGCCGTTCTGGAGGTGGCTGCGGACCTGCTCCGTGGTATGCCCGGTAAGATCGGCCACTTCCTGGTAGGACCTTCGATCGAGGTAGAAATGTCGTATGCAGGCCCGTTGGCCGTCGTTCAGTTCCGTGATCGCCTGTTCCAACTGTTGCAGATCGTTCTCGCGCAACATCGACGATTCGCGTTCTTCCTGCGCGACGTCCTCCAGGAGGTCGTCGGGCATCACAGCGCCGTTCTTGTTCCCACGCAGTGCGAGCAGGCAACGGTTCCTCATGACGGCATGCACCCAAGGCTTGAAACGTTCCACCTCGTGTTTTTCGATGAGCGCGGGGAGGTCGGAGAACAACTCCACCACGAGGTCCTTGCTCCGCTCGCCGTCCTTCAGGTATTTCATGCCCACACCAAAAAGCAGGTGGGCGTACCTGTCCCACAGGTAGCCCAGTGAATTCCTGTCCCCCTTGCGGAGTTGCTTCAGCAATTCATCATCGCTTGCTGCTTCGGTATGTGCCCGGCGTAGGAACATGGATCCGTGCTCGGGTCACTGCTGTTGCGCCTGGCGTTGCATGTACAGGTCGAAGTAGCTCTTGGACTCGATCGCCACCACACCACCGACCACATCACCATAGCGCGCTGGCAACCCACCCGTGTACAGGGTTATGCTGCCGATGGATGCGGGCGGCACTCCGCTCAATTGTCCGGGAACCTTCACGCCGTCCACGAAGTAGGCCATGCCATCGGAGCGGGATCCGCGGAAATAGAGGTTGTCGGTACCCGGTTGCTTGTAGATGTCCGGCGAAAGGGTGGATATCATGGACACGGGGTCCTTGCGTAGCGGGTTGTCCTCCAACTGGCTGGCCACGAAGGTCAGCTTCGTCGGTTCGGCAACGTCGATCAGGGGTGGTGTCCAACGGAACGCTTCGATCTTCACTTCGGGCAATTCGGTGTTGCTCATGAGCACGATATCGCTCAGGCGTGTGATCTTCTCGGCGTTCACCTGGATACTGCTGAGTTCGTGCGGCACCATGCCTACATAGGAAACCCGCAAGGTGTAGATCCCGGGCATCAGGGGTTTTATCACGAACCTGCCCTGCTCATCGGCCGTTGTGCCCACCAGCACGTCGCCGCGTTCAGCGGAAACGGTGGCCATGAACAAGGGGCTGCCCTGGCTGTCGAAGACCTTGCCGTGGATCTCGCCCACGGTCTGCGCATGTGATACGCCGGCAAGTAGCATGGCGGCGATCAGGAATTGTTTTCTGTGTCTCATGATCAGTGTGTTTGAACATGGGATGCACGACCTGCCCGTTTTGCATAATCGCCCCCGGGGGGACGTCCATGATGCGCGTTTCACAACTCCTCCGCAACCACTTCGCGCACGCCGGGAACCTCGAGTTTCAGGAGGTTTTCGATCCCTTGCTTCAAGGTGACCATGCTGCTCGGGCACCCGCTGCACGAGCCGCGCAAGGTCACGGTCACCACACCATCGTTGAACGAGCGGAATGCGATATGGCCTCCATCGCCCTCCACGGCGGGTCGGATGTACTCCTCCAATACGCGGATGATCTTCTCATCCTCGGCGCTTTGGGCATCGGAATGCGTGCTGGCACGCTCGTTGGCATCGGCCAGTGCCTGCGCCGGAGCATCTTCGTACACCACCCGACCATCCTGGTTCAGGAAGTCCTGGATGTACTCCCGCAACTCGAGCTGCACGAGGTCCCAACCCACCGCGTTGTTCTTGGTCACCGTGATGAAGTTGCTCGATACGAACACGCCCGTCACGAACGGCAGGTTGAACACATGTTCGGCGAGCGGCGATACCCCAACGGGCTCCTCATGGCTCCTGAATTCCAAGAGACGTCCATCCTGCACCAACAACCGGCTGCTCACGAAACGCATGCTCGCGGGGTTCGGGGTCGTTTCGGCATAGACCGAAACCGGTGGTCGTTTGTTAGGTGTGGTCATGGTCTAGGGCTTGTCGTACCGGTACAAAAGTAGGCGTGCCGAAGGAGGGTGGTCCCAAGCGTGCAACACCACGGCCTCACAATGCCCCGCATACAGGCCTACCTTTGTACCTGTGTCACACAGGATCGCTCATCGGCAGGCTTGGCTCAGCATTGCGCTGATGTCATTGTTGCTTTTCGCAACAAGCGGATTGGCCCTGTCGCGCATGACCTGTTTGATCTCTGGTCACAGTGTGGTGGATTGGGGTATGCTTGAGGATTGTTGTCCGGACCCTGGGACCACGGACCGGCCTACGGTCAGCGCTCAGTGTTGTGTGTCTTCGGAGGCGTCGGTGGACCTTCTTCGGTTTATTCCTGTACCGAACATGGCATTTACGATCACGTGGATGGCCGAGCCGCACGTGTTCGCAGTACACCCTCTGTTGCCGGTCCAGGTCTTCCCTTCGCGGTCCCTTTCCCGTCCGCCGCCCCTGCTCCTTGCCGACCGGCTCGCCGGATTCGCGGCGTACCGCATCTAGCATTGGTCTTTCGCGCCCAAGGGGCGCCGGAAGGCATTATGCCTTCCATGTGTCGCGTTCTATGCATCACGAGAAGGACAACTGTTATGATGGGTTTTGCCAGGATCGTTCTGCTTTTCGTTCAGGTTACACTGGCGGCCTCGCTTCGAGGCCAGGTCACCGGTTCGGTGTTCACCGGTGTGCCGGACGCATCGTCGCCCTTACCCGGTGCGAACGTGCACTGGGCAGGCACCACCGTTGGTACCACCACGGCCCCGGATGGTCGGTTCACCATCGCCCCTCCAGTGCAATGGCCCGCGATACTGGTGGTATCCTACGTTGGCCATTCTCCCGATTCGCTGGCGCTTCCCAACGGCCCGAATGAGCCGCTTACCATACTCTTGCGTCCAGCGCTCGAGCTCCAGGCCGTGGAGGTGGTGGAGCGGCAAAGTGGCGTTCGCCTTGACGGGCGCTCGCTCCAAGCTTCGGAGCTCATTACCCAAATGGAATTGAAGCGCGCGGCCTGTTGTGACCTCAGCGAGAGTTTCGAGACCAATGCTACGGTGGATGTGAGTTTTACAGATGCGGTCAGTGGTACCAAGACCATTCGCATGCTCGGGCTGGATGGCAAGTATGCGCAGATGAGCGTGGAGAACATCCCCTTTATCCGAGGGCTTTCGACCGCATCGGGCTTGACGTTGATACCCGGCTCCTGGATCAAGGATATCAACCTGAGCAAGGGCATCGGTACGGCGGTCAATGGCCCCAATGCCATGACCGGGCAGATCGACCTGTGCCTTTTGTCCCCGGAAAGTGAAGGCCCGCTGTTCGTGAATCTGTACGGCAATAGCCAGGGGCGTGCGGAAGCCAACATCCACAGTGCCCAGAGTACCGGCAAGCACAGCAGCAACCTGCTGATGGTGCACGGCAACTGGTTCAACACGGAAATGGACCAGAACAATGACGGGTTCATGGATATGCCGCTTACCCGGCGTGTGAATGTCATGGACCGCTGGATGTACCAGGATGAAAAGCGCAGCGGGCAAGTGATGCTGCGCTACGTGGACGATGTGCGAGCAGGCGGGCAGTCGGCCAAGCATGGTGCCATTCCCAACAGCGGGGAACACGTCCACGAAGGAAATGGCGGGTTGTACGGCATCGATGTACGCAACACGATGGTGGACGCCCTGGCGAAGTATGGCTTCATCTTCGCCAATGACCCTACCAAGAGCATTGGCCTGATCGTGGCGGGCAGGCAGCATGAGGTGGATGCCTTGTACGGCGACCGTCCCTACACCGGGGATCAGGAGAGCTTCTACGGAACCGCCGTGTACCAACAACTGCTTGGCAGCGGCACCGACCAGATCAAGACCGGGTTGAGCTTCCAGTTCGACGACTACCGGGAGAGTTTCCGGGATAGTGCGTTCACCCGGGTGGAACGCATGCCCGGTGCATTTGCCGAGTATACCCGGAAGCGCGAAAAGCTCACGTTGGTGGGTGGCTTGCGTGCCGATGTGAACGACCTGTTCGGAACGGCTGTCAGTCCGCGCGTTCATGCCAAATACGACCTTGGACCGTTGACCAACCTGCGCCTCTCCGCAGGGCATGCTTTCCGGACGGCCGTCCCGTTGGTGGAGAATGCGTCCGTGCTGGCCAGTTCACGCACCGTGGTGGTACAAGGGGAGCTCGGCATGGAGCGTGCCTGGAACTTCGGCGCCTCCGCACTGCACAAGTTCAAATGGTTGGACCGGAAGTGGGCCGTAGGGGTGGACTTCTATCACACCCTGTTCACCGATCAGGTGGTGAACGACATGGACCGCTCGCCAAGGACGATCGCATTCTACATGTTGGAGGGGCCATCCTTCGCCAGCAGTGTGCTTGCCGATGTGCAGCTGCAGGTCTCCCGGCACTTCGACCTGAAGGGCAGCTACCGCTGGTACGACGTGCGCACGACATACGATGGCCGCTTGCTCCAGCGTCCATTTACACCGATGCACAGGGGCTTGATCGACCTTGCCTACCACGATCGCAAGGAACGGTGGCGGTCGGACATCACCCTCAACCTATTCGGTCGAAGCCGGGTTCCGGATACTTCCACCAACCCCGAGGTATACCGGGTTCCCGGGCAAGCCCCGGGTTTTATGACCCTCCATGCCCAGATCACCCACATCGTGGGTGCGTGGGAATTCTACCTCGGAGGCGAGAACCTGACGAGCACATTGCAACAGCAACAGATCATTGCACCCGAGGACCCGTTCGGTCCTTATTTTGATGCCTCGTTGATCTGGGGACCTACGAACAAGGCCATGGCCTACGGCGGATTCCGGTACACCATCGCTCGCAAGAAAACGGACGAACATCACTGAACATGAAATACGCATTACTACTGATGGTGCTGTTGATCACAGGAGCGCCGGCGATCGCCCAAAAGGACAAGGCAAACGACGTTGTGGAGATCCGAACGAGCAGTGTCTGTGATATGTGCGAGCGCACCATCGAGGACAACCTGATCTACGAGAAGGGGGTGAAGAAGGTGGAACTCGATCTTACCACCAGCATCGTTCGGGTGGAATACGATGCGCGCAAGACCACGCCGGATGCGATCCGGGTGGCATTGACGAAACTGGGCTACTTTGCCGACGATCTGCCGGGCGATCCCAAGGCCTTCCAGGAGTTGCCTGCCTGTTGCCAGAAGGAAGGTTGCGGCAAAGCACCCGTTGAAAAGCAATGACATGGCGTTGATAAGAACAGTGCGCGGCTTCACACCCCGTTTCGGTAACGATCCCTTTCTCGCCGAGAACGCCGTTGTGATCGGGGATGTGGTCATGGGCGACCAGTGCAGTGTGTGGTACAGTGCCGTGGTGAGGGGCGATGTCAACAGCATTCGCATCGGGCATCGTGTGAACGTGCAGGACGGCGCCGTGCTGCATTGCACCTATGAACGTGCCGCACTCACCATCGGCAACGATGTGAGCATCGGCCACAACGCCATCGTACACGGTTGCACCATCCACGACAAGGTCCTGGTGGGCATGGGTGCCATCGTCATGGACCACGCCGTGATCGGCGAAGGCAGTGTGATCGCTGCGGGAGCGGTGGTCCTTCAGGGAACCGTGGTGGAACCGGGAAGTTTGGTGGCCGGTGTCCCTGGCAAGCGCATCAGGGCTGTCGGGGACGACCTTTCCAGGAACGAGATCGAGCGTATCGCGGCGAACTACCTCAAGTACGCGAGCTGGTTCAAGGAAAGCTGAGGGTGGTCGGGCTCGACCAATGCGCGGCTTTCACGGGGTGGCCAGGCATGCCCATGCGCACCATCATCGCAGCGAAGACATCCGGATCCCCACTGGTGTAGCAGATCAGGTCGCCCGAGGCGTCCGGTGCAGTGGCAATGGCATGTTGGTCGAGCAAACGCAC
>JBIIYD010000178.1:0-6371 GCA_044347005.1 Flavobacteriales bacterium | reverse complement strand
TACTTCAAGTATTTCAGCGACAAGCGCGACTACCTGAGCGAGACCGAAGCCGACGAGAAGAAGCTCCAAGGCCGCACCAACTGGGTGGCGTTCAAGCAGGACTACTTCACAGTGGCCATGATCAGCGAAGAGGGCTTCGCGAGCAACGGGTCGGAGATCGCCATTACTCCTTTGGAAGACCCCAGCCACACCAAACGCTACGAGGCCAAGCTGTTCTTCGAAAAGGACCGGGGCGCAACGGCCGACGTGGGCATGCGCTTCTACCTCGGCCCCAACCACTACGGCACCCTGCGCCGCACGGAAGTGGAGCAGTTCGACAACATCATCGACCTGGGCTGGGGCATCTTCGGTTGGATGAACCGCTGGCTCGTGATCCCCATCTTCAACTGGCTCGATGGCTGGGGCTGGAACTACGGCATCATCATCCTGGTGCTGACGTTGGTGATCAAGATGCTGTTGATGCCGTTGACCTACAAGAATTTCGTGGCCAGTGCCAAGATGCGCGTGCTGAAGCCCGAAATGGAGGAGATCACCGCCAAGTTCAAGGACGACGAGGCCTTGAAGAAGCAGCAGGCCACCATGGAACTCTACCGCAAGGCGGGCGTGAATCCGGCGAGCGGTTGTGTGCCGATGCTCATCCAGTTGCCGGTGCTGTACGCCATGTTCCGCTTCTTCCCCAGCAGCATCGAACTGCGTCAGGAGAGTTTCCTGTGGGCCGATGACCTGAGCAGCTACGACAGCATCTTCGACCTGCCGTTCACCATTCCGATGTACGGCGACCACATCAGCCTCTTCACCCTGCTGATGGCAGCGAGTACCATCGTGTACTCGCTGATCAACCAGCAGCAGATGCCCACCCAGCAGGGCATGCCGAGCATGAAGGTCATGATCTACCTGTTCCCGATCATGATGCTGTTCTTCCTCAACAACTTCAGCGCTGGGCTCAGCTACTACTACCTGCTCGCCAACGTGATCAGCATCCTGCAGATGACCGTGTTGAAACACTGGTTCGTGGACGAAGGGAAGATCCGTGCGCAACTGCTGCAGAACATGAAGATCCCGAAGAAAAAGGGCCGCTGGGCACAGCGCTTGGAAGACATGCAGAAGCAGCAGCAGCAGGTACAGCAGGGCAAACGACGCAAGTGAGCCCTTCGCGCAAGACCGACCTTTGAGCATCGGCCATTATTGGCATGGCAATGGCAACCAACGCATTCCACACCATGAACACCCGGATGATCCTGCCCACCTTCCTGTCCTTCACGCTCCTGTTCGCCTGCAAGGGCAGCCAGGAGAGCACCACCAGCGACAGCTCCGGACCAAAAGGCCAGGGCAGCGACGCGACCGCCACCGCGGTGTTCGGCGGACCAGCGGACAGCGACTCGCTTTTCTTCAGCTTGGAGCGTACGCCCTGCTTCGGAGCCTGCAAAGCCTATCGCCTCAACATCTACCGTAGCGGATACGCCACCTACGAGGGTCGCGTGAACGTGGAGAAGGAGGGCATGCACTCGGGCCGCGTAGGCCGCGATACCATGGACATCATTCTGCGCGAAGCCGAGCGCATCGGATTTTACGGGCTGGACGATGTTTACGACAGCCAGGTAACGGACCTGCCCAGCACGATCATCCGGATCCGGGCGAACGGAAAGGACAAACAAGTCCTCGGCCGCGTGGGCACCCCGCCCAAGTTCAAGGCTTTCACCGAGACCCTGGAGGAACTGCTCCTACCCGTCCCTTGGAAGCCCATTTTGCCGCAGCACTGATCCGGCCGTCACATCCTTCACCCGCTCGTACCTCGGGATCCGGTGACCTCCGGCCATTCGGTTACATTTGCGCTCCCTTTCCTGCATCACGCGACCGTGGTACGATCTCGCTGCGGCCGTCCTTGAAGTACAGTACAACCCACGAACCAGTCCTTTACCCATGATGAAGCGTACGTTATCGCTGCTTACCGCAGCCGTTCTGGCGATCGCCCTGCAGGCCCACGAGGGCATGTGGCTCCTGAACAAGCTCAAACAGGTCAACGAGGCCGAAATGCAGAAGCTGGGCTTCAAGCTCTCGGCCGATGACATCTACGCCATCAACCGCAGCGGCCTCAAGGACGCCGTGGTGCGTTTGGGCGGAGGTTTCTGCTCCGGTGAAATGGTGAGCAAGGAGGGCCTCTTCCTGACCAACCACCATTGTGGATACGATGCCGTGCAAAGCCTGAGCACCGTGGAAAGCGACTACCTGACGGACGGCTTCTGGGCCATGACCCGCAAGGAGGAGCTGCCCGCTGGTTTCAACGTGAGCTTCCTCCAGCGCATCGATGATGTCACCGACAAAGTACTCGCGGCCCTGACGGCCGACATGAGCGAAGCGGACCGCGATGCCAAGATCCAGGAGATCGGCGCCAAGTTGAAGGGCGAAGTGGGCAAGGAGAACGGCCTGAGCGCCGACTTCAAGATCATGTTCGAAGGGAACGAGTTCTACCTCTTCACCTACAAGACCTACCGCGATGTGCGCCTCGTGGGCACACCGCCCAGTGCCATCGGCAAGTTCGGTGGCGATACCGACAACTGGATGTGGCCCCGCCACACCGGTGACTTCAGCATGTTCCGGGTGTACACCGGGCCCGACGGTGAACCGGCCGACTACAACGAAGCGAACATCCCCTTCAAACCCGCGCACCATTTCCCGGTGAGCATCGCTGGTGTCAAGGAGGGCGACTTCGCCATGGTCATGGGCTACCCCGGCAGTACGGACCGTTTCCTGAGCAGCCACGGCGTGAAGCTGGCCCTCGAAGTGGAGCAGCCCAGCCGCGTGAAGATCCGCCGCATCAAGCTGGACATCTACGAAGAGTTCCAGGCCAAGGACAACAAGGTGCGCCTGCAGTATGCCAGCAAGCACGCACAGGTGA
This sequence comes from Flavobacteriales bacterium, assembly GCA_044347005.1. Classification (GTDB taxonomy): domain Bacteria; phylum Bacteroidota; class Bacteroidia; order Flavobacteriales_F; family PHOS-HE28; genus PHOS-HE28. Next base: position 3,475 of record JBIIYD010000178.1, on the reverse strand, counting down.
GCAACTACTGGAAGTACTTCATCGGCCAGCAGCGCGGCTTGAAGCGCCTTGGCGTGTACGACAAGAAGAAGCGCCAGGAGGAGGAACTGATGGCCTGGGTGAACGCCGACCCGAAGCGCAAGGCACAGTATGGTGAGATCATCACCCTGCTGGAATCGGGTTATGCCGAGCGCGCCAAGTTCGAGAAAGCGAGCACCTACATGCAGGAAGCCGCCTTCGGTAGTGAGATGATCATCTTCGGATTCCGCTCCTTCGGCCTGCTGAACCAGTTGCGCACCGATGCCAAGGATGCAGCCAAGGTGAGCGCCAACGTGGCCGCTGTACAAGCTGCTGCGGAAGAATTCTGGAAGGACTACGACCCCGCCACCGACCAGAAGGTGACGGCCAACATGTTCCGCTTGATCGGCGAGGACGTGGAAAAGGACCTGCAGCCGTCCGTGCTGCGCACCATCGAAGGCAAGTACAAGGGCAACTACGAAGCCTGGGCAAAGGCCGTGTTCAGCACCAGCATCCTCACCGATCGCAAGCGTCTGGACGCCTTCCTGGCCAAGCCATCGCTGAAGGTGATGGAGAAGGACCTGGGCATACAGGCCATGGAAAGCTGCCTGAACCACTACCGTGCCTTCCTGGGCCCCGCCATCGGTGCCAGCGAGAGCGACATTGCCAAGGGCTATCGCCTGATGGTGGCGGCCATGCGCGAAAAGGACGGCCAGAAGCAGTGGTACCCGAACGCCAACAGCACCATGCGCCTGACCTACGGCACCGTGTCCAGCTATGTGCCCGCCGACGGCATGTTCTACAAGCACGTGACCACGGCCAACGGCATCCTGGAGAAGGAGGACCCCACGAACGACGAGTTCATCGTTCCTGCCAAACAGAAGGAGTTGTTGACGCGTAAGGACTATGGTCGCTACGCCGATGAGAACGGCGAACTGATCACCTGCTTCATCAGCGGCAACGACATCACGGGTGGCAACAGCGGAAGCCCTGTGTTGAACGCGAACGGCGAACTGATCGGCATCGCCTTCGACGGCAACTGGGAAGCCATGAGCGGCGACATCGCGTTCGAGCCCGAATTGCAGCGCACCATCAGCGTGGACATCCGATACGTGCTCTGGACCATCGACAAGCTGGCAGGAGCCAAACACCTGGTGGATGAAATGACACTGGTGGAGCGCAGCGTGAATGCGGCACCGGTGGACCTGAGCGCCCCGGCGGTACCGGCTCCTGCCGTTCCAACCGGCAAAGTGCCCGTGAAGTAAGCGGCATCCGTCACCTACGTCCTGAACGGCGCCCGGGCTTCCCCGGGCGCCGTTCGTTTTGGCACCTTGTGGACTTCTGTCGCTATGGGAAACTCATTCCGATGCTTAGCCCGGATCTCATCACGAGCGGCCGGACGCCAGCCCCATTGATCTTGCCCGGGCCAGCTGCGCTGTTATCGCGTCCCGGTCGCCATATTTGTTCTACAACTCCCCGGCCATGGACAACTTCGACGACAGCCCCAACTACCGCGACCTCAAGATCTTCAAGAAGGCCCTTGAGATCAACGAACTGGTTAGGCACTTGATGGATGCCGCTCCGGAGGGAAGCGAAATGCTGAAGAGCCAGATCCGGAGCATGCTGTCCGATGCCATGATGATCCCTCCGAAGATCGCAGGGGCCGAAGCGGCCGACCTCTACGACTTGCGGATGGAGAGCGCCGCGATCGTGCGCAAGGCCGCTCGCGATCTGATCGTGGGCCTGCGCGGCTTGGAAATGTTCGGCTACAACGAACCCAAGTACTTCGACCTACTGCGCCGCGAAATGGAGGAGTTCCGCCTGCTCTTCATCGACTGGGTCGCGGGTTTCGATCAGCAGAACTACGTCATCGACCGTTGGGGCTTGTTCAATCCGCCTGGTGTGAGCGCCCATGACCATGACCCGGATGACGACATTCCCTTCGACCCCGATGCCCTGCTGGGCGACGATGAGGAGGATGACCAGTGATGGCGTTCAACCCGGCCAGGCGATGGTCACGATCACCTCGTTGCGCCGCCCGACCAACTGCCAGGGCGGGTTGTACCCCAGATAGCGCACCGGCCCGATGGGCGTAAGGCCTTGTCGGGCCAGTAGCTCCAGCAATCGAGCGGAGTGCTCCTGGATCTTGCCTTCGTTGGCGAAACCGCCGAAGCGGAACGCTGCCACCACTTCAGCCGGGGCGCGTTGCAGCCGCACGTCGGGGTCGTTCGGGCGGGGCAGGCTGTCCATGGTGAGCTCCTCCGGCATCACGAAGCTCATGCGCGAACTGTCGGCGCCCATCTCCATGTGCACCGGCGCCGTCATGGCGATCTTCTGCCCGCCCTCGTTGCCACCGAAGATGTAACCCGCCAAACGCCTGAAACCGCTGTTCGACACATCGGAGTATGCGCCTCCCGGACGCACCACGGTGGCGATCAAGGCTTCGGGGTATCGTCGGATCTCCAAGTCATTCCGGGTCTCCAGCACGGTATAAGGCTGTTGTTGGGTGCTGTCGGTGCTCACGGTGGTGTAGGCTTCGAAACCGACGAACAGGACGGCTAAACCGATCAGGATGTACATGGTCCACTTCTTCATGGTGATCAGGCTGGCAAGGTGCTTCGTTCGCCAGTCTGCCAAAGCGCTTGGTGCGGCTCGGGGATATAACAGTCGGGCGGGCCAACCTGTTCAGCGGGTCCATGGATAGTGTCTGCGATAGCAGTGGCGCTGGGCGGCCCCAACGACCGGTAACGCGACCCCAGGGTCAACAGGATGCGAGCGGTCTTCTCCGAGCAAACGCCAAGCCAGTGAGGGTGTGGACCCCTTCCGGTCTACAACTTCACCTCGGCGGCGATGAGCCTATCGATAAGATCATCGCTATCGGCGGAAGCGATGACGCGCGTGACACCGTGCAGGAAGCCATCGCGTTCCATGCGGGCCATTTGCTCCAGCAAGCCATCGTAGAACCCGTTCACGTTGAGCAGGCCCATGGGCTTGGCGTGAAGGCCCAACTGGCGCCAGGTGAGCAGTTCGAACAGCTCGTCCATGGTGCCGAAGCCGCCCGGCAGTGTGATCACCGCTTGGCTACGCTGGTGCATCAACATTTTCCGCTCATGCATGTCGTTCACCACCACCAGTTCCGTCACGCGGTCGTGGGCCAGTTCACGCTCGGTCATGAAACCGGGGATCACACCCACCACGGTGCCACCGGCTTCCATCGCCGCATCGGCCACTGCGCCCATCAAGCCCACGTGCCCACCGCCGTAAACCACGCCCAACCCGCGCTGGGCAATGGCACGCCCCACTTCCCGGGCTTTGGACATGTACACGGCATCATGGCCGGCAGCGGCCCCACAGAACACTGCGATGGACTTCATCCGCCCAAGGTAGCGCGGCTTGCCGATGCGGCCGGACCCGCTCAGCGCAAGAGCACCAGGAGCAACCGCCCGATGCCGGCAGCCATCAAGGCCAGCCAGACCCA
>JBIIYD010000176.1:0-6410 GCA_044347005.1 Flavobacteriales bacterium | reverse complement strand
AGGCTGGTTCTCCAGCCCGGCTGTAGGTGCAGATGCGCCTTGCCAATGCGCCCGCGATCTGGCGGAAGAGCACCTCGCCATGTTCGGGATGCCGCACCACGACCGTGCTGCGCTCGTTCTCCGTGCTGCTCTTGGGGTGCCAGGCGACCAGGTATTTGCCGGGGTGGTACTTGTAGTACGATGTGCTACCGCTGATGGGATACCAGTTCACGTGAACGTTGAGCGGCGACATGAACACACTGACCTGGATGCGCCGGTCGTTGAAGTACTCGCCTTCGTGGACCTCCTCGATGGCCACCACCTTGCCATCGGCAGGAGCAAGAACAGCCCGGTCGTTGGGTGTAACGGTGCGGTCCGGTACCCGAAAGAAGTAAACAATGATCCCGAAGACGATCATCAGGGCGATGGTCAGGACGATGTTGATCGGGAGTGGCAGGATGGGCCAGTTCCACAAACCGAACAGAAGGAAACAGCAAACAGCCGTGCTGAGCAGTAGGGTGGGAGTGCCTTCGCGGTGCAGGTGCATTGTGGAACGGGAGGTGCCCAAAGATAGAAGCCCTGCGCTACCGGCCGCGGACCAGTGCCAGATAGAGCAGCAGTGCAGGAGCCGCCAAAAGCGCTCCATCGAAACGGTCCAAGGCGCCGCCGTGTCCGGGCAGCAGGGTGCCCGAGTCCTTTACGCCCCTGGCCCGCTTGAACGCGGATTCGAGCAGGTCGCCAATGGTGGAGCTGCCCGCGACGATCGCACCGGAAACCAGCCATTCATGCTGGTGCAATTCGGGATGGAAGCGCGAAAGCACGTAGGCCACCCCCACGGTAAAGACCACTCCACCGACGAAACCCTCCACGGTCTTGTTGGGCGAAACGGCGGGCAGCAGTTTGGTCCTGCCTACGCTACGCCCCACCAGGTATGCCCCGGTGTCGTTGGTCCACAGCATGATCATGAACCCCACGAACACCCATGCACCGTGTTCGAACAGGTTGATCATGGCCCCGAAGGGCAGGCCTACAAGCATGGTCATCAAGAGCATGCCACCGAGGTCACGGCCCGGGTCATGGGTGCCCTTTAGCAACATCCAAGTGACGCTCACGAACAGGAGGACGAACAGGACGACGGCCAGAGCAACAACGTCCATGTCCGGATGGAACAAGACCATGCTCGAACAGCCGTAGACGATAGCGGCCAGGGCCATGCTCCAAAGCAGGGGCAGGCCGGTGCCTTCCTGCTCCGACCAGAGCAGCCGATGCAACTCGAAGCCAGCGGCCACGGCTACCGGCAAAAAGAGGAGGAAGGTGGTGAACGGCCCTGCCCATGCGGCCCCCAGCGTGAGGGCGACGTATGCCGCCCCGGTAAGGGCGCGGAGTAGCATGTTGTTCAAGTGCCGCTGTGTTTGCGCACAAGGTAATGCGCCATCAACACATCGTTCTGCGCAACACGTACTTCGGTCTCTCCCATCATCGGGTAGGACGATGAGCGATTGTCCAGCAGCACGGCCTTGATGTCGTTGGCATCAAGCATACCAAGCACCAGTTCCGCCTCGTGGGACGAGCCTGAAAAGACCACGACCCAGGCGACCATGGCGAATACGTTGCTCAGGCCAGTGCGGGACCTTCCGGTGCAGGGTCGGCAACGATCTCCGGAGCGGGTACCTCGGCGCCGTTCCAGTTGGAAACGGGTTTCGGCACCTCCTTGTCGAAGGGCCGGTCGCCGAAGATCTTCTCCAGGTCCTCCTTGAAGATGACCTCCTTCTCCAGCAGTTGGGTGGCCAATGCCGTCAGCTTGTCCTTGTTCTCGTTCAGGATGCGCTTGGCACGCGTGTACTGCCCTTCCACCAACTTGCTAACCTCTTCGTCGATGGTTTGTGCGGTCTTTTCGCTGTAGGGCTTGCCGAAGGTGTATTCGCTCTGACCGGTGCTGTCGTAGTAGCTGATGTTGCCCACCCGTTCGTTGAGGCCGTACATGGTGATCATGGCATAGGCCTGTTTGGTCACCTTTTCCAGGTCGCTCAAGGCGCCGGTGCTCACTTTGCCGTACATCACGTCTTCGGCCGCACGACCACCCAATGCGGCGCAGATCTCGTCAAGCATCTGCTCGGCCGTGGTCAGGTGGCGCTCTTCGGGCAGGTACCAAGCGGCACCCAGCGAGCGGCCCCGTGGTACGATGGTCACTTTTACCAAGGGCGAAGCGTGTTCCACCAACCAGCTGACCGTGGCGTGGCCGGCTTCGTGGTAGGCGATGGCCTGTTTCTCGTCGGTGGTGATGATCTTGTTCTTCTTTTCCAAGCCACCGATCACGCGGTCCACGGCATCCAGGAAGTCCTGTTTCTCCACGGACTTCTTCTTCTTACGGGCCGCGATCAGGGCGGCTTCGTTGCAGATATTGGCGATATCGGCACCGCTGAAGCCCGGCGTCTGGCGGGCCAGGAAGTCGACGTCGACACCGCTGGTATCCAGTTTCAAGGGCTTGAGGTGCACCTTCAGGATCTCCACCCGTTCGTTGAGGTCGGGCATGTCCACGAAGATCTGGCGGTCGAAACGGCCGGCGCGCATCAGGGCGCGGTCCAGCACATCGGCGCGGTTGGTGGCTCCGATGAGGATGACACCGCTGTTCGTGCCGAAGCCGTCCATTTCGGTGAGCAGCTGGTTCAGGGTGTTCTCGCGTTCGTCGTTGGCGCCCATGCTGGCGCTGCGCCCGCGGGCACGTCCGATGGCGTCGATCTCGTCGATGAAGATGATGGCCGGTGCTTTTTCCTTGGCCTGTTTGAAGAGGTCGCGCACGCGGCTTGCGCCCACGCCCACGAACATCTCCACGAAGTCCGATCCGCTCAGGCTGAAGAAGGGCACGTTCGCCTCGCCTGCGATGGCCTTTGCGAGCAGGGTCTTACCCGTTCCGGGAGGCCCCACCAGCAGTGCGCCCTTGGGGATCTTGGCACCCAGGTCGGTGTACTTCTTCGGGGTCTTCAGGAAGTCCACGATCTCCTGCAGTTCCTCCTTGGCTTCGGCCAGGCCGGCCACATCGTTGAAGGTGACGTTGGTGCTCTTGCCGCCCTCGAAGACCTGCGCACGGCTCTTGCCGATGTTGAAGATCTGCCCGCCGGGTCCGCCGCCGCCACCGATGCGGCGCATCACGAACATCCAGATGGCGATCATGATGCCGAAGAACAGCACCCAGTTGAGGATCTCGCGCCCCCAGTTGTCCTGGGTCTCGTACTCGAAGTTCACGCCCTTGTTCTCGGCATCCTGCACCAAGCGGTCCTTGAGCACGTTGGAGGTGCCGATGTTGAAGGCGTAGTGCGGGCCTTGCACGTTAGGGCCGGAAATGGGCGAACCCTTGATCCGGTCCTTGTGCGGCTCCTTGTCCAGACGGTCCTTCTTGATGTAGACCTTCACCATCTGGTCGTTGACCACCACGATGCGTTGCACATCGCCGGAATCCAGCATCTTCTGGTATTCCGTGGGGTCGATCTTCACCATGCCCCCACCGTACTGGAAGAGGTTGATGGACAGGATCACCAGGATGATGATGCCGTAGATCCAATAGAAATTGAAGGAACGTTTAGGTCGTTCCTTGCCAGTGCTGTCGTTCCTCTTCTCGTTGTTCTCCACGATGTATGCTGTTCTACCGGTTTACGCCACGTTCTCGTACTGCTTGCGGGCGGCGTCCCCCCACAAGTCTTCCAGACCATAATACCCCCGGCGGTCCCGGTGGAAGATGTGTACCACCACATCCACGAAATCCATCAGGATCCATTCGGCATTGCCCTCACCTTCGGTGTGCCATGGCTTTTCCCCGGCCTCTTTGCGTGCGAACTCCTCCACCGAACGGGCGATGGACGCCACCTGTGTGGACGAATCGCCGTGACAGATGACAAAGTGGTCGCATACTCTGTTCGGTAGGCTTCGAAGGTCCAGGTGCACGATCTCTTTGCCCTTGACCTCTTGGATACCTTCTATGATGGCATCCACAAGGCGGGTGGTCATCGCACCCTTCACGTTCTTCATCCGGTCTATCTTGGTCCGTTCAAAGGTACAAAGTTACCAAACCCCGTTGTGGCAGGTCCCGGAGCAAACACCCCCCACGAACACATGCTGATCGGTGGGCGCTTGATCGAATTGGATGCCGTGGAGAGCACCAACAAGACAGCGGCCGAACTGATCGCGTTGTCAGCGGCGTCACACGGCACTGTCATTCTGGCCCGTTCGCAGACCGCTGGGCGGGGACAGCGTGGCCGCGTTTGGCAGTCGGGCGATGGCCTGGACCTCACCTTGAGCATCGTGTTGCAACCTGCGGGGCTCCGGGCCGAGGAGCAATTCAGCATCGCCAAGCTGGCTGCACTGGCTGTTCGAGATACCGTGGCGGCCTTCGTGCATGGTGCCGAGGTGCGTGTGAAGTGGCCGAACGACGTGCTGGTGGAGCGCCGCAAGGTGGCCGGTATCCTGATCGAATGCGACCTGGTCGGCGATCTGGTGCGCAGCGCCGTGGTGGGGGTCGGGCTGAACGTGAACTCCAGCGACTTTCCGGAGGAACTGGCGGCAACGAGCTTGTTGCTGGCCGGTGGGGCGCCGTTCGACCTCGGTGTGGTGCTCGAAGCCCTGCTGAACTCCTTCCGGGTGCGCTATGCCGAGTGGGAGGCCGAACCCCGTGCCCTGGATGCGGCCTACGCTACGGCCCTGTGGGCGCGTGGGCGCTGGGCGGAACTGCTGCTGGACGGCAGCCCGGTCCTGCTGCGCCCCATGGACGTGGACCGACACGGCCGTTTGTTGGTGGAGAGCGACGATGGACGGGTGGCCGGTTACGGGCTGGATCGCCTTCGTTTCGCTGCGCGATGAACAAGGGCTTGTTCGTTTCGGGAAAAGGTCTACTTTTGCCGTCCGTTTACGAAAGACACCTCCAGCGGCCATGAAACGTACCTATCAGCCAAGCAAGCGCAAACGCGCCAACAAGCACGGTTTCCGCGAGCGCATGAGCAGCCCAGCCGGCCGCAGCGTACTTGCCAGCCGCCGCGCCCAAGGCCGCCACAAGCTCACCGTGAGCGACGAGGCCAAGCACAAGTAAGCAACCACTTCACAGTGGACTCCGGAACAGGGTCATCCGAACAGGGTGGCCCTTTTTCGTTGGGGCGGTTCGAGATCCGTTGTTCGATGTTCGTTGTTCGGGCCCAATGATCGTAGGTCGAACAACGATGAACGATCATCGAACAACCAACACCTCACGCATTGCCACACCCAACTCCGTGGTCACCAGCACGTGGCCGAAGGGCAGCAGTTGCAGGCTGATGGTCTCGGGGGCGTACTTCCGCAGGTTGTTGCCCAACCCCGGGGGGATCACCCGGTCGAACTCACCGAAGACGAGGTGGACGGGGATGCCGTGCTTGCGGGCATTGGCGGCCACGGTGGGCAGGTCGGGCTCTATGTGGCGGTAGCTCAGCCACACGTCGTGTACCAGTTGCCGTTTGGCCCGGGTGTCGCTTTGGCCCACGAGGAAGCGGTGCATGCGCTCGTTCATCAGCCGTGTGGCCTTCAGCAGGTGGATCAGGCCGTGGATCCGTTCCGGGTGCTCCACGAAACGCTTGTACAACCACCGGCCGATCCGCGAAGTGGCCATGCCACGGTACCAGGGCCTCGTCTTCAAGCCGTCGGGTGCGGCCATAAAGGTGCGCTCCACCCGCTCGGGGATCTGTTCCAGCAGGTTCATCACGGTGCGGCCCCCGAAGCTGTAGCCCAGCAACATCACCTTTTCGGCCCCCAAGTGGTCCATGAAGGCGGCGAAGAACGTGGCCAACTCGTTCGGGGTGAAGGGTTGGTCCGCGCGATGCGGGTAGGCCGGACTATGCCCGTGGAAGTGCAGGTCGAAGCCGTAGATGGTGCACAGATTACCGAGCGGAACTTCCAAGATGTGGAAATCCTCGCCCGTGCGACCGAAGCCGTGGAAGGCCAACAGGGGCAGCGGGCCGTGACCGTAGGTGCGATAAGCGAGGGTAAGGCCGTGGGTGAAATACTGGACGGGGTTCACGGCGCGAAGGTGGGGAAGATCATGTGCTCATGCGCCCATGTGCTCATTTGCTCATGGGGCGCTTCGATCTTGCTTGGCGCATTGCTGGGTTGAACTGCGTTCCAATTGGAACTGCGCCCATTTGCTAATGTGGCCATGTGCTCATGTGCTCATGGGGTGCTTCGAACCAGCGCTTGCAAGAGACAGGGCCGCTAGCATTCCATGGCGAGGCCCGTTCCATCGCACCTCCATCGCAGCTTGCGACCAAGCGAGTTGGTGCGGGCATTTCATGAGCACATGGGCAAATGAGCACATGGCCACATGTCCCCACTTTCTTTCTCCACGATCCCCCTTCATTATCCACATCCCTACCTCTCCACATCCCCGCAGGGTTACCTTCGCGCTCCGGTTATCCACC
>JBIIYD010000175.1:0-6445 GCA_044347005.1 Flavobacteriales bacterium | reverse complement strand
GTCCGCTGGTGTGCGGACAGTATCGTGTTGCATGCGCCTCAGGATACTACCGCCTTCGCAGCGTATGTGCAGAAGGGTAGAACGGTACGGATAGATCGTGCCACCACACCCACTCGCATAAACCATCCGGATACCGTGAAGGGCAAGCGTTACTTCAACTCGCCCACAAGCTTCGTTGTAGCAAGAGGTGCACGGTTGCGGCTGGAATCCAAGGCCGAGCTGGCGGTGCTCGGTGAAAGCACATTGCACCTGATGCCGGGATCGATGATCGACCTGCATCCCAAGGCCCGCCTCACCATCGACCGGTCGTCCCGTATCGTCCTGCACGGTGATGCCGCTGTCCATGGCACGAAGCGCCAAATGAAACGGTTGCGCAAGGGTGGACGAATGGAGCAAAGGCAATGAGCAGCAATGCATCGCGCTGGGTGATCCTGTTCGCCGGGGTGCTTTACATCCTCGTAGCCGTTCCATGGCGTTACGCGGGCCCCGATGGCCAGGCTTGGCGCACCGCGATCAACAGCGATGGCGAAGGGTATTACGCATACCTGACCGGGATCTTCATCCAAGGGGATATAGCGAAGGCGAATGCCGCCAGGGACCATTTCACACCTGCCGGTGATGGCCGGGTCATCCAGTACTACTGTGGAACAGCACTACTACAGGCCCCTTTCTTCCTGGTGGCGTTGGCCTATTCAACGATCACCGGCACGGTGGATGCCGATGCGCTGGGGTTTCCATTTCAGCTTGCGATCGGCTGCGCCGCCCTGTTCTACCTGCTTATTGGTCTCTCGCGTGTCCGGTGGTTGTTGCGTGAGATGGCGTTCAGTGAACCGGTGGTGGTCATCTCCCTGTTGGTGATCGTGTTCGGTACGGGGCTTTTCTACCATGGTCTCGTCACGCCGGGGATGTCGCACGCCTACGGCTTTGCGATGGTGGCAGTATGCATGTGCGAAGCGCTGCGCGCATGGAACGGCGGCCGGTACGGGACCCAGCGCCTTGCTGCCGCGCTGGCGCTAATGATGTTGGTGCGGCCCACCCACGCATTGTTGATCCTCGCATTACCGTTGGTTACCGTTGGCAGTGCCCGGACCGTGATGCATTGGTTGCGCTCGCAGGGGGTGTGGGTCTTGGTCGGGAGTGGTGCCATAGGTGCGATGATCCTGGGGCTGCAACCACTTTTGTGGTACCTGCAATGTGGCCTGTGGTGGGTCGATCCCTATGCGGGTGAGGGCTTCGTGTGGTCGCGGCCGCAGTTCTTCTCGGTGTTGTTCGGGGGCCGCAAGGGTCTGTTCTTCTACTGGCCGCTGTTGCTCCTGGCTCTTCCTGGCTTTATCCTAGTTGTACGGCGCTACCCTCGTGTGGGCGTATCGCTACTGGGCTGGGCCGTGCTCGTGGTTTACGTCACCAGTGCGTGGTGGAGTTGGTACTATGGTCATGGGTATGGCATGCGTGCCTTGCTGGACATCCTCCCGGTGCTTGCGGTATGTATCGCCTTCGCCCTGCAGGCGCTCGGAAAACAGCAATTGCGGATCCTTGTTGCGGCGATCGTACCGTTCATGCTCTTGCAGCTCTTTCAAACGTGGCAGTACCAAACCGGCATCATCCATCCGTTCAACATGGATCGGGAGAAGTACGCCATGATCTTTCTGCGTAGCGGCGAGGAGTGGCGCAACAGGTTCGGATGGTCCAACATGGCACCACCATATGCCCCCCATGGATCCACTTTGATGATCGACACGACGTTCACCGCCAATGGGTCCACTTTTGTCCTGGATGGTGAGCACGCGTTCTCGCCGACCCTGATCATCGCTGCGGCGGACCTGCCGGAGGGACGGCCACTCTTCACGGAAGTCACGTTCCGCCGCAAGGCCCAAGATCCCGGTGCTTCAAATGCGGTGCAGCTGGTCTATTCGTTGAGCAAGGCTGGGAAGAACCGGGTGTACGATGCGTTTCCGATGAATGATATTCTCCTGTTGGACGATCGTACCTGGCGCTCGTGGCGCCATGCGTTCAACATTCCAGCCCCCGAGGATGGTGATGAACTGGGGATCTACCTATGGCAAACAGAGCCCGCTGCCGTCACCATCAAGGACTTCCATATCCGCGTACATGGTGTTGACGCACAACCTCAATAGGCCCGTACGTTGCGCCCTTCCATGTAGTTGATGAAAGCACGGTTGACAACGCGGTTACCGCCCGGTGTGGGGTAGTTGCCACTGAAGTACCAATCACCCGTATGCTCGGGGCAAGCGGCGTGCAGGCCTTCGAGGCTTTGGTACACGATGGTCACTTCGGCCTTCAGGTCCTCGGGGGTCAGCAGTTCGGCGATCTTGTCGCTGATCCGTTGTGCCGAGAAGGGTGCGTAGATATCCTTCACCACGTTCTCCTGTTCGGCCAGAGGACGGCCCACCATGGCACGGGCACGGTCGTACACGTCGTCGATGATGTTCTCCTGCTTGGTCTCCTTCAGGAGCGCGATGGCCGCACGGAACGCTGCCAGGTCGCCCATCTTGGCCATGTCGATGCCGTAGCAATCGGGGTAGCGGATCTGCGGGGCACTGCTAACCACCACGATGCGCTTCGGCTCCAGGCGGTCCAGCATGCGCAGGATGCTTTGCTTCAAGGTGGTGCCACGCACGATGCTGTCGTCGATCACCACCAGGTTGTCAACACCCGGCCGCACGGTGCCGTAAGTGATGTCGTACACGTGCGCCACCAGGTCGTCGCGGTCGTCGTCGTTGGTGATGAAGGTGCGGAGCTTCGCATCCTTGATCGCCACCTTTTCCAGTCGTGGGCGTAGCGACAGGATCTTGCGGAGTTCTGCGGGATCGGGTTTCGCGCCCAGTTCCAGGATGCGCTTTTCCTTCACGCGGTCCAGCTCGTCCTCCATCTCCTTCAGCATGCCGTAGCAGGCCACTTCGGCGGTGTTGGGGATGAAGCTGAAGACGGTGTTCTCCAGGTCGTGTTCCACGGCATCGAGGATGGCAGGGCATACCGAACGGCCCAAGGCCAGACGTTCCTGGTACACGTCGCGGTCGCTGCCCCGGCTGAAGTAGATGCGCTCGAAGCTGCACGAGCGTTTCTCCATGGGTTCGCGCACGAGCTCCTCGCTGTAGCTGCCATCCTTGCGGATGATGAGCGCGTGGCCCGGTGTCAGTTCGCGCACATCCTCGGTGCGCACATGGAAGGCGGTCTGGATGGCGGGGCGCTCGCTGGCCACCACCACCACTTCCTCATCGGCGTACCAGTAGCAGGGACGGATGCCCGAAGGGTCGCGCAGGACGAAGGAGTCGCCATGGCCGATCATGCCCGCCAGGGCATAGCCGCCGTCGAGGTCCAGGGCGCTGTTCACCAGGATCTGCCGCACGTCCAGCTTTTCGGCGATCACCTGGGTGATCTGCTTTTCGTTGTAGCCCAACTGGCGGTGGATCTGTGCCACGCGGTCGTTCTCCACATCCAGGAAGTGCCCGATCTTCTCGAGCACCGTCATGGTGTCGCTGCGCTCCTTGGGGTGCTGGCCGATGGACACGAGCAGGTCGAAGAGCTCGTCCACGTTGGTCATGTTGAAGTTGCCCGCCACGACCAGGTTGCGGGTCATCCAGTTGTTGAGGCGGCGGCGCGGGTGGCAGTTCTCCAAGCCGCTGGCGCCGTGGGTGGCGTAGCGCAGGTGGCCCAGAAGCACCTCGCCCATGAAGGGCATGCTTTGTTTCAGGCGCTGTGCATCGTCCGCACTGGTCGGGTCGGCTTCCAGCGCATCGGCGTAGCCCTTGTTCACCTTGCCGAAGATCTTCTGGATGGCCTGCTTGTCGGTGCTGCGCTCCCGGTCGATGTAGTTGAGGCCCGGCGTGGGGTCTATCTTGATCGAGGCGATGCCCGCTCCGTCCTGCCCGCGGTTGTGCTGCTTCTCCATCAGGAGGTACAGCTTCTTGAGGCCGTAGAGGGGCGATCCGTAGCGCTGCTGGTAGTATTCCAGGGGTTTGCGCAGGCGGATCAGCGCAATGCCGCATTCGTGCTTGATGGCGTCGCTCATGGAGGCTGCAAAGGTAGGTCGCGGACACGGCCCGTACCCGCGCTGCCCGGCCCATCCCGATTCGCTGCCCAAGCAACCCTAGGGCCTTGCTGACAGTCAAGGCAAGTGGCCGGTGTTGCTGCCTGCTGTAACTTGGACCTTCCGTACCGATCGCTCATGCGCATCGCGCTCCTCAGCATCCTCCTCGCCAACGCGCTGTCAGCAGCTGCCCATGGACCCTTGGTGAGCTTCACCGAGAACCGGGGGCAATGGCCTGCACAGGTGCTGTACCGTGCCAATTTGCCCGGCGGAGCGGTGTTCGTGGAACGCGAGGCCTTGACCTACGTCCAGTTCAGCGGACTGGACCTGCATGCCCACGGAAGGGAGGCTACGGCCATGACTCCGAAGGGTCATGCCTACCGGGTGCATTTTGTGAACGGCCGTGCCTTGGATCACGAGGGCAATGTGCGCCAGGCCCACTATGAGAACCATTTCCAAGGGAACGACCCGGCCGCTTGGGGCGCCGAGTGCGCCGTGTTCGGCGAGGTGTTGTTGAAGGACGTGTGGCCGGGAATAGACCTGCGCCTCGATGGGCGCCATGGGCTGAAGTACGACCTGGTCGTTGCACCGGGTGCGGATGCCTCCCTTGCACGCATGCGCTTCGAGGGGCAGGACGGTTTGCGCATCAGGGGTCGTGAGCTACAGGTCGAGCTCAGCACCGGCCTTGTGGTCGAAGAGGCCCCGGTGGTGTTCACCCTTGGCCCCGACCAGGAACGCAGCAACGTGGAGGCGCGCTACCACCTGGTGGGTAATGAACTCACGTTCGACCTGCAAAGCGATTACGATCGGAGCAGTACGCTGGTGATCGATCCGGTGCTCACATTCGCCAGCTTCAGCGGTAGCACCGCGGACAACTTCGGATTCACGGCCACTTACGATGCTGGTGGACACTTGTATGGAGGGGGCATCGTGTTCAACACCGGGTATCCCACAACAACGGGGGCTTTCGACCCCAGCTTCAATGGCGGCACCGTGGATGTGGGCATCAGCAAGTGGTCGCCCACCGGCAACACACTGGTCTGGAGCACCTACATCGGCGGCAACGGCAGCGATGCCCCGCACAGCCTGGTGGTCAACGACGCCGACGAACTCTTCGTGATGGGCAGCACCGGATCGTCCAATTTCCCAACGACACCGGGTTGTTTCATGGGTGGGTTCCAAGGCGGAGGGTCCATCACCTTCGCGCAGGGCTACGGCTTCGGCTACAACAACGGCGCCGATATCTTCCTGACCCACCTGAACGCCGCCGGTGCCGCGCTCATCGGATCGACCTACGTGGGTGGCAGCGGCACGGACGGGGTCAACACCAGCGTGCTCGCTTACAACTACGGCGATTCGTTCCGCGGCGAAGTGGCCTTGGATCCCGATGGGAATCCGGTGGTGGCGACCAGCACGTCCAGCAACAACATCCCGATCACCCCGGGGGCTCCGCAAGGCGTTTTCGGCGGTGGTACGTTGGATGCGTACGTGTTCCGGATGGACCCCGCGCTCACCACCATGCTGTGGGCCACTTATCATGGAGGTAGTGGGGCCGATTCCGGCCACGGGGTCCAGTTCGGCAGTACCGGTGAAGTATACATGACCGGGGGTACCACCAGCACCGACCTGCCCTCTGTAGGCAGCCCTTTCCAAGGGGCGAACAGCGGCGGTACCGATGGCTATATCGCACGGTATTCCCCAGCGGGCAACACCCTGCTTTCCACCACCTTCCTGGGTACGTCGGCCTACGACCAAAGCTTCTTCGTGCAATTGGACGAGGACGACGAGGTTTACGTGGTGGGCCAGACCAGCGGCAATTATCCTGTTACACCCGGCGTCTACGCCAACCCCGGCAGCAGCCAGTTCATCCACAAGTTCGACCAGGCCCTTTCCACCACCCTTTGGTCCACGCGCATCGGGAATGGAACGAGCAACCAAGCCCTTTCACCTTCGGCATTCCTGGTGAGCGAGTGCGGGCAGATCTACTTCAGCGGATGGGGGGGAAGCACCAACACCTTCGGCACTCCGCAGAGCAGTACCACCAACGGCATGCCCACCACGCCGGATGCCTTCGACAGCACAACGGATGGCAGCGATTTCTACCTGATGGTGCTGGATCCCGATGCCACCGGACTGAATTATGCCACCTACTTCGGGGGCAGCGCGGCGGAGCACGTGGACGGCGGCACCTCGCGTTTCGATAAGAACGGCAAGGTGTATCAGGCGGTGTGTGCAGGCTGCAACGGTTCGTTCCCCACTACACCGGGTTCCTGGAGTCCCGACAACGGCAATCCGAACTGCAACCTCGGGGTCTTCAAGTTCGACCTCAACATTCCGGTGGCGAGCATCGACATACAGGGGCCCGATGTGATCTGCATTCCGCAGAATGTGCAGTTC
>JBIIYD010000174.1:0-6521 GCA_044347005.1 Flavobacteriales bacterium | reverse complement strand
TATCGATCAGGACATCATTGACCCCCACATGCACCACGATCGATCCATCCGCGCGTTGTTCCTGCACCTTCACCCGGATATCACTGAGGTGCACCACTCTATTGTCCGGAGCTTTGCCATCGAATGACGCACGGCCCGATGTGCTCGTGAACGTCATCATGTTCGTGAGCGAAGGATTGGTGCTCTTGCCGAGTTCGTTGTTGCCCGTTGGAGTGAATACCTGCCGAGCATGCCCAAAGAACATCGCCTCGTCCAAATACCGGCCGTTGCGCTCTTCGACACGTGGGATGATCCCGTCCTTGGCGCGCAACAACACATCGCCCCTTCCACGGTCGAACAAGGGGATCTCCAGTTCGCTCGCACCGGTCAATGGGTTCTGCCAGCGATCCTTCACCACGAGCGGTTCTATCGGACCGGGCCACAGGCATTGGAACGTTACTGTATCACCACGCGGGAACATATCGTGGAACCCACTGGCCGGTAAGGCACGCAGGTAGTCCGAATGACCGCTGTAAATGTTAGCTCCCACCTTCGTTTCCCGGTCCACCTGCATCACCGCGAGGATCCCGGGCACCATGCCTTGCACGCACGCCATTTCCAATTCGTAATGGAAGCGGTCCGTAGGGGATCCGTTCAGGCGCCATCCTTGGTGGTTCTCCAGCCATAGGAATTGTGGGTATTCGGTGCTGTCCAAATACGGCATCCGTATGCGTAGTGCATCGCCGCTGGTTATGAAATCGCGGAGCACGAAAGTGCCGGTATCACCTCGCACGGGGTCCAGGTCCCCGCGGACGCAGCCGCCTTTCAGGTCCCGGGCATTGATGCGCGAACAGGCATCCCGTGCCTGCCAACCCAGCCTATCACGATCCCAGCCTGTGCAGGTCAAGAGTGAACTGCTGGCACCACCCATCATGCTCCAGCCACCTTGCAATGCGATAAAATAACCCTGGAAATGTGGAGCATTGCCTCCCCCGCTGTGGAAATTATTACCCCCCAGGAAAAGATGGTTGAACTCGTGCTTCAGGATCTCGAACGGGAGGGCGTTCATGCCCCCGAAGCGGCTCTGGCTGTCGCTCTCGTAGCCGAACAACTTGCCGGAACTGCCGGGCTCCACGCTGCCCTGCCCATGGGTGAGCGTGCTATTGCGCAGGATCACCATCACATGGTCGTAGCTGTGCGGCTCGTCGGCGCCGGACACCTTCGGCATTCCCGGTCTGCCCCCGCGTTTCCACAGGTCGAAGTCGGCCACCGACAGGCCGTTCCTGGTGCGCAAGCCACCCCGCTCGTTGGCCTCCTTGATCACCAGGCGATTGATGCCGTGTCCGTTCGCCAGACCGCTGTGTTCGCTCTCCTTCAGGGTGAGCATTTCGTCCATGTAATCCCCCAGTACGGTCAAGTGCCCCAACGATATGTCGTGGTAGTAGCGCGATACGACCGCCTGCGGGACAGGGTACGCCTGTGGGTCGAAAAGCTCATCGCTCCACTTCGGCAAGCGACCCTTAGGCCAGTGTTCCGCGCCATCGGGCTGTGGGTCCTTGCTGCGGTCCACGTCGTACTCGATCTCCGCAAAAAGCACGAGTACCCGGATCGTGCCACTTGGCGACAAATACCAACCATGCTCGCTCCGTTGGACAGGCTTCTCCTGCGCCATGAGCGCGGGAGCAAGGGCACAAAAAAGAAGGGCAAGGCCGAATGCACGCATCCGCCCGAAGGTAGCGCTATGCCTTGGCACGTTTGTACAACGGCACCGTACTGCAAGGCTCGCCGAACATCAGCGACTTCACCATCGGCAACAGCTTCGCGCTCAACTCCACATACGCGTTCAACGGTACGGGTAGCTTGCTGCATCCCTTCACCACCACCCGGGCATCGCGGTAGGGCTCCACATCAAGCTCTTGAACGAAGCGGGTGAAGATGGCCCGCTCCAAGTGTTCGGCATCGCCTTGCGTAACGAAGCTGGCATGCGGTTGAAGTTGCGTGGCCACCAGCATATAAGCCCAAGTGGGAACGATGGCGTCAGCAGAACAATGTACCGAAACGAACTTGCCCGCGTACTGCGCCCAATCGTGTTCCTTGCAGAAGGTCCGCAAGTCATCCTCCTTCAGCGCGATCTCCTGCCACAGCAAGGGCTTCAGGTCGAAGACCACACGTTCGCCCGCAGGGTACATCTCCTCCAGGTCGAGGGTGATGATGCCGCTGGATGCGACCTTGTTGATGATCTCTGACATGGTGTGGAGGCGTTCCGTCGCGTCGTTGCGTCGTCGCGGTTCAATTACATGAAGCCAAGTTCAAGCTGCGCCGCCTCGCTCATCATGCTCCGGTCCCAGGGCGGTTCGAAGGTGATCTCCACCTTGGCGCTGCTCACACCCTGTACACTCGCCACCTTCTGCTCCACTTCGTTGGGCATGCTCTCCGCCACCGGGCACGAGGGACTGGTCAAGGTCATCTTGATGCCCACATGTGCGTCATCCCCGATGTTCACCTCGTAGATCAAGCCCAGCTCGTACACGTCCACGGGGATCTCGGGGTCGTAGATCGTCCGCAGCATGTCGATCACGCGGTCTTCCAGGTGTTTGCGTTCTTCTGGGGTCATGGTGCGTAGGGGAGAAGGAGTGCGGGTCTAAGCGCGAGGCACTGTCCTATGTACGATGTCTTATGCAACGCCGTCAGGCATAAGACATCGTACATAGGACAACATCCACCCTCGGTCGAAGTGCTACGCTCTAGGTTCATGATCCGCTCGTGTTAGCAGAGAACGCCACCGCATACCTCTTCATCTGATCGATCATCGCACTCAACCCATTCGCTCTGTTCGGGCTCAGGTGCTCGCGCAACCCGATGCGGTCTATGAACTCCGTGGATGCACCAAGGATCTCCTGCGGCGTGCGGTCGTTGTACACACGCACCAGCAGCGCCACGATGCCCTTGGTGATCATGGCGTCGCTGTCAGCAGTGAAGTGAACGATGGGCCCAGCGCTGAGCGGAGTCGAAGCGCGTTGTTCTGCTGCAAGCCACACACGCGATTGGCAGCCGCGCACCAAGTTGTCCTCCACCTTATGCTCCGGCGCGATCAGCGGCAGGTCCTTGCCCAGCTCGATCAGGTGCTCGTAGCGGTCCTGCCAGTCCGTGAACATGGCGAACTCGTCGATGAGCTCTTGTTGGGTTTGGGTCAAAGACACGGTGAAAAAGGTGAGAAGGGTGAGGGTGGTAAGAAGGTGGCCTCAGCGCTTCGATTCGAGGTTGTTCATGAACCGGAGAAGTCCGGTGCTGATCCCGGCGATCTTGTCCAACAGCGGCTGAATGTCTTCCTGGGTCAGGAATTCCAACTCAACGCATGCAAGAAGTTGCGTTTCGATCTCATGAAGAGAGCCTCTTGAGTAGCTCAAGCCGAGCAACAGGTAACCCTTCTTATTCCGGCCCCAACCCTCAGCAATGTTGCTGGGAACCGATACAGCGGCGCGACGCAGTTGCGAGGTCAACCCGTAAAGTTCTTCTTTGGGCAGTTTTCGCGTGACCGTATAGACAGGCTTCAACAGCTCCATGCCGGTCTTCCACACCCAAAGGTCCTTGAAGTTGGTCACCTTTCGACCATCCGGTTCAGCTACCATAGATATGGTTTCACCGAGCTCATACAACCCATTCAGGTTCCAGTCGTGCTTCAGTGGGTCGTTGGTCATGTTCTCCATGGTCCAGGATTTCGGTGCATTTCACGTTCTCTCCACTCTCTCCACCTTCACCATTCTCACCTAAGCATTTTGACAGCTTTCCTTATCGCCCCCATCATCGCATCCACCTCTCCCATTGTATTGAAACAAGCAAAACTCGCCCGCGTCGTCCCGCTCACGCCGAAGCGCTCCATCAACGGCTGTGTGCAGTGGTGTCCCGTGCGCACGGCAATGCCTTGCTGGTCGAGCAGGGTGCCGAGGTCGTAGTGGTGAACGCCGTCGATCACGAAGCTGACCACCCCCACTTTCTCCTTCGCCGTGCCGATGATCCGCAAGCCATCGATGCCGACGAGCTCTTTGGTGGCGTGCTCCAAGAGGCTGTGCTCGTGCGCAGCCATAGCCGATTTGCCGTAGTCCTCCATCCAGCGGAACCCCTCCCCCAGGCCGATGATGCCAGCAATGTGCGGCGTGCCCGCCTCGAACTTGAAGGGAAGCTTGGCGTACGTGGTCTTCTCGAAGGTGACCACGTCGATCATCTCGCCGCCGCCTTGCCAGGGGGGCATCTCGTTAAGCAGCTCCTCGCGGCCGTACAGCACGCCGGTGCCTGTGGGGCCGTAGGCCTTGTGTCCGCTGAAAGCGTAGAGGTCGCAGCCGAGGTCCTGCACGTCGACGTCCAGGTGCGCGATCGCCTGCGCGCCGTCCACCACGGTGACGATGCCGCGCTTCTTCGCTTCGGCGATCAGCTCCTTGATCGGGTTGATCGTGCCCAACGTGTTGCTGACATGCGAAATAGCGAACACCTTCGTCCGGTCAGTGAAGTATTCCGTTGCGTCGTCGCGCCTGCCTGGCCGGTAGGCAGGTCGTCGCGGTTCCAATTCCCCACTGTCCGTCACCGGGATCACCGTCAGCTTAGCTCCATGCCGCTCGCAGGCCATCTGCCACGGAACGATGTTGGCATGGTGCTCCATCCCGGAGATCAGCACCTCATCGCCTTTTTTCAACAGCAATTGGCCCAGGCTGAACGCCGCCAGGTTCATGCTTGCTGTGGTGCCACTGGTGAAGACCACCTCATGCGCGTGCTTCGCGTTGATGTGCTGGCGGATGGTCTCGCGCGCGGCCTCCTGCGCTTCGGTGGCCTTGGTGCTCAAGGTGTGTACGCCGCGGTGTACGTTGGCGTTGATCGTGGCGTAGTAGGCGCTCTCGGCCTTTATCACGCGGCGCGGCTTCTGGCTGGTCGCGGCGTTGTCGAAGTACACCAGCGGCTTGCCGTGCACCAGCTCCTTCAGGATCGGGAACTGCGCACGGATCTCCTCGACATCAAAGCCCTTCTTCGCGACCGTGTCAGCCGTGGTGCTCATAACGCTTCGAGCTTGGCATCGATGAGCGATGCAAGGTGCTTTCGCCAATCCTCGTTCGTGATCCGTTCCAGCACATCGGTCATGAATGCGTGCGAGAGCATTTTCCGCGCCTCGGCCTCGCTCACCCCTCGCGAACGCAGGTAGAACAGGCCCTTCTCGTCCAAGCGGCCGATGGTGCAACCGTGGCTGCACTTCACATCGTCGGCGTAGATCTCCAACTCGGGCTTGGTGAAGATGCGTGCATCATCGCCTTGCAGGATGTTCGCGTTGCTCTGGTAGGCGCGGGTGCGCTGCGCGTCCTGCTTCACGTACACCTTGCCGTTGAACACACCTGTTCCTTTCTCGGCGATGATGCCCTTGTAGAGCTCGTCGCTGGTGCAGTCGGGTACATCGTGGCCGATGTAGGTGTGGTTGTCGCAGTGCGTGCTGCCGTTGAGGACGTAAACGCCGTTCAGTTCGGCATGTGCTTCGGGACCGGCAAGCGCAATGTTCACTTCGTTGCGCACCAGCGAACCGTTCAGCGTGGTGGTGTCGATGCTGAAACGGCCTTTCGCACCGATGGTCACGCCATCGAGACCGATGTGTGCAGGGCCGGTGGCTTCGTTCTGCAACAGGTGAATGGTGAGGCTCGCGTCTTCACCGACAACACTTTCGCGGATGCTGTTCAGCAGTGAAGTGGATGCATCCGTTCCGATGTGTTCCACGATGACCTCCACCATAGCGCCTTCTTGCAGGATGAAAAGGTCCCGGGGCTGGATCAGCTGCTGGCCACCGCTCGTGATGTGCAGGATGTGGATCGGCTTGCTGGTCTTCGTGCCTTTCGTGGCGAGGATGATCAGGCCATCGGTCGGTGCGGCGGTGTTCATCGCCGTGAAGAGGCGATCGCAAATGGGCGCCAGCGTGCCGTAGTGTGCCTTTACCGGACCATGTGCAAGGTGGTGCTTCAGGCTGTCGATGACGATGCCCTTGTCGGACTTTAGATCATCGCTGAGGTCCGCGCGGAAGTGCCCGTTGACGAAGACGACGCGAGTGGTTTCGAAGGGAAGGCGAGCTGGAAGTGTGACGGTCGCATCACCCTTGGTCGCGGCGTACTGCTGGTTGAACAGCTTGGCCACGCGGGTGTATTTCCACGCTTCGGTCTTGCTCGTGGGGATGGGCAGGGCCTGCGCCTGGGCCAGCGCTTCGGCGGCACCCGGCCAGGTGGAGCCTTCGAGTAGCGGCAGCACGGTGGCCTTGGGGTCGGTTATTGTTGTGCTTGTCATGCCGTTGGGGCGGACGATCGTCCGCCCGTACATCATTTATCCCTTCACCCAATCGTAGCCCTTCGCCTCCAGCTCCAGCGCCAGTTCCTTCGGACCGCTCTTGATGATGCGGCCGTCGGCCATCACGTGCACCACGTCGGGCACGATGTAGTCCAGCAGGCGCTGGTAGTGCGTCACCACGATGAAGGCGTTGTCGGTCGAGCGCAGCTTGTTCACGCCGCCGGCCACGATGCGCA
>JBIIYD010000172.1:0-6613 GCA_044347005.1 Flavobacteriales bacterium | reverse complement strand
AGGTACACGCCTTCCGAGGTATAGCGGCCGCGCATGTCCTGGTTCGCGAACGCATAGCCCAGCAGCGCCACCACGGTGCCTTCCACCGCTTCTCCATTGCCCTTGTTGTACGGCGTTCGTGAGAACACCAAGGGCAGTTGGTAGGGGTTCGGGTTGCGCACCAGCTGCTCTGCGCTGCAATCGTAGATGCTGTCGTACAACAGGTATTGCAGGTTGCGCGGGATCAGTTCCAAATTGTAGTTCAGGCTCGTGCCGAACACGCTCTGCAGGAATCCCGGGATGGCGATGTCCACCGGCACCATCAGGCTGTCCCGCGAAATGGGCAGGTAGATGTCGGTCTTCAGCACCGTGCCGTCCGGCATCACGAAGTCCTCGGAGTAGGATGTGCTCAGTTCCTGGATACCGTCCAACTCACCGTTGAGGACGATCTGACCAAGTGCGGATGGTATGCCGGTCAAGGCAAGCAGCGAGGCGACAAGGAGTTTCTGCATGGCGTAATGGTTATGGTATGTTGGGAGAGCGGGTACAGGATGGTTTTGGCCCTTCAAGGATAAGCACGAAAGCGAGGAATTCCAAACGAGCGGCGCTGGTGCAGCTGCGAAAGCAAGGTTGCACGGACCGGCCTGCAAAGCGAACCTCACGGCCGGTCGATCGCGGGCGTTCTTCCGGACCCGACGGTTCGCGTACACGAGTGAAAGAAGCGTTCACGCCCCAACCCGTAGTTTTGGAATCCCCGGCCAGAACGGAGCAGTTGATGCGAGCGACCATTCGAAATGCGATGTTTTTCGGCCAAGGAGCGCTTGTCCAGGTGCGCCTTGTCGTGGTCGCCATCCACCTGCTCGCCCCGCATGTAGCAAGCGCCCGAACACCAGCGGCCGGCACCGCAGGTGGTGGACCCGACCACGTGGGACACCTCTCTCTGGCGAACGAGCTGATCGCGAACGATCCGGATTCCGCACTGGTGCATGCACTTGAAGCCGCGAAGCAATTGGATCGGCTTGGCACCACGGAGGAAAAGGCCCGCGTGCTCATGATGGTGGGCGATGCGCACGCCGCCACCAGTGACATGCCCGCTGCCCTGGCCGCTTACCAGCGTGCCCAGCTGATGGTGGAAGAAGCACCGGAGGAGGAGCGGGCCCTGCCCGCATTGGTATTGGCCCGGTCGGACATCCAGTCGAAGATCGGCACCCTGCATTTCCACCTGCGCAACCTCGACAAGAGCATCGCTTGCTACAACGATGCGTTGCGCATATTCGATGAGGCGCATGACGAACTGAAGCAGGAAGAGCTGGCCATGCGCAAGGTGCGCCTGTTCAAAAACATCGCCGGGGTGTACATCCAGCGTTCGGATTTCGCCACTGCCTTGCCGTATTTCCAGCAGGCCGTGGAGATGAACCGGCCGCTGAAGGACGGACGCAACGAGGGTTCGTTGAACAACAACATCGGGATCTGCCACATGGAGATGGGCCGGTACGACCTGGCCGACGAGAATTTCCTGAAGGCCCTCGCTGTGCGCAAGGAACTGGGGGACCAGCGCGGCCAGGCGCAGGTGCTCAACAACCTGGGCAAGAACCAGGTGAACTTCGGCAACTTCAGAGCGGCACGCGATCATTTTGCGAATGCGCTCGCGCTCGGCAGGCGGATCGGCAGCCGGGAGTCCATGGTCATATCCCTGTAATCGCTGTCGTTGGTCCACGACACCTTGGGCAACTACAAGGAGGCACGGAAGAGCTTCCGCGAATTCAAGGCCGCGAGCAGCCCGGTAACGAAGGCCATGACGGCCACCGCGAGGTAGCCCGCGAATTCGTTCAGGCCCATGGCCAGTCCACGGTCCTTCTCACCGACGAGGTCCATCTTCATCACCACCGTGCTGCTCCACGCGAAGCCTTGATGGATGCCGAGCAGGATGTTGGCCGCCACGATCCAGGCCCATGCGTTCGCGTAGATCAACATGAAGGGCACGGGCAGCGCGAGGCTCCAGCCGATCACCAGCAGCGCCTTACGACCGTAACGCCCGGCGAGCTTTCCGGTAAAGTAGTTCGCCAGCGCTTTGCTGACACCGAAGGCCATGATGAACGAGAGCGCGGCTGCGTGCGAGGCGATCCCGAATTGCAGTTCCGCAAGTACCGGAAGCACCGTGCGTTCTATGCCCACCATACCGCCCACGAAGGCGTTTACGATCACGAGCAGCGTGAACTGTTTCCAGTTCTGGCGGAGGCCGAGCGCGGTGCTCATGCTCAAGCGTATTTCCAGCGCTTCGCGATCCGCACCAAGTGCAACATGATCGGCACTTCGATCAGCACCCCCACCACCGTCACCAGTGCCGCACCACTGTTCAGTCCGAAGAGCGCGATTGCCACCGCAACGGCCAGTTCGAAGAAGTTACTGGCCCCGATCATGCTGGCCGGTGCGCACGTGCGGTAGTTCAGTCCCAGCCAGCGGCCGCCTTTCCAACTCAGGAAAAAGATGAAGTAGGTCTGTAGCGTTAGAGGGATCGCGATGAGCAGGATGTCCAAAGGGTTGGTCAGGATCTTCTGGCCTTGGAAAGCGAAGAGCAGGATGAGCGTAAGCAGCAATGCGGCGATGGAAAGCGGTTTCAGTGCTGGTAGGAAGCGACTCTTGAACCACGCTTCGCCCTTGGAACTCATTAGCCAGCGGTGCGTGAGGTAGCCTGCCAAGAGCGGGATCACCACGAAGACGAAGACCGAGGTGACCAGCACACCCCATGGGATGGCGATCCCCGTGATGCCCAGCAGCAGTTGCACGATGGGGATGAAGAGCGCTAGCAGGATCAGGTCGTTCACGCTCACTTGGACCAATGTGTAGTTAGGGTCGCCGCCGCTGAGGTAACTCCACACGAACACCATCGCCGTGCAGGGCGCTGCACCGAGCAGGATGGCCCCTGCGATGTACTCGTTCGCCAACTCGGGTGTGATCCAGGCCGCGTAGAGCTTGGTGAAGAAGATCCACGCGAAGAAGGCCATGGTGAAGGGCTTGATCAGCCAGTTCACCACCACAGTTAATCCAAGGCCTCTCAACTGCGGACCGATCTTGCGCACGCTGTCGAAGTCCACCTGCACCATCATGGGGTAGATCATCAGCCAGATCAGGATCGCCACGGGAATGTTCACCGTGTTGATCTCCAGGTCGGCGATGACCTGCATGCCGCTGCCGGCGACCTTGCCCAGCGCAATGCCCCCGGCGATGCAGAGCAACACCCAGGCGGTGAGGTACTTCTCGAAGGAACCGATGGTGGGTTTGGCGTCGCTCATAGTATGAGAAATGCGCCCGTAGATCTCGCAGATGGCGCAGGTGGAATGTTACTCTTCTGCATCTGCTTAGGGAATGCACCCGTAGGTCTCGCAGATGGCGCTGATGAATTGCCGTCCACCGGTAAGTGTCCCCTACATGCTGAGTTATCTGCGTCCATCTGCGTCATCTGCGGCCGAATCGTATTTCATTCTGCTGCCTTTTGCATCACATACCACAGCTCTGCGGCGATCTGCAGACAGCGTTCGTCGTAGCATGCAGCCTCTTCGGGTGTGCCATCAGCCACCTTCGGGTCGTTGTATGGCAGGCTGATGCGGTCCAGCGCACCGAATACGATGGGGCAGTTCTTGTCGGCCTCGGAGCAGGTCATCACGGCACAGAATTCCTTCTGCGGGTTGGCAGCATCGTCGTACTTCTTGCTCCAGCAACGTTCCGCGCCATGGTCCTTGGAGAAGGAGACCTCGTACACGGGGTTCTTGCCTTCCGGCTTCACCACTTGGAAACCGGCACGCTCTACGGCCGCCACGGCGCGCGGGTTGAAGGCCGTGGCCTCGGTACCGCCGCTGTAGGTGTGCACATGGTCGTGCCCGAACTGCCAGGCCGCAGTGGCCGCCCACAGTTGGCTCAGGTGGCTCCGGCGACTGTTGTGCGTGCAGATGAAGGTGAGGTCGGCTGTGGCTCCGGCGGCCTTGCGTTCCTTGACGAAGGCGGCGATCAGATCAAGGCTTTCCTTGCGTTCGGCCGGTAAGGTCGCGACAGCGGGCAGCACCCGCTCGTTCACGTAACGCTGGAGTTCGGGATGAAGGCTGCGGTCCATGGGTGTGGCGTTGGCTTCGGTGGTGAGCAGGGAGAGGAGCAGGATGGTGAGCATGGTCATGGGGCTTTGAGGATCAGCAACAGGCCACTCCGAGTTCGCAGCCGTCCAGTCCAGCATTGTCACTCCGGGTCTTTGGGTTGTCACTCCGGGCTTGACCCGGAGTCGTCAAAGGGCTCAGGTCCTTCAATTCCGTGGTACCCTTCGCCGATGCGCAGCAGTCCACCGTGGACTTCTTCGCGAACACGGTCACGCTGAAGATGCCCGTGCCACTGGCCTTGAATGTGGCGATCTCTTCGGCGCTCAGGTAGTTCGACAGGATGTCGTCCGGGATGATGATCGGCTTGCGCTTTTGCACGGTGATATCCTCGAAGCCAAGTTCGTTGATGATGCCCAGGTATTCATCCTCTTGCAGCGCACCACTTACACAACCGGCATACATTTCGGCAGCGCCTTGTAGTTGGGCAGGCAGTGTACCCACCAGCACCACGTCGCTTATGCTGAAGTGTCCACCGGGTTTCAGTACGCGCAGCACTTCGGAGATCGCCTGGCGTTTGTCGGGTACCAGGTTCAGTACGCAGTTGCTCACGACCACGTCGACCATGCAAGCGCTCACCGGTAGCGCCTCGATATCGCCCTGGCGGAACTCCACGTTCTGATAGTCCAGCTTGCGGGCGTTCTCCTTGGCCTTCGCGATCATTTCCGGGGTGAAGTCCACACCGATCACGCGGCCATCAGGGCCGGTGGCGGCGCGTGCCACAAAGCAGTCGTTGCCGGCCCCGCTCCCCAGGTCGAGCACGGTGTGCCCTGGCTTGATCAGTGCGAATTCCGTGGGTAGTCCGCAGCCGAGGCTCAGGTCCGCATCCGGGTTGTAGCCCACCAGTTTCGAGTAGTCGTCACTGAAGATGGTATACGCATCCGTGGTGCAGCCCCCTGCGCCGCAGCAGCTGGCAGCATTCGTTGCCTTGTCCTGCAGGGCGATCTCCGCGTACTTGGCGCGGACCATGTCCTTGATCTCATTGGGGCCGTAAGTTTCCGGCACGTGATCGTTCGTTGTTTTCATGGTTTTGTTACTCCGGGCTTGGTCCGATGCATGTCGGACCGGAGTCGCGTTTGTATCAGCAGCAGCTGCTGCCGATGGGTTTGTATTTGTCGAAGAGGGTGTTGAAAGCGGTCTGTGCCTTGGCCCAGGCCTTCGGTTCGATGCAGTAGCACACGCTGGTGCCTTCCACGGTGCCGGTGATGAATCCCGCATCCTTCAGTTCGCGCAGGTGCTGGCTGATGGTGGCCTGTGCCAGGCCGAGTTCATCCACCAAACTACCGCAGACGCAGGTGTTCTGTTTCAGCAGGTAGTGCAGGATGGCGATGCGCGCGGGATGCCCCAGCACCTTGGCCCATGTGGCCAGTTGGTTCTGCTGTGCGGTAAAGAGGTCGGTCTTGGTAACGCCCATGCTTGTGTTATAGATCGCAATATTACGATGAAAGGACATTCATCGGCACATGACGATGAAGATTTAACATTTCCAACTTCCTATTTGGGAGCCGTTCGGTAGATCCAGATGCCCACCAAGGAGAACAGCACGTTGGGCAACCAGACCGCCAGTAAGGGGTCGAGCCCGGCGTTGGTGGCGCCCACGGTGGTAAGCCGTATGGCGAAGATGTAAAGCAGGACTAGCAGCACACCCAATGCAAGGTGCAGTCCTGTGCCTCCGCGCACCTTCCTACTGGCGATGCTTACGCCGATGAGCGTGAACACATAGGTGGCGAAAGGGGCCGATGTGCGCTGGTGTTTTTCGATCAGGTAGGGCATTGCGCTGCCGTCGCCCTGGGCTTTCTTGTTATCGATGTACGCGTTCAACTCGTCCCAGCCCATCGCCATGGCGAACTCCCAACGCTGTCCCAGGTCCGAAGGCTTCAGGTTGATCAGTGTGTCCAGTACATCGCTCTGTTGCACCCGCTCGCTGCCGTTCTCCATCACACGCAGCACCACATCGCTCAAGCGCCACACTCCCGAAGCACTGTCGTACAGCGCCCGGTCGGCATGCAGTTTGCGCTTCAGTACCTGGTCGTCCCACTGTTCCAGTCCGAAACGGTATCCGGTGCGTTCCGAGGCGTTGAACGATTCGAAGTAGGCGATCGAACCGGGGCCGATCTCGCGGTGGATGTTGCGTGCTTCCACCCGGAACGTGGCGCGGATATGGGCTTCCTCGAATCCCAGCCGCTTCTTGTTGGCGCCGGGCAGCACGGTGTGGTTGATGAAGAGCGCAAATCCGGTAAGGAAGGTGGCCGCCATGAAGTAGGGCCACAGGATGCGCGGAAAGCTGACCCCGCTGCTGAGCATGGCGATCACTTCCGTACGGTGCGCGAGGCGGCTGGTGAAGAGCAACACCGCAAGGAAGATCAGCAGTCCACTGAAGAAGTTGCTGTAATAGATGATGAAGTTGAGGTAGTAGTCCAGCACGATCTCCCTTGTGCTCGCCTTCATCTTGGCGAAATCCTCGGTCTTCTCACTGATGTCGAACACCACTG
>JBIIYD010000171.1:0-6643 GCA_044347005.1 Flavobacteriales bacterium | reverse complement strand
ACTGGGGAAGAGTGCACTGATGAGGCCGATGATGAAGAACAGGCCCAGCCAAGGCGGGAAGTACTGGAGCGCCAGAGTGGGGAACACGTCGTCGGACCGTTGGGGCAGTTCGATCCCCAACTGACCAGCGTAGAGATAGAGCAGCGCACCGAGCAACAGGAACAAGAGATTGGCACCAAGCAGGATCACACTGAAGGTGCGCATGTTCTTCTTGGCGCCGCCCACCGTGGCCACGCTCAGGTTCTTCTGCATCATCTCCTGGTCCAGGCCGGTCATGGCGATCGTGATGAACATACCGGCCAACACCTGCTTCAGGATGAACCCATCACTGCGCCAATCGGTATCCAGCACACGTGTCATTCCGCTTTCCGTGAGCATGGCCGACCATTCGCCCATGCCCGGTGCTTGGATGATGAAGACGATGGTCCCGATCAAGGCCCCGATCATGAACAGGGTCTGCAGGGTATCGGTCCAGACGATGGTCTTCACTCCTCCTTTCAAGGTATAGAGCACGATCATCAGCATCACCACGAATGCGGTGACCGCGAAGGGCACGCCCATGGCATCGAGCACAAAGAGCTGGATGACGTTGAGCACCACGAAGATCCGGATGGTGGCCCCGGCCAGACGGCTGAGGATGAAGAAGGAGGCTCCCGTGCGATAGCTCGTCATGCCGAAGCGCTCGCGGAGGTAGCCATAGATGCTGGTAAGGCCCATGCGGTAGTAAAGGGGCAGCAGGATGCTGGCCACGATCCAGTAGCCGATGGCAAAGCCAAGCACAAGTTGGAAATAGCTCCAGCTCTTGGCCTGTACCATGCCGGGCACGCTGATGAACGTGACCCCGCTGAGCGAAGTTCCGATCATGCCAAAGGCCACGATGTACCAAGGCGACTTGCGTTCGCCCAGGAAGAAGGCGCTGTTACCGGCACCGCGGGAGGTAACGACCGAAATGCCAAGAAGCACCGCGAAGTAGGCGACGATGAGAACAAGGAGCAAGGTTGAGTTCATGGGCAGTGGGCGAATGTGCGCAAGTTGTTGCGACTGGCGAGCCGTTGTGAAGCGTACCTGTACAACTTATCAACGTTGGGCTATAGGCTGATGCTCCAAAGAAGATCGTTCGCGACCCTAACGTTCATCCGCTTAGTGCACGACGTCCATCACCGATCGTCCCAGAGGTGGATCGGCGCCGGCGGATCGCAGGCTCCCGGCTGATTGATCAAGATACCCGTCCCTGTCACGGACCAGGACCACTGGACCGGGAATAGTTCTATGGTGTAGTTTCGGGCGCCGAAAGGAAGGAGGATCACGTCAGTCATCCGAACTGTCCAGAGCACCACATTCCTTCCGGCTCTTTCGCCATACCCTGCAGCCCATGAATGATCGCGCACTGCTTTGCCTCCTAGGCCTTTGCACAGCAGCATTGCTCAATGCCCAGTCGACCAGCGGCTGGACCCGTTCATTGCTTACCGACCGAACGTTCATCGAGAACAAAGGGCAGTTCGACCGGCTGAACGGCAGCGCAGGTGCGAAGGTCCAGTATGCGGTTGACGAAGGTGCAGTGCGTGTACTGTTCACGAACGAGGGGCTCACCTACCGGTTGGAACACAGGCAGAAGAACTTCTACCGGAACCGGGGCGACCGCAGCCAGCCCAGGATGATCTTCTACTCGGACCTGGTGCATATGACCTGGGAGGGTGCCAATCCCGCGGCCAAGCTGGTGGCGGAAGACGTGGCGTCGCATACGCATACCTACGCAAGCCTGAACGCGGACCGCAGTGTGACGGACATGGGCGGCATCCAAGGCTACCAGCGCTTGGTCTACAAGGACATCTATCCGGGCATCGATGTGGTTTACACGATCCATCCCGAGACGGGTATCAAGTACACACTCGTACTTCGACCGGGTGCCGATCCCAGCCACATCAAGATGCGCTTTGCGGATGACCGGAAGATGATCCTGGATGCAGGTGGCAACCTGCTGATCGCAACGGAGTTCGGCGATATCGTGGACCACGCCCCGCTGACCTACCTCGAAGGCTCGGAACACGAAACGATCCCCTCGCGCTTCACCCGGAAAGGGAACACCATCGGTTTCTCTGTTGATGCGTACGACCACGACCGCACCCTTGTCATCGACCCGTGGACGCAAACGCCACCGGCACCCAATTCGAACAGGATCTGGGACGTGGACGTGGACAATGCATCCAACGTGTACATCTACGGGGGCGACTCGCCCATGCGCTTGCGCAAATACGACCCCACCGGCAATCTCCTCTGGACCTATAACACGCCTTGGGACACCTCCGGCTATTGGATCGGCTCGATGGTCTCCAACCCCTCCGGAGACTGCTTCATAACAGCAGGAACGGACCCTCGTGTAGCGCGGATCAGCACTGCGGGCAACCAGGTATGGTCCGCCAACGGTGGGGGACTCGACGAATTCTGGCGCATCGCCTTCAACTGCGACTATACGCAGCTGATCATGGGCGGGACCAAACTGACGATCGGTCCTTCCTTGTCACCCATCGGTTACGGCCATGTCTTCAACATCAACGTGAACAGCGGTGCGGTCATCGCCGGGGTGAACGTGGCCGCCACATCCCCGAGTTTCTTGATCAACAACCCGAACGAAGTGCGGGCCCTGTGTGCTTCGCCGAACAAGAAGTTCTACTTCCTGACCTTGGACACGATCGGGTCCATCAACCTGGACCTTACGCTGAATTACAGGCAGAACAACACCTACGCCTTTTCCTACCAGGTGGCTGCCTTCGGCCCCACCAACATGGGGATCAATGGCATCGTTGCCACGGACTGCCACATCTACACGCAGAACGGGGCCACTGTCCACAAGCGAGACATTCAGAGCGGGTCGATCATTGCCACAGCAGCGATCCCGGGAGGGTCCACCACCAACCAGCTCGGTGCCAATTCCGTCCAGAACAGCGGGGTCGCCGTGGACAGCTGCGGGTTCGTTTACGTGGGCTCCGGCAATGGGGTATACAAGTTCGACGAGAACCTGAACCTGATCACCTCGGTCAACACACCGGGTGCGGTCTATGATGTAGGCGTGAACCACAACGGCGAGATCGTGGCCTGTGGCAATGGCTTCGTGACCTCGGTGAACCTGTCCTCCTGCGCCCCCCCGCTGGTGGAATGTTTCGACCCCTTGGAGCTGACCAACCCGAGTCCGCTTTGTGTGACCGATGCCCCGATCCAGTTGCAAGCCACGATCCCTGGTGGTACCTGGTCCGGGCCCGGGATCACCGATCCGAGCAACGGGACCTTCTCCCCCTCCGTGGCCGGCGCCGGTACACACACCATCAGCTATACGGTTCCCAACCCACTTCCATGCACCTTGGGTGGCGTTATCACCATGGACATCCTGGTCGGCACCTGTACAGCCCTTCAGGTATGCTCCGAGACCAACGGCAGTTTCACCGTTTCGGGTGGAGTGGGGCCTTACGAATGGCAGAACGAATCCACCGTCGAAGATTGCAGCGCTTGCCTATTCGGATGCGCGATCCCTCCCGGTTGCGCCTTGCAAACGACGCAGTGGACCACGTTTGCCACGGGCACCAACATCCCGGCTCCGGCTGCATTCCCGATACGGGTAAGCGATGGATCGGGCACCATCCTGGTCATTTCCAACGCCAATGCGGTGCAGCCCTGTGCGGCCTGCCCTACGATCACAGTGAACATCGTCGACCAGAACGCCCCCAACTGCACGGCCCCCAACACAGGAACCGCTACAGTACTTGCTTCGGGAGGCACGGCGCCGTACACCTACTCCTGGTCGCCGGGCAGCCTCTCGGGTGCCGCTCAAACCACCCTGAGTGCGGGTATCTACACCGTTACCGCCACCGATGCAGGGAATTGCACTGGAACGGTTACCGTTACGATCGGTCAACCACCTCCATCCATCACGGTCTCCATCGTTTCGACCACGGATGCGACCTGCGCCGGCAACGATGGTGAAGCCACGGCCGAATCTGTTGGAGGCACAGCTCCTGTGACCTACGCATGGACGCCGAGCGGAGGAAGCGCAGCCACCGCCACTGGCCTCGCCGCAGGCACTTACACCGTTACCGCGACCGATGCGGGCGGCTGCACGGCGCAAGCCACGGCCACCATTGCCTCTGCGGGTGGCCCCACGATCAGCGCCGTCGATGTGCTACCGACAGGCTGCAACCCACCCTCGGGTTCCATTACCATTACAGCAGCCGGAACCGGGTTGGAATACAGCATCGATGGCGGCACGGTGTTCCAGGCAGGCAACAGTTTCACGGGGCTTGCAACGGGCACCTACGACGTGGTCGTCCGCGATGCCAATGGTTGCACGGCCCTGGAGACCGCGACGATAACCGGCTCGAGCGGCCCCGTGCTCGACCCTGTCCTGACAACGCCTTCCGACTGCAATGCCGCGACAGGTAGCATTACCCTATCCGCCCCCGGTGCCGGTTTGGAATACAGCATCGATGGTGGCACCACGTTCCAGTCCAGCGGTGTCTTCACCGACCTGCCAGCCGGCTTGTACGACCTGGTGGTGCGCGATTCGAACGGTTGCACCACGAACGCACAAGCTTCCGTGGGTACCCTTACCGGGCCTACCATCGACCAAGTGATAAGCGGTAACCCCTCCTGCGGATCCACGGATGGTACCATAACGATAGAGGCCTCTGGTACAGGGATCGAATACAGCATTGATGGCGGGGCCACCTTCCAGCCCTCCAATGTGTTCACCGACCTGCCAGCCGGGACCTACGACATCGTGGTAGCGTCCTCCGGATGTCAGCTGACAGCTTCCGTGGAGCTTATCAATGAGGCCGGTCCCGTTATCGATGCCATTGTCGCGGTGGACCCACTTTGTTCCGGCGCTTCCAACGGCACGATCACGGTACAAGCCAGCGGCAATGGTCCGTTCCAATACAGCGTCGATGGCGGCACCACCTTCGTCGGAACATCGACCTTCAATGGGCTCGCACCGGGAACCTATGACATTGTCGTCCGCGACCCGGGCGGGTGCGAATCGACCGGGACCGCGGCCCTCGCCGACCCCGTCCTGCTGGAAGTGACCGTTGCGGTGACCGACCCCGGCTGTTCGGGTGCATGCAACGGGACCGCTACGGCAACCGTGATCGGTGGCACCATCGGCAACGGCTATCAATACACCTGGCCGAATGGTACGGGAAGTGCCACCTCGGCACAGGCCATCGGCGTTTGCGCCGGCACATTCAGCATGGAAGTGACCGACGCCAACGGATGCACGGCCACTGCTTCCTACACTCTGGTCGACGCGCTCCCCTTCACCATCGAAGGTGCCGATGCCACGGATGAAACCTGCCAGGGCATTTGCGATGGTACCATCACTGTGGATGCCAGCACCGGCGTGGCATACAGCATCGGACAAGGTGCGCCGCAGGCATCGCCGGTGTTCAACGGCTTGTGCCCCGGTGTGTACACGATCACCGTGGCGGATGCCAATGGTTGCACGGCCAGCATCGCGGATACGGTCGTGGCAGGACCGGTGATCATCGCCTCCTTCACCACAACACCAACGATCGCTTCCACCTTGGAGCCGAACTTCGTTTTCACGAACAACTCCACCAACGCCGTCAGCTATGCTTGGGACTTCGGGATCTATGGCACTTCCACCGAGGCGGAGCCGACGCTGACCCTGCCGGCCTTGGCCACCGAGTTCACGGCCTGCCTAACCGCGACCAATGCGGAAGGCTGCACCGATACCCAATGCGCCGTGTTGATCGTGCGTGCGGACCTTGCCATCTACGTGCCCAACACCTTCACACCGGACGGCGATGGCATCAACGACATGTTCCGCGTTGTCGGCGATCCGGGCCTGAACGAGAACTTCAGGCTGGGCATCTTCGACCGCTGGGGCGAAGAGATCCATACCAGTACGGACATCCTTGAGGGTTGGGACGGCAGCTACGGTGGTGTCGATTCGCAGGATGGTGTGTACGTGTGGCGCGTGAGCGTTCAGGACCCGACCACCGCTGAGATCTACAACTTCGTAGGGCACGTAACGCTGCTGCGCTGATCGAGGACCATGGACTTGAGGCGGATGATCGAGTTCTTCGGTCGTCCGCCTCAGGTCTTTTTTGGCCGACCCGTACTTTGGCCCTCCCTGAAGCAGCCCCAAGACCATGGAACACCAAGCGACCAAGTCCGAACCATGGTCCGGGACCAAGGTCATTTACGATTTCGGGTCGAACAACGGAGATGACCTGCCCTACTACCTGAAGCGTTCGGACCTGGTCATCGCAGTGGAGGCCAACCCCACCTTGTGCGACCAGATCCGGACACGTTTTGCGGAGGAGATCGGCAAAGGGCGGCTCATCGTGGAGAACTGCGTGCTCACCGTGGACCAGGACGGCACGAACGTGCCTTTCTATGTGCACCGGACCGACCATGTGTTGAGCCAATTCCCTGAACCTGCACCGAAGGCGCTGGCCGATTTCGAGAGAATGTGGCTGCCTTCGAAGAACGTGGTGGGCTTGATCCGGAAGCACGGCGAACCCTACTACATCAAGATCGACATCGAGCACTACGACCAGGTGATCCTCCGCGCGCTTTTCGAGAACGGTATCCGCCCTCCGTTCATCTCCTCCGAATCGCACTCGATCGA
>JBIIYD010000017.1:0-21594 GCA_044347005.1 Flavobacteriales bacterium | reverse complement strand
CTCGCCGCCATCGATGCGCCGCGCCTCCATCAGCTCCTGGGTGCGGATGATGCCCAGCGCGTCGCCCAGCTCGGGACCGATCAGGTTCTGTCCGCCGTCGCCGCGCGTGAGGCTGAGGTTGCCGGTGCGCACCTTCTTGCCGTTGGCCAGCCAGGCGATCAGCTTGGTGTTCTCATCATCGGGATGTGCCACGATGTACAGCACGCTGCCCAGCACGTTGAGCTTCTGCATCTTGTGCAGGATCTCGGCGGCGTTGGGTTGGGCGGGAGGGCGCTGGGCTGAAGTGTGAGGTGTGAAGTGTGCGGTGTGAAGTGTGAGGGCGACCGCGATGACGCGCAGTGCCCGGGAAAGGCGGTGGTGCATGGGGGCAAGTTAGGAACAGCTAAAGAGCCACGGGCTTTGGGCTGCGGGCTTTGGGCTGCTCATCTGCATCTACCTCCGCTGGCGAAAGGTGGATAACATGACGGCCACCGGAGTGGTGGATGCGAAGTGCTGAGCAGCCCAAAGCCCGCAGCCCCTGGCCCAAAGCCGCCCCCCTATACCACCTTGATCTTACGATCGCTCAACTCCACGCTGAAACGGACCTTGGCCTGCAATGCGGTGAACACGCGGAGGATGGTGTCGATGGTGACGTTGCCGCTGTTGTTCTCCAGCTTGCTGATCTGGGCCTTTTGAACACCAACCAGCTTGCCGAGTTCCTCTTGGGTGAGGTTGCGGCGGGTACGGGCCTCTTTGATCGCATCGCCGATCAGATCCATCTGCAGTTCGTGCTCGAAACGCTCCCGGTCCGGAGTGCCAGGCTCACCAACGTGGGTATCGACCAGCTTCGCCAGTGTGTAGGTTTTCATCTTCTTAGCCATGTTCTTTCAAGTATTGGTTCCGCATGTGCATGGCATGATCCATTTCCCGCGAAGGGGTCTTTTGTGTCTTCTTGCTGAAGCCATGGGTGGCAATGACCAAGGCGCGTTGACCGCCTCGCTTGACGCAGAAGGCGAGGAAGCGATACTGAAGACCTGCATACTGAGTTCGGAATTCCCAGATGTGTTCGGTGAGTTTCTTCAGCAGTTCGGTGTCATTCTTCACTTGAGCCTTGCGCATATTGTACAGCACTTTCTCCCGGGCCTTGGGATCGAGCGATGCCAGATATTCGGCCGCCTCAGCAAGGAACTCGATATCAAAGCGCTCCGTCATGAGCGGATAAAGGTATCAGTATGTTTCCTTTCATGGAAACAAGAACCGCTGGCGCTTACCTCACGAACGATCAGCCTCAACAAGAACACTACCCTACCCGCCGAACGTGAAGCTGAACCCATTCACCGTAACGGTGACCTGGTTGTCGCATGCTCCGTTCCCGAAGTCGACCGTGCGCACAGCCAGGTTTCCGGGGGTGATCTGCAACACACCGGCGGTGATCCAATGGCAACCGACCTTGGCACGCAATGGCGTAGTGATGAGAAGCGAGTAGGGAATGCCCTTTCGGTTCACCCCATTTCCGTTGCCGCTGATCAAGTACACATCATCGAAGGGGTTCACGGTGCCCTCCCCTTCCACCCAAGTGCGGACCCGCTGTGCGCTGTGGGTGCTGGTCCAACTTCCATCTGGGGCGGTCACTGTTCCCGTTACGACAATGGTGAAGAAGGTCTGGCCCTGCCCGTTCGTGCCCATGTTGGTCACGGTCTTCTGGCCTTGCAGGCCGTGATCGTTCACAAAATAATCCTGCGGCACGATGGTGATCAAGGTACCGGGTTCCCCGTAAGGACCCGTGAAGGTGACGAAGAGCTTGCCACGGCGCAACCAGCCGTCGGACCCGATGCAGTTGGTGGTACCGAAGTCGATGAGCATGGTGCGTGGGCTTGCGGCAAGATCGATGGTCACGTTGGCGCTACAAGGCAGTTCGTTGGACTTCGCAGCGGCATCGCTCTGCTTGAGGGCGTCGGAGAAGAAGATCTCAGCCAGGTTGTTATCGACCGCAGAAGTGTAGTCACGGTCCTGCGGCTCTGTGTCCTTCTCCTTTTTGCATGCAACAAGGGCAAGTATGAGAAATGGAATGATGAAGAGAGGTCGGATGAAGCGCATGTTCCTTGGGTTGATGTGCGTATGACACAAGTGGAGTGCCAAAGGTTCGATCGGGGCAGCGACAGCAAACCGGTTCACCCTCGCTCCAACACCACAAAACTGAATCCATGAGCATGGCGCTCATCAGGCGCATGGTACACCCGGCTCACTTCCGTCCAGTCCGCAGCATCGATCATGGGGAAGTGCGTGTCGCCACTGATGTCGGCATGCACCAGCGTGAGGTAAAGGCGCTGCACCACATGCTTCGCAAAGGCCTCCTTGTAGATCTGCCCACCGCCGATGATGAAGGCTTCGGTCTCGCCTCCGGCAACGGCATGTTCCAGGGCTTCTTCCAGCGAGCCGAGCACAACAGCGCCTGGCGCTTCGTAGTCCGCGTTGCGCGTCACCACGATGTTCACGCGGTCCTTCAGCGGGCGGTATTTGTCCGGAATGCTCTCGTAGTTCTTGCGACCGGTGATCACGTGGTGGCCACGGGTGGTCTGCATGAAGTACTTCAGATCATCGGGCAGATGCCAGGGCAGATCGCCGTTGATGCCGATGGTGCCGTTGTCCGCCACGGCTGCGATAGCGCTGACGATCATACCGATACTGCGGCCTTGATGTGCGGGTGCGGATCGTAGTCCTTCAGTGTGAAGTGCTCGAAACGGAAGGCGAAGAGGTCGGTGATGCTGGGGTCGATCTCCATCGTGGGCAGCGGGCGGCAGTCGCGCGTGAGTTGCAGCCTGGCCTGCTCCAAGTGGTCGTTGTACAAGTGCACATCGCCGAAGGTGTGGACGAACTCACCGGCCTTCAGACCCGTGACCTGTGCCACCATCATGGTGAGCAGCGCGTAGCTCGCGATGTTGAAGGGCACGCCCAGGAAGGTGTCGGCACTGCGCTGGTAGAGCTGGCAGCTCAGTTTGCCTTCCGCGACGTAGAACTGGAACAAGCAATGGCAGGGAGGCAGGGCCATTCGGTCCACATCGGCCGGGTTCCAGGCGGTAACGATCATGCGCCTGCTGTCCGGGTTCTTCTTGATCATCTCGACCAGGTTGGTGATCTGATCGATGGTGCGCCCATCGGGTGTGGCCCAACTGCGCCATTGGTAGCCGTAGACCGGGCCGAGGTTGCCATCGGCATCGGCCCATTCGTCCCAGATCTTCACCCCGTTGTCCTGCAGGTACTTGATGTTGGTATCGCCTTGCAGGAACCAGAGCAACTCGTGGACGATGCTCTTGACGTGCAGCTTCTTGGTGGTGAGCAGCGGGAAACCTTCGGCAAGGTCGAAGCGCATCTGGTACCCGAAGCAGCTGGTGGTGCCGGTGCCGGTGCGATCCGTCTTCACGGTCCCGTTGTCGAGGATGTGGCGGAGCAGGTCGTGGTACTGTTTCATGGAGTATGCTGGAGTGCAGGCCGCAGCAAAGCGGCCACGCTGTAAAGTTAGACGATGTCCCCCATGGGCTCGTCTTCGTCCGCCCTTCGACGGGCACCCTTGGGCGACGGTGGCTCCGCTACCGGAGGCCAGCCCGGCAAGGCCTTCAACAAGCGCTCCTTCATGCGCTCGTAGAAGCTCTTGCGGTCAACCGTGAAGGCGATCAGGTAACCGACCATGGCAGCGTACATCAGTTGGAAGATGGCCGAATGTCGGTCGGTCATTTCCAGCACGAGGATGGCACTGGTGAAGGGCGAACGGGTGACCCCGGTGAGGAAGGCGGTCATGCCCGCCAGCACCAGTAGGTTGAACTGCCCACGCGTGGGTTCGAACCACTGCGCGATCCACCCACCTACCGCTGCGCCCGATGCCAGCGACGGTGCAAAAATGCCGCCCGCTCCACCGGCGGACATGGAGAACAAAGGCCCCAGGATCCTAGCACCCACGTTCTTGAGCGTGGGGTCCACCTCGTTCGCGAAGAGGTACTCCTCGAGCAACAAATGCCCGGAACCCAGGGAATGCGCGCCGAAACGGTACACGGTAAGTGCGAAGACCAATGCGCACCCGATGGCGAACAAGGCCTGCCAACCAGCAGCCTTGATGGAACGGCGCAGTTTGTCGAAGGCGAGCAAGGCCCGGCAGAAGAGCGCGCCAAGTATGCCGGAAACGGCGGAGATCGCCAGGATCTTGTACATGAATGAGAAGGTGGCCGGATCCAGCTTGGGGTAACCCAGCATGAGGTAGGGCCCGAGCAACCACTGCGCCGTCATCCCGCTCAGGATCACTGCGGTGAGCACGGCCGTACGGAACTGCGCGATGTGCGTTTTGGTCAGCTCTTCCACCGCGAACACGATACCCCCGAGGGGTGTGTTGAAGGCCGCGCTAAGGCCGGCCGCGCCGCCCGTCACCATCATCACCTTGCGGCTCACCTTGGGCCAGAACGGCGGCAACAACTTGTGTACGGTGCGGTACACGCTGCCCGCGATCTGCAAGGTGGGACCCTCGCGACCGATGGCACCACCGCCGAGGACCATGGCCAGGCTGCTGGCGATCTTCACCACGATGATGCGCACGTTCAGGAACCGCCAGGAGCGGTCTGTTTTCTTCTCCGTGGCCACTTCCACGGCGGCCATCAGCTGCGGGATCCCGCTTCCACCGGCCAAGGGAGCCAAGCGGAACACCAGCCACCAGGAAACGAGGAAGCCGACCGGCGCTGACAGGAAGATCCAGCGCG
The DNA here is from genome assembly GCA_044347005.1 of Flavobacteriales bacterium. Lineage (GTDB taxonomy): Bacteria > Bacteroidota > Bacteroidia > Flavobacteriales_F > PHOS-HE28 > PHOS-HE28. The sequence goes on along the minus strand of JBIIYD010000017.1, from coordinate 16,873 downwards.
GGTCGATCGCCAGCAGCTGAGTGTTCTTCAACTCCATGTACTGGAACAGCTTGGCGTAGCCAACGGCGACCAATGCGGTAAGCACGGCGCTCACCTGATACGGCAAAGCGAGCAGGACGAAATCCTTCGCACGGCTGTTCACCACCCACAGGCGGACACGCTCCAGCCCTTCGGAGAGCAGGCGCTGGGCCTTGTCGGTAAGGGTGCTGTGCTTGGGAGGGGCCATGGACGGGGAGGCCAAAAGTAGCCCGCTCTTCCGAAGCCCACAGACCGGATGCCGTCGCTACCGCCTTGTCGAGGCGGCTTCGGTCAACGAACGATGATCAGTGGCTGGCTCGATATCCCGGTCGCATGTTCCACCAAGCCCGATAACCGAGCCCACGTTCCCTGCCCTTCCTATTTCATCCGCAGCCAGCCGAGCACACGGTCACTGTCCACACGCCAAGCCTTGTCATCGAGATCGACGTCATAATTATTGCGTGTGCTGCCGGTATTCTGCTGCACCACTTCAAGTTCGCCATCCTCCACGGCACTTACGATGGCGACGTGCCCATAAGGGTTGCCGCGCCAGCCGTCGAGGATCAACAGGTCGCCCACCGCGGGTTTCGAGGCGCTCGGATTGGTGAACTGGAGCAGCCCACGATCAGCGCTCAATTCGCCATCCTTCACGGCAGGATCGAAGAAGTCCTTCGCATGCCCATAGCTGTTCGGCATGCGGTGGCCGTAGTGTTCCAGGTAATAGCGCTTCACGAATTCCACGCACTGGTAACGCAATCCCACGTTGTAGCCGTCCACCACGTTGCGACCGCTCACGTTGCCCATGCTGCCGTTGTGGTATACGATCACGCCATGCAAGGTATCCAGCGGTGCACCAGGCTCAGGTGCAGCGCGCGGAGGGATGGACCGATCGCCTGTGAAGTACCAGCCAAGGCCACCGAGCAAGGCAAGCACCGAAAGGAGGATCAGGAGGCGACGCATGGGGTCGTGGTCGATGGTCGTTGTTTGGGGCCTCGGTGCTATGTATCGAGGTTGTGCCGATCAGCAAGTGCTGCGTCATCTGACCTTGAGAACGTGTGAGGCTCGTTGTTCGTTGTCCAGGACGGCAGAGCTTCGTAGCAAGATCGTGCAGACCTCCGGTCGAAGCACCCTCGAACAACGGTCAATGAACAACGGTGTGTTGCGGCAGTGCTTCAATACAGGATGGCACAATACCCCGATCGAAGCACCCCGAACAGCGATCATCGAACAACGATGTACGGTCGGATCAGATCATCATCCCCACGATCGTCGCGCTGAGCAGCGATGCCAGCGTGCCGCCAAGCAAGGCCCGGAAACCGAACTCACTGAGCCATTCACGCTTGCTGGGGGCCAAGGAACCGATGCCGCCGATCTGAATACCGATGCTGGCGAAGTTCGCGAAGCCGCACAGCATGTACGTAGCCATTACGATGCTGCGCTGGTAGGTGAACGCGCCTTGTGCCTTCAAGGTGGCCAGGCTTTCGTAACCCACGAATTCACTGGCGATGATCTTCTCCCCCACCAGCCTGCCGGTCAGTGTGATATCCTCACCCGCCACACCGATCAGCCACATCAACGGCGCGAAGAGATAGCCGAGCATGAACTCCAGCGAAAGGGCCTTGAAATTGCCATGCGAGACGGACACGACCCAAGCGTTCAGCCCGGTCCAGTCGCCTACCTTGATGAAGACGAAGTTGAACAGCGCGATGAACGCGAAGAACACCAGCAGCATGGCACCCACGTTCACAGCCAGCTTCAGGCCTTCGGTAGTGCCCTGTGCCATGGCGTCGAGGAAATTGCTGCCCACCTTCTCCATGCTCACCTCCATGCGCTGGTCGACGGGCTCGGTCTGTGGAAAAAGGATCTTGGCCACCACCACGGCACCCGGTGCGGCCATTACGCTGGCGGTGAGCAGGTGTTTGGCGAAGAAGAGGCGCATAACGGGGTCGTCGCCACCCAGGAAACCCACGTAGGCGGCCAGCACACCACCGGCAACCGTAGCCATACCGGCGGTCATCACCAGGAAGATCTCCGAGCGGTTCATCTTGTCCAGGTAGGCCTTTACCATGAGCGGCGCTTCGGTCTGGCCCAGGAAAATGTTCCCTGCCGTGCTCAGGCTTTCGGCACCGCTCAGCTTCATGGTCTTGTTCAGCGCCCAAGCCAGCACGTACACCACTTTCTGGATCACGCCCAGGTAGAAGAGCACGCTGGTGAGCGCGCTGAAGAAGATGATCGTGGGCAGGATCTGCAAGGCGAAGATGAAGCCGAAGCTTTGTACGTTCATGAGGTCGCGGAAGAGGAATTCACTGCCGATGCGGGTGAAATCGAGCACCTTCACGAAGACCTTGCCCACGGCCTCGAAGCCCATTTGCACCCAAGGCACGTAAAGAATCGCCAAGGCCAATACAAATTGAAAGGTGAGTCCGATGGCCACCACTTTCCAATCCACCTGTTTGCGTTTCGCACTGAACAACCAGGCCAATGCGATGATGGAGACCAGTCCGAGCAAGCCCCGCAGGATGCTTTCGATACCAGGACCGGTGAGTGCTTGCGCACTGTTGCCCTGTGCAATGGCGGAAAGCGGGAGGATGGCGAATGTGCCAACAAGGATACGTAGGGCGGTTCTGGCGGACATGGGCGTTCGGCTGGAGCGGCAAGGTCGGGAGCAAGTTCCTTATCGGCAAGCGAATGCGAAAGGAAGGCGAAGTACATCGGGAATGGACTTGGAACAAAATTCCCGCTCTGGCTGCAAGGGTACCCGATGGATCACTGGGCTATTCACCTCCATTCACGTCCGATACGCATCGGACCATTGCCGGTTAAACAATTTCGGGAACATTGGCTTCGGGTACCTGCCGGTGGGCAGGTCCAACAGGCAGGATGCCGGTCGGACTTAATTCGTCTGCTCCCGGCGCTTGATCTCGTCGCGCAGCTTGGAGGCCCGTTCGTAGTCCTCGTCGTCCAAGGCTTCTTCCAGCATGGAGCGCAACTCCTCCATCGAAGAGGCCGCCGCAGGTTTTTTCTCCCCTTTGACTTTCTCTTCCTGCTCGCCTTCTTCGCCCTCCTCGCCTTCCTCCACCTTCAAGCCCGCCGCTCCCAGGATGAATTCGTAGGTGAAGATGGCACAGTCGAAACGCAGCGCAAGTGCGATGGCGTCGCTGCTGCGCGCATCGATCTCCACTTCCTTCCCCTTCTGCTCCAGCACCAGCTTGGCGTGGAAGATGCCTTCCACCAGATCATTGATGATCACCTCCTTGAGCTTGACCCCGAGCGTATCGGACAGGTTCTTGAAGAGGTCGTGGGTAAGCGGGCGGGCGGGTTTGATGTTCTCCACCTGGATGGCGATGGCCTGCGCCTCCACCCCGCCGATGATGATCGGCAGGCGACGGTCTCCTTCCACTTCGGTAAGGATCAGGGCATAGGCCCCGGCGTGCGTGTGGCTGTACGTGATGCGCAGAAAGCGCAATTCGACCTTCTCCATGCGTTATTCGGGCGGGCCGTGAAGATACGGGAACGCCCCGATCCGGATGGAAAGGGGCGTCCGATGTTTTGGCTATCCGGAGATCAGCGCTCCGCGTTCAACTTCTTAGCCGCTTCGATGAGCTTGGGGATCACCTCGAAGGCGTCACCCACAATACCGTAGTCAGCTGCTTTGAAGAAGGGTGCTTCGGGGTCGTTGTTGATCACGCAGATCACCTTGCTCTGGTTCACCCCGGCGAGATGCTGGATGGCACCGCTGATGCCGATGGCGATGTAGAGGTTCGGGCGGATGGCCACGCCGGTCTGACCCACGTGCTCGTGGTGCGGGCGCCAGTGCATGTCGGCCACAGGACGGCTGCAGGCGGTGGCGGCGTTGAGCAAAGTGGCGAGTTCCTCCACCCCACCCCAGTTCTCGGGTCCTTTCAAGCCGCGGCCTGCGCTTACCACGCGCTCGGCTTCGGGCAATGGGATGCCGCTACCGGCCTTGCGCACTTCCTTTACGGTGATGCGTGCCGCGCCGAGGTCGCCGCTGTAGTCCTCCACAGTCGCGCTGCCGCCATTGTTGACGATGGCGATCGAGTTGGGCGTGATGCTCAGCACCTTCACGGCGCTGCTCACCTGCACATGAGCGCGGGCCTTGCCGCTGAACACGTTGCGCTTGAAGGTGTCGCCCTCGGGCAGACCGAGCACACCGGCCACGTGACCGGCCTTCAGGCGGGCAGCTACACGGGGTGCAACGGCCTTGCCGGTGGCGTCGTTCACGCAAACGATGGTGGTGGCGTTCTCCTTCTGGGCGATGTCGCAAACCAGCTTCGTGAGCTGCTGCCCGTCCACGGCCTTCACGTTGCGGGCCACGATGACCTTGCTGGCGCCTTGGGCGCCGAGGCTTTCCAGGGCCTGGCCATCACCAAAGGTGACGGCGGTAACGGTTCCGCCGAGCTGGCTGGCGAAGGTCACGGCCTCTTGGGCCGCTTTGGGGAGCTTCTCGCCCCGGGTGTCGATGAATACGATGGTGCTCATGGGAAGAATAGTTGGGGCGGGAAACTTCCCGCCCGTACGATGAATTGGATCAAATGATCTTCGCCTCGGTGTGCAGGAGTTCGATCAGCTTCCCGGCGTCCTCGGCAGGGATCATCTTCACTGCGCCTTTGGCGGGCGGCAGTTCGAATTTCACGGTCTTGGCCACTTCGTCGATGGTAGCGGCGGGCACCACGTTCAGGGGCTTGGTGCGGGCGGCCATGATGCCGCGCATGTTGGGGATACGCTGCTCGGCCATGCCTTTGCTGGCGCCGATCACCAGTGGCAGGGCCACTTCCAATACTTCCACACCGCCGGGCACGTCGCGCTCCACGGTGGCGGTGGTGCCGACCACATCCAGCTTGCTGGCCAGGGGCACATAGGGCATGTCCAACAATTCGGCGACCATGGCTCCCACCTGGCCACCATTGTGGTCGATGGTCTCTTTGCCGGCCAGCACCAGGTCGAAACCTTTGTCCTTGGCATAAGCGGCGATCTGCTGGGCCACCTGCATGGCGTCGGTGGGCTGGGCATCCACGCGCACGGCCTCATCGGCGCCGATGGCCAGGCCCTTGCGGATGGTGGCATCGGTATCGGCACCACCCACGGTAATGGTGGTCACGCTGCCCGCACCGGCGCCTTCCTTCAGTTCCAGCGCGCGCACCAGGGCGTACCACTCATCGTAAGGATTCACGATGAAGGTGACGCCATTGCCGTCGTACTGGGTGTTGTCGTTGGTGAAAGCGATGCGTGCCGTGGTATCGGGCACCTGGCTGAGGAGGACGAGGATCTTCATCGATCGATGAACGTTGGACGTGATGCGTTGTTCGTGGCCCAAGCTGAATTGGGGCGGCGAAGTTAGCGGTCCCACCCAAATCCCACCCACGCGAAATGAGCCGTCAGCTACCTTTGGCCCCAGTCAAATCCAGCCCACATGCGTACCGTCCAATTCCGTGAAGCCATCAACGAGGCCATGAGCGAAGAAATGCGCCGTGACCCCAACGTATTCCTGATGGGTGAAGAGGTGGCCGAGTACGACGGTGCCTACAAGGTGAGCAAAGGCATGCTGGCGGAATTCGGCGAGAAGCGCGTGATCGACACGCCGATCGCCGAGTTGGGATTCACGGGCATCGCGGTGGGTGCCGCCATGAACGGACTGCGCCCCATCGTGGAGTACATGACCTGGAACTTTGCGATCCTGGCGGCCGACCAGATCATCAACCACGCGGCCAAGATGCTGCAGATGAGCGGTGGCCAGTTCCATGTGCCGATCGTGTTCCGAGGCGGCAACGGCAGCGCAGGCCAGCTGGCCGCTACGCACAGCCAGAGCTTCGAGGCCATGTACGCCAACATCCCCGGCCTGAAGGTGATCACCGTGAGCACGCCCTACGACGCCAAGGGCCTGCTGAAAGCCGCCATCCGCGATAACGATCCGGTGCTCTTCATGGAAAGCGAGCGCATGTACGGCGACAAGGGCGAGATCCCCGATGGCGAATACCTGCTGCCCATCGGTAAGGCCGACATCAAGCGCGCTGGCAAGGACGTTACCCTCGTCTCCTTCGGTAAGATGATGAAGGTGGCCTTGGGCGCGGCCGAGGAACTGGCCAAGGAAGGCATCGATGCCGAGGTGATCGACCTGCGCACCATCCGTCCGCTGGACCACGCCACCATCCTGAAGAGCGTGCGCAAGACCAACCGGCTGGTGGTGGTGGATGAGAACTGGCCGCTGGGCAGCATCGCCAGCGAGATCGCCTTCCGCGCCCAGAAGGATGCCTTCGACCACCTGGATGCGCCCGTGCTGCGCGTCACCCAGGCCGATGTGCCGCTGCCCTTCACCCCGAACCTGATCGATGCATCGCTGCCCAGCGTTGCGAAGACGGTGAAGGCTGTGAAGGAGGTGATGTACCTGGTGAAGTAGGCACACCCCGAAGGCTCTTAGCTGCCTTGTGTTTTCTGGTCACCTGACCAACTTCCAAGCATTCGTCTATTTTTGCGGCCCTTGCAACGCAATGGGTGTTGCATTTTCTGCTGAAGAACAGGACGTTAACGAACGATCAACCGAACTGAAATGGGAAGTGAACTGATGTACTACATCCCCCTGATGGGTGTTGTGGGCCTTGTAGTGATGATCGCCAAGGCCATGTGGGTGAGCAAACAGGATGCTGGCGATGCCAACATGCAGGAACTGGCCGGCTATATCGCCCGTGGTGCCAGCGCCTTCCTGAAGGCCGAATGGAAAGTATTGGGCGTGTTCGCAGCCATTGCCGCCGCACTCCTTGCCTGGAGCGGAACCCTGCATCCGAACAGCGATTGGGTCATCGCCATCGCCTTCCTGATCGGTGCGTTCTTCAGCGCCTTCGCTGGTTGGATCGGCATGAACATCGCCACCAAGGCCAACGTGCGCACCACACAGGCCGCACGCACCAGTCTGGCACAAGCCCTCAAGGTGAGCTTCACCGGTGGCACCGTGATGGGTCTCGGCGTGGCCGGTCTCGCCGTGGTGGGACTGAGCACCCTGTTCATCGTGTTCCTGAAAATGTACGTGGGTGACGCCGGTGCGAACGGTCCGGAGATGATGAAATGCCTGGAGGTACTCGCTGGCTTCAGCCTCGGCGCCGAATCCATCGCGCTCTTCGCCCGGGTGGGCGGTGGCATCTACACCAAGGCCGCCGACGTGGGCGCCGACCTGGTGGGTAAAGTGGAAGCCGGCATCCCCGAGGATGACGCCCGCAATCCCGCCACCATCGCCGACAACGTGGGCGACAACGTAGGCGATGTGGCCGGCATGGGTGCCGACCTTTTCGGTAGCTACGTGGCCACGATGTTGGCCACCATGGTACTGGGTCGCGAAGTGGTGAGCGCCGACAACTTCGGTGGCATGGCGCCGATCCTGTTGCCGATGGTGATCGCAGGTCTCGGTGTGCTGTTCAGCATCGTGGGTACCCTGTTCGTGAAGATCAACAAGGACAGCGACAGCGTAATGACCGCGCTGAACATCGGAAACTGGGGCTCGATGCTCTTGGTCGCCATCGTCAGTTATCCCTTGATCCAATGGATGATGCCTGAGACGATGCAGTTCGTCCGCAACGGGGTGTCGGTGGAGATCACCAGCATGAACGTTTTCTGGGCCATCATCCTTGGCCTTACCGTGGGTACGCTCATGAGCCTGGTAACGGAATATTACACCAGCATGGGCCGTCGTCCGGTGGACAGCATCGTGCAGAAGAGCGGTACGGGCCACGGCACCAACGTGATCGGGGGCCTGGCCATGGGCATGGAGAGCACCGTGCTCCCCATCCTGATCCTGGCGGCCGGCATCTGGGGCTCGTTCGCACTCGCAGGCATGTACGGCGTGGCCATCGCGGCCGCAGGCATGATGGCCACCACGGCCATGCAGCTCGCCATCGACGCCTTCGGCCCCATCGCTGACAACGCTGGTGGTATCGCCGAAATGAGCGGCCTGCCCAAGGAAGTTCGTGAGCGTACCGACAACCTGGACGCTGTGGGTAACACCACCGCCGCCACCGGCAAGGGCTTCGCGATCGCTTCCGCAGCACTCACGGCACTAGCGCTCTTCGCAGCCTACGTGGGCATGTCCGGCATCACCGGCATCGACATCTACAAGGCCGATGTGCTGGCCATGTTGTTCGTGGGCGGCATGATCCCATTCTTCTTCAGCTCGCTGGCCATCAGTGCCGTAGGTAAGGCCGCCATGGATATGGTGTACGAAGTGCGTCGCCAGTTCCGCGAGATCCCCGGGATCATGGAGGGCAAGGCCAAGCCGGAGTACGAGAAGTGCGTGGCCATCAGCACCAAGGCTTCCATCCGCGAAATGGTGGCTCCCGGTGCACTGGCTTTGATCTCCCCGATCCTTGTTGGTTTCCTCGCTGGTCCCGAAGCATTGGGCGGCCTGCTCGCCGGTATCACCGTAAGCGGTGTGCTCATGGGCATGTTCCAGAACAACGCCGGTGGCGCGTGGGACAATGCCAAGAAGAGTTTCGAGAAAGGCGTGATCATCGATGGCAAGGAGTTCAAAAAGGGCAGCGAGCCGCACAAGGCCGCCGTTACCGGCGACACCGTGGGTGATCCCTTCAAGGACACCAGCGGTCCTTCGATGAACATCCTGATCAAGCTGACGTCCATCGTTGCCTTGGTGATCGCACCGCACATCAACGAGAGCGACAATGCCCACAGTGCCGTGCCCGCCACGCTGCAGGAGATAACTGCTGAAGCGCCGATCGCACCCGATGCGCTGGATGCGTCGGACCGTTTCTGAGGACCCTTTCCAAAGCTTTTACATCCGAAGCGCCCGGCCCATCACCGGGCGCTTCTTCTTTGCCACATTCCGGAGGACGACCCAGAATGGATCGCAACCGTGTCCACCCGTTCAACCGAACGAAAAGCCCCACGCTGTAGAGCGCGGGGCTTCGGTCAGGAAGTTTGGTAACGGCTACTTCTTCTTGCCAGCGGACTTGGCAGGTGCTTTTGCAGCTGCCGGTTTGGGGGCTGCTTTCGGCGCAGCCTTTGGACTCGGCTTCACGGCTGCCTCCGTGGGGAAGAGACCGTGGATCTGAGCATCGATCGAATTGATAATGCGACCCAGGTCCTCCGGATCGGTATGGAAGGAGTTGTCCTCCACGTCGATCACCAGCAGCTTGCCTTTGTCGTAGGTCTGGATCCAGGCCTCGTAGCGCTCGTTGAGGCGCTTCAGGTACTCGATGCTGATGGAGTTCTCGTACTCACGGCCACGCTCGCTGATCTGCTTCACGAGCTTCTCCACAGGAGCCTGCAGGTAGATCAACAGGTCCGGTGGAGTGATGGCATTGTCCATGTTCTGGAACAGGCGGAAGTAGTTCTCGAAATCGCGCGTGGTCATCAACCCCATGGCGTGCAGGTTGGGCGCGAAGATGAACGCGTCCTCGTAGATCGTGCGGTCCTGGATCACATTGCGGCCACTGGCCCGGATCTCCAACAACTGCTCGAAGCGGGAATTGAGAAAGAAGATCTGGAGGTTGAAGCTCCAGCGCTGCATGTCCTTGTAAAAATCGAACAGGTAGGGGTTGTTGTCCACCGCTTCCTGCAGCTGGTCCCATTTGTAGTGCTTGGCCAGGAGTTGTGTAAGGGTGGTCTTGCCTGAGCCGATGTTGCCTGCGATAGCGATATGCATGATGGGGCCGTGGATTTCGAAGGAGGGCGAAGATATCCCCCCCGGCCGCACCGCTCGTGCAGTGTGGAAAAGTCGTGCTCGCTTCAGGGTGTACGCGACAGCTCCCTGATCTCGATGCGCTCGGGCAGGAGCAGGTACACGAGTCCTCGTTCCACCCGGGCATCACGCAGCCCTTCGGCAGGCCCACCGGGCACCACGAAAGGACCCGATGCGAAGCTCCGCAGGTCATAGGTCCGGAATTCCCCTTCGACCATGTGGTACAATCGTTCGCCCCGCACTTGGAAGCTGGTGGCACCCAGGATGGGGATGGTACGCATGTAGGTGCCGAACAGGTCGAACACCAGGAAGCCATGCTCGGGGTCGTTCACGTACAGCCTGTTCTCGTGCTCCTGCATGGCCACCGGTTTCGGTGTAAAACCCAGGAGTTGGTCCAGGCGGCCGGTGTTGGCCAAGGTCCTTACCTGACCATCCGTGCGCATCAGCACCAGGTCGCGCTCGTCGAAGAACCAGAAGTTGTTCTGCACGCTCATGCAGGCCAACACCACCTGGGGCAGTCCCTGCCGGGGCAGGTTGATCACGCTACCCTGCAGGCTCAAGGTGTTGTCCAGCACCGCCAGCTGGCCTTGTTCCGGGGAGAAGACCATCGGCTTCAACGAATAGAAGGCATCCACCGTACGGATGCGACCAAAGGTCTTCACGCTGTTGCGCAGCCAGCTCTTTCCCCGCTTGTCGAAGAGTTCCAGCTCATCGCCACGCAACGCGTACACCGTGCCCATCTCGTCCGTGGTGAACAGGTCGAAGCGGCCTTCGATGACCGTGACCATCGGTTCCGTTTGGGCCATGCCCACGAGTGCAGTGCAAAAAGCCAGGACCGTGAGCTTTGAGCGCATCATACCAAGGCGTGCTTGAGCAGGGGTTCGATGGTGCTGCGGTCATTGCTCAGGCGGGGAACCTTGTTCTGCCCGCCGAGTTTGCCGCGTTCCTTCATCCATGCATGGAACGTGCCACGGGGTGCGGCATGCACCACGGGAGGGCGCAGGGCCATGTCGCCCCGTCGCTTGGCATCGTAGTCCGAATTCTCCGCGCGCATGCTGTCGTCCAAGGCAGCCACGAACTTGTCCATGGCATCCGGCTCCACATCGAATTCCACAAGCCACTCGTGCCCGCCCTTCGCCTCGGCATCCATGTAGACCGGCGCGGCGGTGTATTCCGTCACCACGGCGCCTGTGGCCTTGCATGCCGCTTCGATGCCCCGGTCGGCGTTCTCCACGATGAGTTCCTCCCCGAACGCGTTGATGAAGCTCCTCGTGCGGCCGCTCACCTGGATCCGGTACGGCTTCACGCTCGTAAAGCGGATGGTATCGCCGGGCATGTAGCGCCAGAGACCGGCATTCGTGCTGATCACCAAGGCATACTGCACCCCCGCCTCCACCTCGTCCAGCAGCACGGTGCGCGGCTCGGCGACACCCACCTGGTCCATGGGCATGAACTCATAGAAGATACCGTAGTCCAGCATCAACAACATGTCGTCGGCCCCGTAGCGGTCCTGGATGCCGAAGTAACCCTCGGAAGCATTGTAGCTCTCCAGGTAGTTCATCGTTGGCGAAGGGATGAGCGCCTCGAACTGGGCCCTGTACGGCCTGAAGCTCACCCCACCGTGCATGAACAGCTCCAGTCCGGGCCACACTTCCAGGATGTTGGACTTGCCCGTGATCTCCAGGATGCGCTTCAACAGGACCAAGGTCCAGGATGGCACACCGGCAATGCACCGCACATCCTCGCGCATCGTCTCCCGGGCCATGCGTTCGATCTTCTCCTCCCAGTTCTCCAACAATGCCGTCTCGATCACGGGGGTGCGCCGCATCTCCACCCAAATGGGCAGGTTACGTATGATGATGGCCGAGAGGTCGCCGCTGTATGCGTCGGGCCTCAACTGTTCGATGGAACTGCTACCACCCACGACCAGGCTCATGCCTTGGAAGAGCTTGCTGTCCGGGAACTGCTGATAATGCAAAGCGATGAGGTCCTTGCCACCCTTGTAGTGGCATTCCTCCAAGGCCTCCCGACTCACCGGGATGAATTTGCTGCGCTCGCCCGTAGTGCCGCTGCTTTTGGCGAACCACCGCGCATCGGTGGGCCACAACAGGTTCTGTTCCCCTTTCCGAAGGCGCTCCACGAATGGTTTCACGTCGGCGTAGTCCTGCAAGGGAACACGGCGCCTGAATTCGTTCGGGTCGCGAATGGTGTCGTAGTCGTACTTGCGGCCCCATTCCGTGAAACGCGCTGCACCCACCAGGCTGTGGAACACCTCGAGCTGCGTCATGCGCGGATCGTCCATGAACAGCTGGATCTGCGCCAGGCGTTTCTTGATCAGGAAGGAGAACAGGGAGTTGAACGGCATAGGTTGCGAACGGTGCTGCGAAGATGGCGCGTCTAACTTTAGCCCAAAAGATACGCATCTCCGCTTCCATGCCTTCGGACTTCCCCTTGCGCAAACTATCGGCCCGTAGCGGCGACACGGTGGAATACACACTGGCCACTGCGGACGGCCCATTGGCCCTCGCACCTTTCATCGGCGCACATTTCGGGCTGCGTGCCACCGGGCGTTTGACCTGTACCGGCTGTGGTCGTGACGTGAAGAAGTTCTACGGTCAGGGATTCTGCTTCCCCTGCTTTCGCGACGCGCCCGAAGCATCGGAGTGCATCGTTCGCCCCGAACTATGCCGCGCCCACCTCGGCGAAGGCCGCAATGTGGACTGGGAAGTGGCCCACCACGCCACCGAACACGTCGTATACCTCAGCCGCACCGCAGGTCTCAAAGTGGGTGTTACGCGCAGCACCCAGATACCCGTGCGCTGGATCGACCAAGGCGCCGTGGCGGCTTTGGCCGTGGCCCGCACACCCTATCGGCAGTTGGCCGGGCTCATCGAGGTGGACCTCAAGCGCTCCATGGCCGACCGCACCAACTGGCAAGCCATGCTGCGTCAGGTGGAGCCGGAACCCGACGCCTTGCTGCAGCTGCGGAACGAACTGCCCGGCCTATTGCGCGAGGACCTCCATACCTACCTGCTGCCCGATGCCATGCCGGAGGTGTTGCGCTACCCGGTGCTGCACTATCCGGCCAAGGTCGTCAGCATGCAACTGGCCAAGGAACCGCTCGTTGAAGGCCGGCTCATCGGCATCAAGGGGCAATACCTCATGTGGGAGGACGGCCGTGTGCTCAACGTGCGCAACCACAGTGGTTACCATGTGACACTTGTGTGAAAAGGTGCTCGCGTGCCGGACCGGACCTCGTCCATTCTTCCACCTGCGGAGCGACTATGGACCCCGCATGTAACCGATCGCACCACGGTCGCGTAACAAGCCTCAGGTTTTGGTCAGGGAACTGATCGTTAGGGCGATCAAAAGGCTCCGGTTCTCCGGGGCCTTTTGTGGTTTCGGGAGCGGCCTCCCACCAGGGAGACGGGCAAACGGCAAAACCTCGAAACCTTTCTCCCGGACACGGCGTAACAAGCGCAGGGTTTGGTCAGGGAACTGATCGTTAGGGTTGGCAGGAGGCTCCGGAGCACCGGGGCCTCTTGCTCTTTCTACCCGGACCAAATGCGAAAGGCCCCGGAAACACCGGGGCCTTTCGCGATTCAAAAAGAACGGCTCAGTACACCTCCAGGTCGAAGGGCATACGGGCGATGATGCCCGTTTGCTCCCTGACCTCGCGCAGGTGCTTGTATTGTTCCAGGATACGCACGTCCTCGCCCAGCCAGAGGGATGCGGCCCACATGCGGGTCTGACCGCTGAAGTCCTCCATGAGCTGCTCGAAGAGGTCCTTCTGCTTGGGCATTTCCACCTGCTTGAAGTCGGTCAACCCGGCCATTTCGGTCGCCGCCTTGATGGCATCCTCCAATCCGCCCAATTCGTCCACCAGGCCCAATCGCTTGGCATCGGTACCGGTCCATACACGGCCCTGGCCCACACTGTCCACTTGTGCCACGGTCATGTTGCGCCCTTCGGCCACACGCTCGGTGAAGCCTTGGTAGAAGTCGTCGATGTAGCCTTGGATCAACCGTCGCTCCTCGGAGGTCAGCGGGCGGCTCGTGGTCATCATATCGGCATACTCGTGCGTCTTCTCTCCGTCGAAGGTGATCCCGATCTTGTTCTTGAAGAAGCCCTGCAGGTTGGGGATGATGCCGAACACGCCGATGGAACCGGTTACCGTGGTCGGCTCGGCGAAGATCTTGGTGGCCGGTGCCGCGATGTAGTAACCACCCGAAGCGGCCACATTGCCCATGCTTACCACCACCGGCTTCACGGCACGGGCCAGCGCCACTTCGCGCCAGATGATATCGCTCGCAAGCCCGCTGCCACCGGGACTGTTCACCCGAAGCACGATGGCCTTCACGGTGCTGTCCTCCCGCGCTTCACGAATGGTCTTCGACAGGGAAGCCCCGCCGATGGTTCCATCGCTGCTCTTGCCCATGGCGATGCTTCCTTCGGCGTAGATCACGGCCAACTTGTCCTTGCCCGCAGCGAGCTTGCCCTTCCCTGCGCCCTGAGTGAACGAGCGGCTATAGGTGTTCAGATCGGCGACACGGATGTCCTTACCCTTCTCCAAGCCCATACGCTCCCGCAGAATATCCAGCACCTCGTCCCGGAATTTCAGTCCATCGACGAAGCCGAGCTCCAATGCCGCCGGTGCGTTGCGCACCAGGACATTGTTGGCGATCGAGTCCAAACGGGCAGGAGTAATGCCACGACTCTCGCTCACGGCGGCGCGGTGTTCGCTCCAGAACCCGTCGAGCAGCAGGCGCAACTGTTCGCGGTTCGCCGGGCTCATTTGCTCCTCGGTATAGATCTCACCGAAGCTCTTGAACTTGTTGTTGCTGCCCCGGATGAACTGCATGTCCACGTCCAGCTTCTCGAACATGCCCTTCAGGAACATGTACTCGGTGCGCAATCCGCGGTAGTCCAGATCGCCCTTCGGCTGCAGGAAGATGGAATCGGCCGCCGTGGCGAGGTAGTACGACCCCTGGGAATAGCTATCGCTATAGGCGATCACCGGCTTTCCGCTTTCGGTCTTGAATTCGATGAGCTTTTCCCGGATCTCGCGCAAGGTGGCGTAACCGCCGGCTACGGTGGAAAGGTCCAGGAAAATGCCCTTGATCTTGTCGTCCGTCTTGGCGTGCTCCAAGCTGGCCAGCACGGTGTTCAGACCGGTCTTGCCCATACCCGCGAATGGCCCGAAATCCAGGTCCAACTGCTCCTTGGACCCACGGTCCACGAACTCCTTGTCCAAGGTGAGGTGGAGCAACGAACCCTCCTTGATGGTGGTGCGCTCGCCTTCGGACGAAAGCCCTGCCGCCAGCGCGGCCACCAGGCCGATGGTGAGCAGGAAAAGGACACCGATCAGGAGGAATGAACCCACCATGGAGGCGAGCATGAACTTGAGGAACTGTCTCATGGAAGTGGTCGTGGGTTTTAGGATCGAGGCGGTGAAGCTACACGGCACGCGGAGCACGGCAACCCGACGATCACACGAACGGGACCGACCTTTGATGGGTGGCACCACCTACCGAATACCTTCGCCCCATGACCGGATACCGGGAGGCCTTGCTGCTGTTGGGCGGCGATCTGGGCGATGTGCGCTCGACCATGGAGCACGCCCAAGAGGCCATTGCGAAGGATGTGGGCCCTGTGCTGGCGGTGGGTCGGGCGCATTGGACGGAGCCGTGGGGCTTCGCAGGGGAGAAACTCTTCTTGAACAAGGCCATATCGGTGCGGACCGCTTTGGAGCCCACCGACCTTCTCCGGACCTTGTTGCGCATCGAAGAACGTCTGGGGCGCGTCCGCGGTACGAGCAAGGGGTATTCCTCGCGCACCCTGGACATCGACATTCTGCTGATCGGCGATAGCGTCGTCGACCTGCCCGAACTTCGCGTACCGCACCCTTTGTTCCACCAGCGCCGGTTCGCATTGGCCCCTGCGGCCGATGTGGCTCCGCTGGCCGTGCACCCCATCCTGCAACGCACCGTGCTACAACTGCTCAACGACCTCGGCACCAAGGCATAGCCCACGTCATTCGACCATGCCCTACCAATATATCGCCGTGGAAGGTCTCATCGGGGCCGGGAAGACCACCCTGGCCCGCAGACTTGCCAGCGCGTGGAACGCGCGCTTGGTGTTGGAAGAATTCGACGACAACCCCTTTCTGCCTCGGTTCTATGAACAGCCCGACCGCTATGCCTTCTCCGTGGAACTGTCCTTCCTGGCACAGCGCTACCACCAACTGAAACGGATCACCGAGCAGGACCTGTTCAGCCCATGCACCATAGCCGACTATTCGCTGGGCAAATCCTTGGTGTTCGCCAGCGTGACCCTGCAGCCAGACGAGTACGGCCTTTTCCTGGACCTGTACAACATCATGTACAGCGATCTGCCACGACCCGACCTGGTCGTTTATCTGCACATGGACCTGGACCGTGTCCGCTCACGCATCCGGTCACGCGGTCGCAGCTATGAGCAGCAGATCGGTGCCGACTACCTTTCGGACCTGCATGCCCGCTACATGGACCACCTCCAGAAAGCGGCCGGCACACGGTCCTTGGTCGTGGACCTCGGAAACCACGACCTGCTTCATGACCATGGGGCTTACGAAGCCTTCACGGCACTGCTCCAAGAGGACCACCAAGCAGCGCACAGGATCGTACACCTATAGGTAAACCCGGGCGAACTTTCGCTTATTGCGGGGAGAAAAGGACCTAGCGCACAGGACAGTGTGTATACTTGCACCCGAAATTCAAGCAACAATCCCTTACGCATGGAAAAGCGGTATCTGCAGGGCACGACCCTGACGATCATGGCAGCACTGGTACTGAGCGGCTGCGGCGGCTTGGGCAAAATGAGCAAGTACGTTGAGAACATCAAGTACACACTCGACCCGAACCCCCTGATCGTTCAAGGTGACTCGGTGGCCATCAGCATCAACGGCAACTTCCCCGGCAAGTACTTCCACAAGAAGGCCATGGTGGAACTGACACCAACGCTGACCTATACGGGCGGAGAAACACCCTTCAAGACCGCGTATTTCCAAGGTGAGGGCGCCGTGGGCAACAACACCGTGATCCCTTACGAGACCGGCAAGGCCTTCAGTTACACCCACAAGGTGGCCTATACGCCCTCCATGCAGGAGAGCGAACT
>JBIIYD010000170.1:0-6818 GCA_044347005.1 Flavobacteriales bacterium | reverse complement strand
CGACCACTTCGTGGACCTTGTTTTCGCCAGCATCAACGCCCGCAACCGATGAGATCGGCCTACGCTTCAAAGCCCTTCAAACGGCTCTTCGACCTGCTCCGGCTGGACCGCAAGGAGATCCTGTACATCTACCTTTTCGCGCTGGTCGGTGGTACCATCACCCTCACGCTGCCACTGGGCATACAGGCCATCATCAACCTGATCAGTGGCGGGCAACTGGCCACATCATGGGCGGTGTTGATCGCCTTCGTGGCAGTGGGTGTAGCGTTCACCGGGGCCATGCAGGTGATGCAGATCAGCCTCAGCGAACACATCAAGCAGCGGCTCTTCGTGCGGTCCTCCCTGGAGTTCGCGTTCCGCCTGCCGCACATTCGTCCCGACCAATTGCACTCACGCTACCTACCGGAACTGGTGAACCGGTTCTTCGACACCATCTCCGTGCAGAAAGGCCTGGACAAGGTGCTGCTGGACATCCCGGTGAGCGCGCTGCAGATCCTGCTGGGACTGACCCTGCTCTCCTTCTACCACCCCTTCTTCATCGCCTTTGCCATGTTCCTCATCGCGCTGCTCTGGGCGGTTTACCGCTTCACGGGTGCGCGCGGCTTGGAGACGAGCCTGGAGGAATCGAAGTACAAGTACGCCACAGCCTACTGGCTCGAGGAACTGGGTCGTTCCAACAGCACCTTCAAGCTCGCCGGGGAGACCACCCTGCCGCTGCAACGGGCGGATGAGCTGGCCACCAAGTACACCAAGGCAAGGCGGTCGCACTTCACCGTGCTGTTGGGGCACTACTGGGCCATGGTCGCCTTCAAAACGGTGGTCACCCTGGCCTTGCTGATCCTCGGCGGCCTGCTGGTGATGAACGAGCGCATGAACATCGGCCAGTTCGTGGCAGCGGAGATCGTGATCATCCTCGTGTTGAACGCGGTGGAGAAGATCATCCTGGGCCTGGATTCCATTTACGATGTGCTCACCGCCCTGGAGAAGATCGGCAATGTGACGGACCTTCCCTTGGAAAAACAGGATGGCATGACGCTGCCCGTGACCATGGAGGAAGGCGGAGCCATGGCCGTGGAGATGCGCAAAGTGGGATTCAACAGCCACTGGAGCGGCAACGCTGTGCTCAACGACATCGACCTGGTGTTGAAGCCCGGTGAGAAGGTGTGCATCACCGGGTCGAATGGATCGGGCAAGAGCACGCTGCTGCACATCATCGCCGGTCTGGTGGATCCGGACCATGGAACGGTCCTCCTCGATGGACAAGGCCTGCGAAGTCTCTCCTTGGAGAACGCCCGCAGCGCCATGGGTGACAGCTTCACGCACGAGGAGATCTTCAGCGGCACCGTGCTGGAGAACATCATCATGGGCCGCCCCTGGATCACCGAAGAGCAAGCGCGGGCCGCTACGGTCCGCACCGGACTCCTGCCCATGCTTTCCGACATGCCCGATGGGCTCCTGACCGTGCTCGACCCCTTGGGTTCGCGCCTCCCCCAGAGCCTGGTCCGCCGGATCATCATAGCCCGCTGCCTCGCAGGCCGGCCGCGACTGGTGCTTTACGAGGACGATGCCCTGCCCATGCCGGCCAACGAGCATGATGTGTTGCTTGAACTGCTTACCGGAAAGGACGCGCCATTCACCCTGATCGCCGTGAGCAACGACCCGCTCTTCCAGCGCCATTTCCAACGCATCATCACCTTGGACGGCGGACGCATCACCGATCACATCACACGCTGAACGGCCATGCTCAACATTTCCCCTGCCCCCGAGTGTGCCACGCCACGGCTGGACGAAGGCACGTACACCGCCATGAACACGGTGGGTGAAGCCCATGCCGCACAGCGGTTCGGTCGCTTGGTCACCGTCGCGGTGGTGATCTTCCTCGGTGCCCTGTTCCTGCCCTGGACACAGAACATCCGTGCACGCGGCACACTCACCAGCCTGAGCCCCGACCAACGTCCGCAGACCATACACGCCGTGATCCCCGGCCGCATCGAGCAATGGTATGTGCAGGAAGGACAGTTGGTGCAGAAGGGCGATACCATCCTCCGCATCAGCGAGGTGAAGCAGGAGTATTTCGACCCCCAGCTGTTGGACCGTACCCAGGAGCAGATCATGGCCAAGGAGATGACCTCCAAGAGCTACCAGGAAAAGGTGAACAGCCTGGACGCCCAGATCGATGCGCTCTCGCAGTCCATGCGCATCAAGCTGGAACAGGCCGCGAACAAGATCCTGCAGGGCAAGCTGCGGGTGGAGAGCGACAGCATCCGCGTGGTGGCCGCGAAGACCGAGGTGAAGGTGGCGCGCGACCAGTTGAAGCGTGGCGAGGAACAGTTCAAGGAAGGGCTCATCAGCATGGTGGAAGTGGAACGGCGAAGGGTGCAGGAGCAGCGCGCCAACGCCACCATGATCGATGCCCAGAACAAGCTCCTGGATGCACGCAACGAACTGTTGAACGCCGAGCTGGACCTGGGCGGCATCCGCAATGATTACCGCGACAAACTGTCCAAGGCCGAGAGCGAGAAGTACGCGAGCATGAGCCAGATGTACACCACGGAGGCCGAAGTGACCAAGATGCAGGTGGACCTCGCGAGCTATACCGTGCGTGCCGGCAACTACATCATCCGTGCGCCGCAGACCGGATACATCACCCGTGCCGTGAAGAGCGGCGTGGGCGAATTGGTCAAGGAAGGTGAGCCCTTGATCAGTGTGATGCCGGCCCGTTTCGACCTGGCCGTTGAACTCTACGTGCAACCCATGGACATGCCGTTGATCAACACCGGGCAAAAGGTGCGGTTCATGTTCGACGGCTGGCCCGCCATCGTCTTCAGCGGATGGCCCAACACCAGCTATGGCACGTACGGCGGCAAGGTGGTGGCCATCGACAATTTGATCAGTCCCAACGGGAAATACAGAATACTCGTGGGCCCTGACCCGGACGACAAACCCTGGCCGGATGCATTGCGCGTGGGAGCAGGTGCCAATGGCATGGCCCTGCTGAAGGACGTGCAGATCTGGTACGAGCTCTGGCGACAGCTCAACGGCTTCCCGCCGGACCTTTACCAGGACCCCATGAGCGTTGGGCTTGCCAAGGAAGGAACCCAATGAGGACCGCTTCCCTCCTGCTTCTCCTGCTGATCGCGCACGGTGCGTCCGCGCAGTTGGATACCGTGCAGGTGCTCACCCGCCGGGCCTTGCTCCAACTCGTCACGGACAACCATCCGGCGGTGCGCCAGGCCATGCTGCGCACGGACATGGGCGATGCCGCTGTGCGTTCCGCCCGCGGAGCGTTCGACCCCAAGGCGGTGGCGGGCTACACGGAAAAGACCTTCGATGACAAGGAGTACTACTCACTGCTGGATGCCGGCCTGAAGGTGCCCACCTGGTTCGGTGCCGAGCTCTTCGGGGGATTCCAGAGCAACAGCGGCGAATTCCTGAACGAAGCGGACGTCACTCCGGACGCGGGTCTGCTGAGGGCGGGCGTCTCCGTTCCCATCGGCCAGGGGCTCTTCATCGACAGGCGTCGCGCGGACCTGCGCAAGGCCCAGGCCTACCAGGACATGGCCGAAGCCGAGCGCCTTCGACTGTTGAACGACGTGTACTATGAGACACTGACGGACCACTTGGAATGGATCGCGGCCTACCAACGCTTGGGCATCGCTCGCTCGGCGGTGGCACAGGCCGAAGTGCGCCTGGTGGGCATTCGCGGCAGCTTCCGCGGTGGCGACCGACCCGCCATCGATACGCTCGAAGCCCTGCTGCAGGTGCAGGACCGCCTGATGCGCTTGCGCGATGCCGAAGTGCAGTACCGCAACGCCACGTTGATCCTCAGCAACCACTTGTGGGACCCCGTACTGCGACCGCTGGAGATCGACCCTTCGGTGATCCCCGACACCATGGACCTGCGTAGTCCGGATACTGTTACCAATGTGGATACCCTCATCGCCCAAGCCATGGACCAGCATCCGAAGCTGTTGGAACTGGCGGGCAAGCTGGAACAGCTGGATGTTGAACGGCGCCTGCGGGGCGAATACCTGAAACCCCAACTGGACCTGAACTACACCTTCCTCGCCAACGGAGGGCTGGTGAACAATGAGCCGGGTACCGCATGGGATCCCGCCGACCGCCAATGGGGCGTAGGGTTCTCCATGCCTCTGCTCCTGCGGAAGGAACGTGGTGACCTGACCCTGGCGCGCTTACGCCAGACCGGATCCGAATTGGACCTGGAGCGCGAGCGGCAGCAGATCCGCACCACGATCGGTCGCCGGACGAATGAACTGGCACTCACCGAACAGCAGGTGCAGTTGGGCGGATCCATGGTGGCCAACTACGACCAGCTGCTGAACGGCGAGAACCGCCGATTCCAAGCCGGGGAAAGCTCCCTCTTCCTGGTGAACCTGCGCGAAGTGGCGTTGTTGGACAGCCAACTCAAACAGGTCGACCTGGTTGCCAAACTGCGCAAAGCCTACTTCGTGCTGGACAAGGACGCCGGCATCCTCTGGCGGCAGGTGGCGGACCAACTGAACACAACCCCTTGACCGATAGCGATCATGGTATGCATCTCGTTCCTCACCCTCTCGGAAGCGGACGCCGTGGAACTGGCCTCCATCCTCAACCAGAATCGCCTGCTCATGTTCGATACCATCGAAGACCACGTGGACCTTTTATGGGAGAAGGGTGGGCCTGAGCGTCGGCACCTCACCCACCTCAGCGGTTTCACCAAAGCGCTGCTCTACAGCAACGTTGAAAGAACGGCGCGCGAGGTGCTCGGTGATCGCTTGGTACGCATGTGGGCGCAACCCGTGACGAGTTTCGATGCGCTCAGCACGCAGGAACTGATGGCGGGCCTTGCCAAGGCCTGATCGCCGATACGGATGTTGGGCGGGAACACCTGGCCTGCCAGTGGTGTTGTAGAAGCGCACATGGACCTTATCGGGATCGACTTCGGAGCGCGCACGGCGGGCACCACCGTGATCTGCCACCGGGACCGGGGACTCTTCCACTTCCAACGTTGCGCAAAGGGTGAGGACAGCGACACCTGGCTCGACGAAAGCGTGCTGGCGATGGCTCCCGAAGCCGTCTACATCGATGCGCCGCTAAGCCTGCCCGGCGCCTACTTCGGCAAGGGCGACGACCACTTCTTCCGCCGCGCGGATCGGTTGGCCGGTGGCATGAGCCCGATGTTCCTCGGTGGCCTTACCGCCCGTGCCATTCGGTTGACAGAGCGATGGCGCGCACGGGGTATCGCGGTTTTCGAAGTGTACCCTGCAGCACTCATCCGCTTGGAATGGGACTACCTGAAGATCGCATCGGGAAGGGTGATCCCGCCACACAAGATGCGGCTCATGGCAGGCATGTTCGCCCTTCCACCGCCCGCTCCGAAGGACCGGCACGAGGCTGATGCCTGGCTGTGCTGGTTGAGCGGATATCGGCATCGCGCCGGGCAGGCAAAGAGTTTCGGCGACCAGCATGAAGGAACGATCCTGGTGTGATCCGCACGGCGTAGGATCGGACCTCCTTCGAACAAAGTCGAAATTGCTGGTGAAAGGACGCTATGTTCGCCCAACTTGAAGAGTCATGCTCCACACATTTCGTTGGACTGCCGACGTCCTTTTGCTAGTGCTATGCCTTTCTCCCTTAGCGTGCAACAGCAATGTTTCCAGGATCGACCCGGAAAAGTCCACCCTTGAGCCTGGGGACCTATTGTTCCAAGGATCAAGTGGTGGGAAAGTATCCGATGCGATCGAAGCCGTGACAGAAGGTCTCGAAGGACAAGAATTCAGCCACGTTGGCATGGTCGTTCGGATCGCTGATACCCTGGCGGTCGTGGAAGCGATCGGCAAAGGGGTGCAGCTTACGGCGCTAGCCGACTTCATGCGACGCAGCCCAAAGGTTTCTGCGCGCAAGGTTGTTCCTGAACACAAGGCTTTAGCACAACGCGCAACGGACGAAGCCTTGAAGTATCTGGGCTCTCCGTACGATCACGCCTTTCTGCCGGATAACGGCAAGCTCTATTGTTCGGAATTGGTCGCTCTGGCCTACGAATCAGCAAACGGAGGAGTTCCTGTCTTCGAGCAAACGCCCATGACCTTCAAGGACCCATCCACAGGCGAATTCCTCGAAACATGGGTGAACTATTACCAAGAGCTCGGCATACCCATTCCTGAAGGAGTGCCAGGATGCAATCCGGGAGGTATCTCGCGGAGTAACATCTTGATGCCCTGACCGCATATATGCCCAAAGGGGCCACGCTTGCGGCGTGACCCCTTCGAAATGATGGGAGAAGAGCGGCTTCGGTACCGTGCAGAAAGACGTTCAACCCTTCCCCAATGGCCTAACGCTCCGCTCCCATTGCCTTTGGCAGCCTCACTGGACCACCAACGGGAAGGTCACCTCGATGTCCGTTTCGCCGCCAGCGTTCGTGATGTCCCCAGCTGCCACACCGGCAGCGGATTTGTTCGGTTCGTGTCGCAGGGTCACGACCACCGTACCACTGCTTAGGGCACCACAGGTCCATGTGGACAACAGTCCTACAGGGTTGCCATCGGCATCGGCATCGGCATAAGCAACAGTGGCGTTCGCACCGGAAACCTGGAAGAAGAACTGATGCTCCAGGTCCTCTTCGGCGATCTCCAGGGAAATGGTATCGGCGGGACTCACACTTTCATTGAGCACTTCGACCTCCACCGTGTACACGGAATCCGCAGAAAGCGCATCGGCAGTGATCACCGGATCGAGCCCACCATCGCCATCCAGGTCGGCGAACTCGAAGTGTTTGTGCTCCACATCGTTCGCCGAATGGAAATGCAACCTCAATGTGG
>JBIIYD010000016.1:0-22200 GCA_044347005.1 Flavobacteriales bacterium | reverse complement strand
GGCCATGAGGCAATGCACGTCATGCGCGGCCACGGCACGGATGAAGCTCTCGCCATGTCCGGTGCAGCTGATGGCGCAGGTGGAATCGTTGGCATAGGTGCCCGCCCCGATGATCGGGCTGTCGCCGATACGCTGCCACTTCTTGTTGGTCATGCCTCCGGTGGAAGTGCCGGCGGCAAGGTGTCCGGTACGGTCCAAGGCCACGGCACCCACGGTCCCGAACTTCCGGTCACCCGCACTGTGGTCCAGTTTGTACACGTCGGTGCCAACGGTCTGCTTCCACTGTTCGTAGCGGAACTGGTCGAAGAAATAATGGTCGTCCTCCAACTCGACCTTCTGTTGGTGCGCGAACTCGAAGGCACCTTCGCCGCTGATGAGCACATGACCGCTGTTGTCCATGACGCGACGCGCCAGGCCCACCGGATTCTTCACGTTCTGCACCCCGGCCACGGCACCCGCCCGCAGGTCGGAACCGTTCATCAGGCTGGCATCCATTTCGTGCTGGCCGTCTGCATTGAATACCGAGCCTTTCCCGGCGTTGAAGTGCGGGCTGTCCTCCAGGACACGGATCGCTGTTTCCACCGCATCGAGCGCCGCACCGCCATCGGCCAGCACCGCGTGACCGCTGCGAAGCGCAAGGTCCAATGCGTCCCGGTAGGCTTTCTCACGGGCCGGGGTCATGTCGGCCGGGGCAATGGTTCCGGCGCCGCCGTGTACGGCAAGGGCAAATGGGAGCATGGTCAGGGAGAATTCGGTGCTTGTGAATTGCGGTGAATGTAGGGCACTGCCCAGCCCACCAGCGCGCCGAAAGCATAACCTACGAACACGTCGGTGGGAAAATGGCGGCCTGCCCGCACCCTCAGGAAACCCATCGCGGCAGGTATCGAAACGGCACCGACCCAGGTGGCCGTGCGCACCCCGGCGGAAGCATCGGAACGCTGGACCAGCTGTGCGGTGGCGAAGCTCATGGCCGCTGCGGTCGCCGTATGCCCGCTCCAGAAGGAATGGTGGTCATCGTGGCCGCGGTGCAGGTTGGCGGGAATTCCCGGGTCGTACAGATATGGACGCGGCCTGCGGATGGTTTCCTTCATCACGTTGGTCATGCCCGAGGTGAGAAGGCCGGTCTCCAACAGGATCACGACAGGCACAAAAGCGTCATCGCCGTCCTGCACCAGGATCGATGCCGTGAACGATGCGACCACGGCGGCACCCAACAGCACATTGCTGGTCCTGTGGGCACCCTGGTCCCAGCGGCCCAGTGCAACGCGGTCCAAACGACCGACAGCCGATGCATCCAGCGGTGCCGTGTACACCGGGAATGGCCGACGCGCTTGCAGCAGGGAAACCCCTTGAAAAGCGAAACCGGCGCCGAACAATCCCGCCTCGCGTCCGAGGTCCAGGCTATACTGGCCCTGCGCCGGTAACGAAAGCGTCCCGGAAAGCAGCACCCAACAAAAGACCCGCAGCACTGCCGCGGGTCCATGTGTAACGTGCCTTCCGAACATCGGACTAATCGGTGATCAAAACGCCATCGGCCAGGAAGGTGAGCATGTGCTTGGGTTCGGTGATCTTGTCGATCTCCTCCTTGCTCTTGCCGGCATCCTGTGCATAGTGGCGCAGGGTGGCCACGTCCAGTGTCTCACGGGTGGCGGTGCCTTGCAACACGGCACGTTTGCCTTCCAGCCCTTTCTTGGGCACGAAGAATCCGTAATCCTTGAAGCGAACTTTCATCTTGCTCCCGTCCGGCATCTTCACGTCCATCCAGCAGCCCTTCACCGAACAACTGCTGATGATCTCGCACTCCACCTTCACGGCCATGCTATCGGACACGGACATCGCCTTGGCGAAAGCCTCCGCGCTCATGGCCCCCTCGGCGGAGATCTTCTCCCCGTAGGACTTGGTGCTGTCCTGGGCATTGGAAGCGAGGTTGGCGAACAGGAACACGGCGCTGAGCGCGAAGGGGAGCAGGCGGGTCATGGTCATCGGGATCGTTGCCGCAACGGAGCGGCGGCACGAAGTTCGGGTTTCCAAGCGGCGTTCCGATGCACAGCAACAAAGCAGCGGGTTGGAAAGCTGATGGCACCGCTTGCCGCATATCCGACAAGCCCCTACTTTGCATGGCGCAGCATGTCCCCGGAAAAAAGCATCATCGGCCGTCTTGAGCACATCGCCCTGCCCGGCCTTGGCGTGGCGCGGGTGGAAGCGAAGCTGGATACGGGTGCCTACCGGAGCGCCCTGCATTACCAGCGCCTCCGCATCAGGACCGTCGATGGCGTCAAGCAATTGCACGTGACCTTCCAGATGGGCGGCCGCCGCAAGACCAAGGTCTTCACCGCTTTCAAACGGGTAACCGTGAAGAGCAGCAACGGTGAAAGCAGCCGGCGTTACCTCATCGCCACAAGGGTGCGGCTGGGCGACCGTGCCGTGCGCACCCAGTTCACCCTGTTCGACCGCAGCGACATGAAATACCAGGTGCTGCTCGGGCGCAAGTTCCTGCGTGGCAGATTCGTGGTGGACGTGAGTGCGAAGCACGTCCTGGGCTGAGCCCTTCTCCGGAAGGAGCCCGGCGAAGTGAGGGCCTATCTTTGCGCCCCCCAGGAACGACCACGAATTCAGGCAGGCCGACCTGCAACGGATGCGCCCAGCGGACCAGGGTCGAACGACGGACCAACTCGACCTCGCTGATTTCGGACCAAACACCCGCACCGAACGATCGACCTCGTTATTGGTTCCTTGAGCATGAGCACCGCCCCGGACCTGTTGCACTATGAGACACACCTGGCACATCCGGATGCGGAGTGGCTGGTATTGATCCATGGCGCGGGCGGAAGCACGGTCACCTGGAAACGGCAGGTGCCCGTGCTGGGGCTGTGCTGCAACCTGCTGCTGGTGGACCTTCCCGGCCATGGCCGCATGGCGCAGCGACCGAATGCGGAGAAGGAGTACAGCTTCGAACACATCGGCTCGCGCATCTGGGATGTGGTGGACCATTTGGGCCTGGAGCGGGTCCACCTCCTAGGTGTATCGCTGGGCACCGTGATCGCCCTTTCAATGAGCGAGCAGCGGCCCGCACAAGTGGCCTCCCTGGTGAACGGCGGCGCCATCGTGCGCCTGAGCACCCGCCTGAAGGTGCTGGCCACGGCGAGCCTCACACTGGCCAAGGTGATCGGCTATCCGGCCTTCTACCGGCTGAGCGCCATGATCATGATGCCGCGCAAGAACCACGAAGCCTCGCGCAAGGTCTTCATCCGCGAGTCGCGTTTCCTGAGCACCGAGGAGTTCCGCAAATGGACCGCGATGTACCGGGGTTTGAACAAGACCCTGGAACGGCTTTTCGCGATGGCCAGCGAGGTACCACACCTGATGGTGATGGGCGCGCAGGACCATCTGTTCTTGGACCAGGCCAGGCTTTATGCCGAGCGGCATTCGGGCGTACAGCTGGAGGTTATCCCGCGCTGTGGTCATGTGGTCACCATCGAGCAGGCGGAGCAGTTCAATGCGCTGTGCAAGGCCTTCCTGGCCCAGCTGCCTGACCGGGCCGAAGTCCGGGCATAGGTCCACCGGTGGTCGAGCCATTGTGATGGCGCACCTCGCGCTGAGCGCTGCAGCGTAGCTTTGGCCTCGCCCCGACAGGTCGCGGGCCGCACCTGTACCGCTACTCCCATGCGCCTATCGATCATCGTCACCATCCTCGGCCTTGCCGTCTGGACACCCGCCATCGCCACGCGCTACCATGTGAACGTGGCGGCCACCGGGGCCGGTACCGGTCTCACATGGACCAACGCATTCACGGATATCCAAGAGGCGCTCAGTATCGCGATCCCTGGCGATGAGATCTGGGTAGCAGCAGGTCAGTAACGGCCGACTACCGGCACCACCCGCACGGTTTCCTTCGTGCTACGCAACGGGGTGGATCTCTACGGCGGCTTCGCTGGTACGGAGACTGCGCTCGATCAAAGGGACATCCTGAACAACCCCACCACGTTGAACGGTGACATCGGCCAATTGGGCCTCGCCTCGGACAACTCGCATAGCGTTGTGACAGCCAATAACATCACCACCTCCATCGTGTTGGACGGTTTCCGCATCCTGAACGGCAACAACACCAACGGCACCCAGGGCGGCGGTCTACGCGTGACCAATGCACTAGGAGGTGAATTGCTGGTGCGCAACTGCCGCTTCCTGAACCACTCTTCCACCAATTATGGTGGAGGGATCTATCTGGCCGCCGCAAATCTGCGGGTGGAGAACTGCGAGTTCCAGAACAACGAGAGCAGCAACGGCGGCGCCATCCACAATGGCAACAACAACGGCGGCTATTCCGACCTGGTACTGCGCGATTGCGTGTTCAAGGGCAATACGGCGAACAGCGGTGCCTGCCTTGGCAATGCGTTGCGCTACGACACCCTCGTCGTTGATCGTTGCCTCTTCACCAACAACCTCTCGGCCAACTCGATCGTCGTGATCGATGATTTCCTCTCGGCCAAGGTGATGAACTCGGCCATCATCGGCAATAGCGTGAACGGCTTCTCGTCCGAAGTACTTCGGGTGAACACCTTCGCCAGCACCACCTCCCCCTTCGACCTGATCAACTGCACCATCGCGCACAACCGCAACATCACCACCAGCACGATACAGAGCGAGATCGTGCAGCTGGAAGATAACCACATGAGGGTCAGCAACTGCATCATCTACGGCAACACGGCCTATGCTGGCCGACAGATGCGCAACGGTCCGATCGTGCGCTACAGCCTTGTGGAGGGCGGTTATGCGAGCGGCACCGCCATCCTGAACACCGACCCGGGTTTCACGGCGCCCAATGCTATGGCACCCTCCAGCTTCGACGCGACCGGCTTCGACTACACACTGGTTGGATCCTCGCCCTGCATCAACGCCGGCGAAAACGACGCCGTGGACGCCAACGCGCTTTTCGACCTGGCACTGAACGACCGCATACGCGGCGTGGCGGTGGACCTGGGTTGCTACGAATCGGAGCTGAGCGTTTCAACAGGACCAAGCACCAGCGAAACCGGGACGTGGTTCTTCGACATGGAGCACTGCGAACTGCACATGGCGGACCTTGCACTACAGGGACCAGCGGTCATCGAAGTGTTCGACATGAGCGGCAAACTGCGGACCCGCCGAACCACAACTCAAAACCGGGTGCGGATCGACCTTCCCGCCGGTGTATATGTGGCGCGAAGCGCAGGCCGTGCGCCGCTGAAATTCGCCGTGATGGCGAGGTAGATCGCTCTACGGGAAGTGCCCTGAATTCAAGTCCTGGCTATCGTACTGCGCCGAAGTGGCTTACATGAGCCCGCAGGGTCGTCCGCCAAATGTGCGGACAGACCAACTGCGGAGGTCTATCGGTGGTGTGTCGATCGCCGGACACCCTGCCATGGTCCAGATCCAACTCCTGTATGTGACGCCGCATAAGTGGACGCCCTACTTCGACGAGGTTCGCGACAAGGAGGTCATTCTGACCGATCAACGCAAGTGGGACTACAAACACCAGGTGATCAATACGGTCCACTTGAAGCCTTGGTTGGTGATCCTCTATGTGAAACTCATCGAAGTGATCATGCAGACCCGACCTCGCTCCGTACTACGGCTGTTCTTCCAACGTGATCCCCGGCTGCGCAGCGCAATGTGGTGGTACACCCGCATCGGCCGACGCGTATGGCTGCACGAACTGCACCAGTTCTTCTTCGTGACCAGACTTAGTCAACAACGGATGAAGATTGAAGAGTTCTGGAAGTAAACAGGTATAGACCTATAAATTAATAGTCGCAACACGGATATTCGAATGTCCGTTCATCACCAGCACGGACGACGTTAACATCGGTACTTCCCCAAGGCTTCAGTAATGAATCCCCAATTTCGAGGGACGACCAGAAGTCATTTGTCAACCCACAATTGCAGCCTTCGAGTGTATCAGTCGCTGTACCGGATCGAATGACCACTGCTCCTTTGCAGGGTTCGGCAAGGTCGTGAACACTTATGACCACACCCGCATAGCTCTGAGGCGCGATCACTTCCTGTCTCCAATCGGGACAATTGAAGCAAGACATCAGTGATCCTGATAGCACACAACCGAAGAATCGAGTCGAGGTCATGGTTACACGTTCCGCTCAATGAACTTCACGATCTCCCCGGCGATGTCGTGCCCCGTAGCGCCCTCGATGCCTTCGAGGCCGGGGCTCGAATTCACCTCGATCACCAGTGGGCCGCGGTCGCTTTGCAGCATGTCCACGCCCGCTACGTGCAGCCCCAGCGCCTTGGCGGCCTTGATGGCGGTGACCTCCTCTTCGTGCGTAAGGGTGATGAGCTCGGCGCTGCCACCGCGGTGCAGGTTGCTGCGGAACTCGCCCTCCTTGCCCGTGCGCTTCATGGCCCCTACCACGCGGCCGTCCACCACAAAGGCGCGGATGTCGATGCCGCGGCTCTCCTTGATGAACTCCTGCACGATGACCCGCGCCTTCAGGCTGTTGAAGGCTTCGCACACCGCCACGGCCGCCTTCTTGGTTTCGGCGAGCACGACGCCCAGACCCTGGGTGCCTTCCAGCAACTTGATGATGCAGGGCGCGCCGCCAACGCTGTCCACGATGCTGCCCACATCCTTGCTGTAGTTGGTGAACACCGTCTTGGGGATGCCCACACCGCTGCGCGTCAGGATCTGCATGCTGCGCAGCTTGTCGCGGCTGCGTACCAGGGCC
Organism: Flavobacteriales bacterium; assembly: GCA_044347005.1. Lineage (GTDB taxonomy): Bacteria > Bacteroidota > Bacteroidia > Flavobacteriales_F > PHOS-HE28 > PHOS-HE28. The sequence continues at coordinate 15,484 of JBIIYD010000016.1, read as the reverse complement.
TGGCTTTCGGTGGTGGTGAACACCTTCATCATCTCGAACTGGCGCACCACGGCCGTGCCGTAGAACGTGACGCTGGCGCCGATGCGGGGAATGATGGCATCCACATCGGTGAGCGGCTGCCCGCCGTAGATCACCTGCGGGTTCTTCTTTTCGATGAGGATATCGCACTTCACGTGGTTCACTACACGGGCAGTGTGGCCGCGCAATTCGCAGGCTTCCACCAAGCGCTTGGTGGAGTAAAGTTTGCCGTCGCGCGACAGCACTACGATGTTCATGGGAGAAGTTGTGAGGACAAAGCTATGGGCGGCAAAGGCACACCCGAAGCGCTTTTTTCGGAGAAGATCGCTGGGCCGATGATGACGATCGTGGTCGGGAACTTGCGACCCATGTCCCTTCGTGTCAAGCGATGGTGCGCGCACCACCCGGGTACGACCAGCGCACCGTGTACCCGGCCCAGCGCCAGGCGAGCCATGCGAAGAACGGCGCCGCCAGCACATCCACGGTCCAATGCACATGCTGGACCAGCACGGCAAGCCCAACGAGCACCGTGGCGACAAGGAGCAGTGGCCGGCCCACGCGCCAGGGTGCAGCCAGGTAGAACAGGAAGATGGTGGCCGTATGTCCGGAAAAGAACAAGTCCTTCTGGAACGGCCTTTGGCCCGGGTAGAAGAGCGTGCTGATGGGGTCGTGCAGTTCGACGATGCCCGGCGGCGCATCGAACGTGAACAGGGTCATGGTGATCATGCGCATGATCAGGAGCAGCACATAGGCTTGCGCGGCACGCAGGAAGCGCAGCGGGTGCCGGAGCAGGCCGGCCACAACGAGCAGCACCACAGCGTAGAGGAAGAGGAAGAGCGGCACCGATAGGTCCGCGCTGGGCAATGCGGCCAACAAGGGGTCGTACATCCGGATGCCGGGCTTGGCACCGAGCATGCGGAAGAACGCTGGCAACGACACCACCACGGGCAGCGCGGCCAGCAACGTGAGGCTCCATGCGCGACGCAGCTGTGGAGCGGAAAGGGTCATCTCTGCCATGCGGCCGTACTGAAGGCACAAAGATGATCCACGGCCCGATCACTGGACGGAAATGGCGGGAAACACCGTGAGGCACGGCATGGAAGCTACGGGAGCCACGTTTCCGGACTTGAGTGAACAGCAGGTCCTAGCCGAAATGGAAATCTCCAGGGGCTTAGCTTAGCGCCGATGTGGCTTAGCCTTCGCTCGTGGATGGCCCGTGAACCGCTCGCGGCGGTCACGCTCATCGCCTTGGTACCCCGACTTGCTGCGGCGCTGTTCAGCGGTGGCTACTTCGCGCACGACGACCATTTTCTCGTGATCGAAGCGGCCGGGAGCTGGGTGGACGGCTTCGACTACAACTACTGGTTGCCTTGGAACCAGGGTGAGGACCCGCGCCCCAGCGGCCACAGCTTCCTGTACGTGGGTGTGCACTACCTCTTGTTCAGCATGCTGAAGGGGATCGGCATAACGGACCCCAAAACAATGATGGTGGTGGTGCGGCTGCTGCACGCCCTCTGGAGCCTGATCGTGGTGCGTACGGGCTATCGGATCGCACTACAACTGGGCGATCGGGATATCGCGTGGCGCACAGGGCTCTTCCTCGCCCTCTTCTACTTCATGCCGTTCCTGTCTGTGCGCAACCTGGTGGAAGTGGCCTGCATCCCGTTCCTGATGCTGGGTGCGTGGCGTCTGGTGAAAGGCAATGGCGCTCCCACACTGCGCGATGCCCTGCTCGCGGGCATTTGGATCGGCATGGCGATGAACGTGCGTTTCCAGACGATCTTCTTCGCTGCGGGTCCGGGACTGGCCTTCCTGCTGCAACGGCGTTGGGGGCACGCGGTACGCTACGGCGTCGGCCTTGCATTACCGCTGATCGTGGTCCAGGGCGGCATCGACCTTTTCCTCTGGGGCAGACCGTTCGCCGAATTGGGCGAATACGTGGGCTACAACCTGCAGAACACCACCACCTACGGCGTTCAACCGTGGTACAACTACCTCCTGCTGCTGCTCGGCATCTTCATCCCCTTTTTCAGTGTGGCCGTGGTCTTCGGCTACTTCCGCCGCACCACCCCACTACTGCTATGGCTGCCGGTGCTCCTGTTCCTGGCCTTCCACTCCTACTTCCCCAACAAGCAGGAGCGCTTCCTCCTGCCCATCGTTCCGCTCTTCTTCGTGCTCGGATACACCGCTTGGGAGCAATGGCGTGCGGGCAGTGGCTGGTGGCATCGGCACTCAAGGCTTTGGCGCTCCGTGGTGGGCTTCACCTGGGTCCTGAACATCCTGCTGTTGGTGGTGCTCTCCTTCAGCTACAGCAAACGCAGCCGGGTGGAAGCACTGTACGCGCTTCGCACGGAAGGCCGCTTGCACGGTCTGGTGATCGAGGACAGCGCCGAAGGGGAAGCCCCCATGCCTCCCCTGTTCTACCTGGGCCAGTGGGACCTTACCGTGGTGCCTTGGACGGATGCGAAGGCGGACCTCGGGGAGTACCTCGGCCGCTTGCCCCTTGAGCGGCGGCCGGACGTGGTGCTCTTCATCGGCGAAGAGGACCTGGAGGAGCGAAAGCGAAAGGCCACGCAGGCCATGGGGCCTTTGCACGAGGTAGCGCGCGCCGAACCCGGACTGGTGGACCGTGTGGTGCATTGGTTGAATCCCGTGAACCGGAACGAGACCATCGTGATCATGCGCACCGGCCCCGCCATGCGCTGATCCGGACAAGTGATGTTCAGAACCACCGGCAACGGGTAGCTTTGCGCCCGTAAAACAGCATGAGCGGGTTAATGACGTGCCGACCACGGCCGACCATACACCGCAACTTGCACCCAGCACGACCATAAACAATGATCGACTTCGCCTCCCTCGACTTCGGTGTACTGCTCACCCTGAACGGGCTCATCGCGCTGCTCACGCTCACCGCCTTGGAGATCGTCCTGGGGATCGACAACATCATCTTCATCTCGATCATCAGCAATGTGCTGCCCACGCCCAAGGACCGGCGCAAGGCGCGGCAACTCGGACTGGCCCTGGCCATGATCACACGCATCCTGCTGCTGCTGTCGCTCAGCTGGGTCATGAGCCTCGACAAGCCTTTCGTGGATGTCGCGGAGCATCCGTTCAGCGGCCGGGATGTGGTCCTGCTCGTGGGTGGCCTCTTCCTGATCTACAAGGCCACGGTGGAGATCCGTGCGAAGGTGAGCGGGCACGACGAGGGCCATGGCGACAACAAGAAGAAGGTGCGTACCATGGGCAGTGTGCTGGTGCAGATCGTTCTGATCGATGTGGTCTTCTCGCTGGACAGTGTGATCACGGCCGTTGGCATGAGCAACGAACTGGTGATCATGATCCTCGCCGTGATGATCGCCGTGGGCGTGATGATGCTGGCCGCCGGGGCCATCAGCACCTTCGTGGAGCAACACGCCACGGTGAAGATGCTGGCGCTGGCGTTCCTGGTCATGATCGGCATGGCCTTGATCACCGAAGGCATGGGCGAACACATCAACAAGAACTACATCTACTTCGCCATGGGCTTCTCCGTCATGGTGGAAATGCTGAACCTGCGCATGATGCGCAACCGCATCATAAAAGGCACGGAGGCCGAGTCCCGCTAAGGCAGTTGTGCGGTGCGGATGGCGGTGGGCACCGTGCCACCGATGTTCTGCAGGACGATGTCGCGGTCGTTGCCAGCACCTGTGTAGCGCACCACACCGTCCAGTGTAACATCCTCGCTGCGGTAGCCGCTCACCGTAGCGGTGGGCACGGTACCGCCGATGGCCAGCAGCATCAGGTCCCGGTCGTTGGCCGAACCGGTGTAACGCACCACGCCATCGGCATTTGCATCGCCGGCATAAAGCACCCGTCGGCTACCGATGAGTTTGGTGGCTTCGGTGCCACCGAACACGGGCACACTGCCATTGGACAGGTCCACCGTAACGGCCGTGGTGGACAATGCGATCTGCGAGGCGGTCATGATGCCCAGGTGGTTCCGGTGCCGCACTGCCACGTGGTAGGATCCGGGAGCAATGCCGAAGGTCACGGGAGAAATTCCGTCCATGCCCACCACATCACCATCGCGTTGCAACAGGGCGCTGCGTGAGGCCACGACCTGCCCCGGCACCGAGGGCGAGCGCAATTCGACCACGACCCAGTCCACGACGGCATTCGCGCCGCTCGTGTTGAAGACCTGAGCGGTGGTGGTCTCATCACCGCCGCCAACGAACACGAAACCCAGGTCCGTGTAGGGCTCCTGGGTGGGTAGCAGCCCTTGGGTGCGTAGTGCATCGGACATGCGATCGGTGCCTTGATCATAAGGTCCTTCCAGGAACACCTTCGGGCGCACTGCAATACTTGAAGTGGGGTACGGATCATATCCGTTCAGCACGGTCGTCGTGTTGGCAGGATCGAGCCAGTCGCGCTTGCGGGAGGATGCGTTGGGGCCTTCCCAACCGGCCTGGAACTTGGCGCAGCCCGTATGCACCGTGGCCGCATTGGTGCAGTCCTGGGCACCCTCCGTCATATGCCCGACGATACGCCTGTTCTGGTCCCATAAGGCCGAACCACTGCTTACCGCTTCCACGATGCCCTGGTCCCAGAAATTCCGCCAGAGCAGGATCCCCTCCGGATCGGAATAGGAGGTGGCCGGGGCATTATCGTGTGTGAACTTCTTCACATCGTACAGCGGATGGTGGATCACCGTGCCGCTCTGTGGCGTCGCTCCGATGCGGTCCCAGCCGGCATAGTAGGGCCTGTAGGCTGGCGGTGGCGGCGTATTCAACTCCAGAAGCGCGAAGTCGGCGTAGTAGTCGGTCGCCAGCGTAGTGGCCCCGGTCAAGGTCTGTTGTGTGGAACCCGTGTCGCCCACGCACAGGGGTGCTTCGTAGTTGAAGTAGAACACCCACTGGCTGGTGTTCGGCTGGTAGCAGTGATTGGCCGCGTAGAACAGCGCCCTGCCGGGTTGCGCGGTGTTGTTGATCAGTGTTCCGGTGCACCCGCCGCCATCGGGTCGGAGGAACATGGCGACAGCGCGCTTTTCGACCTGCCACTGCGAGGCCTGCGGACAAGCCACGTTGATGTGGCATGCGGCACTGGAATAGCCGGGGAAATAGTCCCTGTCATCAAGATCACCTGTCAATGTGAACGGGTCCGCCACGCCGTGGGTAATGGACCGCACCCTTAGTTGACCGGTCGGAGCACCGGGTGGCACCTTGTATTCGATCACCACGGCTTCACCGGGAAGCACGGCGGTGGCCATGTCACCCAACGGCGATCGGTTGTCCCGGTCGAAGCCGCCGATGTACCGGCTGCGATCCCCTGTGTAGAGAAACACCGTTGCCCCATCGGGAAGGTCCCAGCGATCGAACTGTACTGCGATCATTTTGGCACCCGGACTCATGAGGACCGTCCGGATGAGGCGTGTGCCGTCCGTGAATTCGTTCAACGAACCGTGCTGCACAACATCGACCTCAAAGGGTACCAATACCCCGAACCGTCGTTCTTGTAGCGCCTGCTCGACGCTTACCGACGTGGGTTGGTCCGCTGCCGCCGGAAAGTAGACCGGAATATCGCCGAGCGCTTCGGGCATGCCCCACGCGTGGGGCTCGCCGCCCTTGGCCACCTGAGCCCAAGCACCGGAAGGCACCAGCAGCAGGAAAAAGCCGATGAAGGGCAGGGAACGCATGACGTACACAAAGTAAACATCGACAAAGCCGGATCGGTTCCGCACCCTTCGAACTTCTTTCAACGACCAACGATCACAAACTCGGTGCGGCGGTTCAGTGCCCGACCTTCCGGGGTGTCGTTGCTGGCGACCGGTTTTGTAGGCCCCATGCCTTTGAAGGTGATCCGCGAGCCCGTTACGCCCTTCCCGGTCAGGTACTCCATCACGGTGAATGCACGGTCGTTGCTCAAGGCCATGTTGTCCTCGATACGGCCCACATTGTCGGTGTGCCCTTCGATGCGGATCCGGACGGTCGGGTTCTCCTTCAGGAAGGTGATCAGTTCATCCAGGATGTACTCGCTGCTGCGCGTGATCTCCGCAGAATTGGTGGCGTAGCGGATGTCGTTGACCTGATAGCTGCGCCCCACTTCGATCTTCTGCACCATCATGTCCACAGTGGCGGTACCTCCGCGCAGGGTATCCTCCACCCCGAAGCTGCGCGAGTCGAACACGTGGTCCTCCTTCTTCACGGTGACGACCACATCGCTTCCGGCCTTCAGGCGCAGCACCGTGGCATAACGGCCATCGGCCTGGTCCACCTTGATGGTCTCGGACTGGCGGGTATCCATGTACTTGATCTCCACGACAGCATCGCCCACCGCCTTTCCGTTCTCGTCGCGCACCTCGCCCTTGAGCACGAGGATGTCGTCCGGACGGGCCTCTTTGGGCAGGTCGAAGCCGTAGATGTCCAAGCCGCCGATGCCCTTGTACCGGCCGCTGGCGAAGTAGGCGGTACGACCGTCGGCACTTACGATCAGGCCATGTTCGTCCTGGTCGGTATTGATAGGGTGGCCGATGTTCTTGGGCTTGCTCCAACTGCCGTCATCGTTCATGCGGCTGAAGAAAATGTCGTAGCCCCCCACGCCCCGGTGGCCCTGGCTGGCATCGTCGTTCTTCTGCCTGCCCGCGAAATACAACGTGCGGCTGTCGCTATGCATGAAAGGAGCCTTTTCGTCACCGTATGTATTGATGCCCTTGACGGGTACCGCCGGTGACCAATTCCCTTGGTCGTCACGCGTGCTTTGCAGGATGTCGATGCCGTCGGTATTGGCCCTGTTGGCCGCGAAATAGAGCACCCGTCCATCGGCGCTGAGGCTGGGCTGGCTTTCCCAGCCATCGGGTGTGTTGATATTCGGCCCAAGGTCCTCGAGGCCCGTCCACTCCCATTCCTGACCGCCCATGTCCAGGTTGAACTTGCTGTCGTAGTGGGTACGGAAGATGTCGCAATTGCGGTAGCCACGGGCATCAGCCGGGGTGCATACCGTAACGAACATCTCCTTGTTGTTCACACTGATACTCACCCCGCCATAGTTGTCGCCCTGGTTGAAGGGATCCGGCAGGGCACGTCCCGCGGAAAAGGCCACCTGTGTACCGCTACGCCGCGCTTCGGTCAGTTCCTCCACATCACGGGAAACGATGTCGCCCTTCGCCTTCACCTTGCTGACCCGCGTGAAAAAGAGCAGTTCGTTGTCCGGCGAAAGCATGGGCAGGTATTCGTCCGCAGCGGTGCTCACATTGGGTACCGCCATGGGCGCGAAGGGCGCCGTGTTGGCGTAGAACTCCGCATAGAACTGGAGTTCCGGCATCAGCTCCTCCACGTCCTTGTATTGTTTGTCGTAGTCCTTTCCCAGCCGCGTCCTGTCTTCGGTCGGGAACTTCCGGAAGGCTTGGAAATACCTGGCCGCGGCAGCATGGTCGCCTTCGCCATAGGCGATGACACCCAGGTGATAGGACACCTCGCTGTGGTACTCGGGGCATAGGGCATCCAGTTGCTGGAAATAGCGCTTCGATGCATCGTATCCCCGTCCGCCTTCGCGGGCTATGCGGTAGGCCGACAACCCCAGTTGGAACAGGCACTCGGCACATGCGGCATCCGCCTCCAGCGACTCCTTCAGCTTCGCATGGCGCGTGCTGGCGTCCTTCGCCTTGGCGGCCTCGTCCAGCAGCTTCACGATCTTCTTGTCCGTCGGTGGGTCGCAAGGGCCGGGTTCGTCCTGGGCGATGGCGGGAACGACCAGCACTAGGGCTGCGAAAATCGCCCAAATGGAACGCACCCAATGGGTCGACGCTACGGGTGCGAACCTGAAACGATTGTACGTGCCGTCGATCGTCATCATTTCACGGTAGTGTCCGTCTCTTCGGCCTTTCGGATCAGGTCTTCGCCCTGCTTTCGGGCGGCCTCCACGATACCATCGGCCCGTTTGTCCGCTTCGGCGATGAACTGCTGTTCCTTGCGATCGGCTTCCTTCTTCAGTTTGTCCGCTGCGACCTTGGCTGCAGCCTTCGAGATCGGGTCCTTGGCCTTGTTCACCAGATCGTCCGCGGCCTTGTAGCCTTCGGCTTTCACGCGTGCGGCTTCGCTGCGGGCCTGTGCCTTGATCTTGTCCGCCTGCACCTGTGCTTCGGCGACCAACTTGTCGGCTTCCGCGCGGGCCCGTGCAATGGCCTCCTCCTTCGCTTTGCCGATCTGCTCGTTCACCTCCTCCTTCACGGCTTCCACCGCGGCTTCCTTCACACTGGTGGTGCCTCCGGCGAACACGGGTTTCACGATGGGTTTGTCGATGGTCCCGGTGATCTTGATCGTCACGTCCAGGTCCTCGGGCACCTTCATGTTGGCACCCAGGAAGCGGTTGGCCTCGCCCAGTAAGCTTCCTGCGGTCTGTGCGGCAGCTGCCCCGAACATGGCGGTGGGCACCTTGGCCTTCATGTCGTAGTCGATGGCCTGGTCGGCAAAGGCTGTGCTGCCTCCGACACGAGCCTTAACCCGGTCGATCTGCACGGGGAATTCATCCGTGATCATCTTGCCGTCCTCGAAGCGGTAGGTGAAGCTCACATCCTGCAAGGTGGTGCTCTCGACCTCCTTGATCTTCAAAGCCTTCGCGATGTCGACCAAGGGCTGGAATCCGTCGATCCGCACGTTCTTGGTGTTCAAGGTGCCCTTGCCGGTAAGGCTGTTCATGTCCACCTCCATGAACTCATCGAGCCTGGCCTGCATGCTGAGCGTGCTGCTGAACTTGCCCTTGGCGGTCTTGGCGATGGGCGCCATCTTCTGCACCATGTCAACGAAGGTCACGGTCTGTTCGATGTCCAGGTCCTTCACGTCGTAGCGGAAGTCGATGCCCGGGGCTTTGGGGTCGAGGGTCTCGTAACCACCGGCCATGTTCACCGCACCACCGAAGAGGTTGAAGAAAACGTCCTTCAGGTCGATGCGGCGATCGTGCACCCGGATACCGCCCTTCACATTGGCAAGCACAAGGTCGTCGTAGATCACCTCGCCGGCACGCGCAGTAAAGCTGAAGTCGATGTTCTCCGGCACCTCGATCACGCTCATCCTGCTCGTGTCCACCGCTGCTTCGGTGGTAGCGGTCTCCTCCGTGGTGCCCATCAACTCGTTCAGGTCGAACTTGTTGGCCGACAGGTCGAAGGTGCCCACAAGGGTGCTGTCCTTCAACCACCATTGCAGGTAATTGTCCATGCGCCCCTGCGCCACCATGTTGCTGCTGCCAACGCTACCCTCGAAGGTGGACAGCGACAGGAAGCGCGGGCTGAAGTCGAAGACCAGGTTCTTGATGCCCACGGGCGGCAACGAGTCGCTCGTGTAGTTCATGCCCATGAGCGTGATCCGGCCATCGGCCTGGAACTGGTCGTAGCGCCCCGCGTCCACATCGCTCATGCGGCCCTTCATGCGCACATCGGCGTTGAAGTTGCCGCTGAGGTCCTCCTCCATGGGCACCACCTTCTTCACACTGGCCAGGTCGAGTCGGGCCTTGAGTTCCGCATCCACATTGGGGTCGCTGATGGGCGTGGTCAGGTACATCCGCGCTTCCACGGGATTGCCCGCCATGGTCATCGCGAAGCGCTTCAGGTCCACCACCGTGCCGTCCATGTCGGTGCCACCCGGGCTGCTGACCTTCAGGTCCACGAAGACGTTCTCCACAGCTGCAGGCAGGTCGGGGTATTGGAATCGGCCGTTGTCCACGTCGACCGTAAGCCCGAATCCCGGCATGGTCGTTTCGTTGTAGGTGCCTTTCACGAAGCCGCTGAACCCGGCCTTGCCGCTCATCTTCACACCGCTGAGGTCGCTGGCGAATTCGGCGGGTACCAGGGAAAGCAGCGTGGCGAAATCGGTCTTCTTCGCGTTCCAGGTGATGTCCATGTCGATGTCGTCCGCAGGCATGGCCAACCAGCCGTCCACCCCGAGCACCAGGAGGTTCACCGTGGCTTCGCTTTCCTTGAAGGTGAACTTCATGTTCGGCATGTCCATGTCGAGATCCGCCTTGATCTCCGCCTTGGCCTTCTTGAGGTAGGTGATGCCATCGAAGCTCACGTTCACGGTATCGGCGGTGGTGGTGGTGCTCAGGGTGAAGAGGTCCTGGGTGAAATCGCCGCTCCCGCTGTGCTGCAGGCCGCCGAGTTCCATAAAGTAGGTCAAGGAAACATCGTCGTAGATCAGGTGCCCATCGGTGATGGTGTATTCCTTCAGTGCGATGTCGAAGGCCGATGCAGCGGTATCCGTCGGGCTTTCCACGGCGGTGCTGTCGCTGATGGCGATGTCGTAGTTGGCGGAGCCATCGGCCAGCACTTTCACGTGGATGTAGGGTTTGTCGAGCGCGATCCGCTTCAGGGTGATCTTGTCGCCGAGCAGGGCCCAGAAATTCACCGTGGCGCTGAAGGTGCCGATGCGTGCCAGGTCGATGCCCTCGAAAGGTGCCTTGTTGCTCACCCGGATGTCGTTCACCTCCACGCTCAGGTTGGGGAAACTGCGGATCAGGGAAAGGTCCCATTCACCCCACTCCACCACCGCGTTCACATTCTTGTTCACTTGCTCCTTGACGGCTGCTTCGATCTTGTCCTTGAAGACGATGGGCAGGATGACCGCCGCCGCGAGAAGCACGACGATGAGGATCCCCAGCGTGAGCAGGATTCGTTTGGTCCACTTGGCCATGGTGATTCGGTGGTATTATGGGAACAGATAGTGTGGGGTCCGGGGATCGTTGTTCGGAGTTCGATGTTCGGAGTTCGTTGTTCGATCATCGAGGGCGAACGCTACCGGTAAGGCGAACGGCAACCCCTGACGCCCGAACAACGGACAGCGAGCAACGAACTCAGGGTTGCAAAGATCATGCTGCGGAAGCACTTCCCACCTTCAAGGAACAGCTTTTGGCCATGAAGATGCCCGATCAAAGCCGCGATGGTTGGACAACATCGTGCCAACTGCATTGATGATCGCCTTCATCGCCATGGGATCGTTCATGCTCTGGAACCTCGCTGCCTTAGCAAATGGTCCGCCAGCACCAAACACGCCATGGCCTCCACGATGGGTACGGCACGGGGCACCACGCAGGGGTCATGGCGGCCCTTGGCTTCGAGGGTCACCTCCTGCCCTTGGCTGTTCACGGTACGTTGGGGTTTGGCGATCGTGGCGGGCGGCTTGAAGGCGACCTCGAAGTGCAACGTACCACCTGTGCTGATCCCTCCGAGCGTGCCACCGCTGTTGATCGAACTCGGATCGGCGGCTGTGATGGGGTCGTTGTTCTCCGAGCCACGCATCGTGGCCGCACGGAATCCGCTTCCGATCTGGAAGCCCTTGGTGGCATTGATGCTGAGCATGGCCTTGGCCAGATCGGCGTCCAACTTGTCGAAGACCGGCTCGCCCAAGCCTACCGGCATATCGGTGACCATGCAGCTGACAACTCCGCCGATGGAATCGCCCTCTGCACGGACCTGCTCGATAAGGGTTGCCATGCGGGTGGAAGTGGCCGGATCGGGGCAACGCACGGGATCACTCCATAGTCCGTCGAACCTCAGTTCTGCCGGAGCCACTTCCAGCGCCACCTCCCCCACCCGGCTCACATAGCCTTGCACCTGCACACCTTCCCTGGCCAACAACTGCCGTGCAATGGCGCCGCCCACCACGCGACAGGCGGTCTCGCGGGCGCTGCTGCGCCCACCACCCCGGTGATCGCGAATGCCGTACTTCTCCTCCCAGGTCATGTCGGCATGGCCGGGGCGGTACACGTCCTTCAGGTGGTCGTAATCGCTGGACTGTGCATCCTTGTTGCGGATGATGAAGCCGATGGGCGTGCCTAGGGTGATCCTTCTGTCACTCCGGGCTTGACCCGGAGTCGCAATAAGTCCACTCATGAATTCCACCACGTCCCCCTCGGTACGTGCGGTGCCCAAGGGCGTGCTACCTGGCCGACGACGGTCGAGTTCGGCTTGGATCGCGACAAGGTCCAGTTCCAAGCCTGCCGGGCATCCATCGATGACACCACCGATGGCGGCGCCGTGGCTTTCGCCGAAGGTGGTAAGGCGGAAGACTTGTCCGAAAGTGTTGCCGGGCATGGTGGCGAAGGTAGCGGAGCGCTCCACAATGACTTCGGACACACCACACATCGCTACGAGCGGAGGTGATACACCCGGAGATGACATGGCGGGGTCCATGATCTATCTTGCCTTCTCAAAGCCCTTGGACCGATGCGACCAACCCTTTGCTCCGCGCTCCGTTCCCTTTCTACTGCCGGCTCCTTCACCGTGCTGCTCTGTAGTGCCCAGGCACAATCCGGCGTCGTGCGCGAAAAAGCGCTATCAACGGTGGACACCCCGACACACGTCGCACCGGGCATGCAACTGCACAGCGGGAAGGTGGTGCGGGTGGACCTCGGCCATCCACAGTGCCTTACCGACGAGGTATTCGCCCTGATCGATGCAGAGGCCGATGCGAACGTTGCCGCGGTGGGTCACGTTCGGTCGGTCGGTTGATGTTGGAACAATAGTCCGTGCTTGATGCGCTGCCGAACAAGGATCGGATACAGCCCGGGTGCTTGGTTTTCAATGTGATTCGGGGCGGTCGTCCTTTCTTTGTCCCATGCGACCGCTGTTGATCACGAACGCGAAAGGACTCGTGGGCACCTACGACCATGGGATCGGGATCGTTCCCGGCAAGGCCATGGCCGACCTTCCGGTGGTGCACGATGGCTGGTTGCTGGTGAAGAACAGCATCATCGTCGGCTTGGGACCAATGGCGACCGTTCCGGAAGCGAGCGAGGACTGGCAACGCATCGACGCCCACGGACGATACGTACTTCCCGGTTGGTGCGACCCGCACACCCATGTGATCTTCGCTGCGCCGCGTGAAGAGGAATTCGTGGACAAGATCAAGGGACTCGGCTACCTGGAGATCGCGGACAAGGGCGGCGGTATCCTGAACAGCGCAAGGAAGCTGCGTGCCATGGACGAAGACGAGCTCTTCGCCCAATCCAGGGAACGCCTGGTGGCCATGATGCACCAAGGCACCACCGCCGTGGAGATCAAGAGCGGCTACGGCCTTTCCTTGGAAAGCGAGCTGAAAATGCTGCGTGTGATCAAACGCTTGAAGGAAGCCCTGCCCCTGCCGATCAAGGCGACCCTGCTGGCGGCACACGCGCTACCACCCGAGTACCAGGCGGACAGGAAAGGCTACATCGCGCTGATCTGCGACAAGCTCATACCCCAGGTGGCCGCTGAAGGCCTGGCCGACTTCGTGGACGTGTTCTGCGAAACCAACTACTTCTCCGTCCCCGAGTTGGAACAGGTCCTGGAAGCAGGTGCCCGGCACGGCCTTCCCGGCAAGGTGCACGTGAACCAGTTCACCAGCATCGGTGGCATCCGGGCGGCGGTCAAGCACGGCGCGCTGAGCGTGGACCATCTGGAGGTGATGGAGCAGGCGGACATCGATGCATTGGTGGATCGTATGGATAACGCAACTGTTATTTCAGGTTCGCACAGCACGGGCAGTGCGTTCGGGCCGATACCGACGCTCTTGCCTTCCTGTTCCTTCTTCCTGCGCATCCCGTACGCACCGGCCCGACAACTGATGGACCGCGACCTGCCTGTGGCACTGGCCACGGACCACAATCCGGGTAGCACCCCGAGCGGGAACATGAACTTCGTATTCTCGCTGGCCTGCATCCAGTTGCGCATGCTCCCAGAGGAAGCCATCGCGGCCATGACGATCAATGCCGCCGCCGCCATGTCCATGGCCGACCAGGTGGGAAGCCTTACGGTGGGCAAGCGGGCCAACCTGATCATCACCAAGCAGGTACCTTCGCTCGCTTATCTGCCATACGCATTCGGCAGCGACCACATAGACACCGTGTTCATCGATGGAAGACCCGTACGTTCAGGCACCGCGATCGCCTGAGGGCCCCGGCTTCGTCCGCCCGCCCAGCTTGGAATTCGCCATGGGCATTGCGCTGTTCGCCATGGTGCTCATGGCCTTCTTCCTGCTGCAATCGGGGGTCTTCATCGCCGGTGTCTTCGCCCGAAGCCCGGAATTCGCCGGGCAGGGCTTCTCGTTCGGGCTCCTTGCCGATGAAGCATTCCGTGCGCGCATGGACCAACTGCTGTTCAACGGCGACCTTGTGGCTCAGCAAGCCCTGTGGAGCGGCCTCATCGGAAGCGTGCTGATCCTGGTGAGCGTGCGGCTCTGGAAAGGCCCAAAAGCATTGGACTTCCTGGGCCTGCGACTCGTTCCGATCAAGCGTTTCCTGCCCTGGCTGGGCCTGTTCGTATTGCTTGCCTTGCTCATCGAAGGCCTGGCCCACTTCTTCCCCACCTTCCGTACCGACTTCATGGAACGGGTCATCGGCAGTACCACCAACATGACCTTGCTGCTCATCGGCGTGGGCATTATGGCTCCCTTGTTCGAGGAACTCCTGCTGCGTGGGCTGCTCTTCGGTTCGGTGCGGTATATGACCGACGAACACGCCTCGGTGGCCATCACCGCAGGTGTGTTCGCGCTGATGCACCTGCAGTACAACTGGGCCGTGATGCTGCTGATCGTACCCATGGGCATCGTGCTCGGCTATGCGCGCAGCCGGGGCGGATCCATCTGGGTGCCGGTGTTGCTGCACGTGTTGAACAACTCGATGAGCGTGCTGCTCGGTTGAGCGGCCCCGAACGCCTGTGCGCGGGAGTGCCGCGAACACGTCCTACCCGCTGTCGGCGCCTACATTTGCGCCCCTAAGAATACCCGCCCATGCAACGCCGTTTGATCGAATGTGTGCCCAACATCAGCGAGGGCCGCGACCGTGCCAGGATCGATGCCATCGCCGCCGTGGTGGAAACCGTTGAAGGCGTGCGGCTGCTGGATGTGGACCCGGGCAAAGCCACCAACCGTACGGTGATCACGTTCGTAGGCGAGCCCGAGCCGGTGATCGAAGCGGCTTACCGGCTGATCAAGAAGGCGCAGGAGCTGATCGACATGCGCAACCACAAAGGCGAGCATCCGCGCTTCGGCGCCACGGACGTATGTCCCTTGGTACCCATCAGCGGGGTCAGCATGGAAGAGTGCGCTGCGTTCGCGAAGGAACTCGGCGAACGCGTCGGTCGGGAACTGAACATCCCGGTATACCTGTACGAATCGGCTGCAAGCGAGGAAAAACGCCGCAACCTGGCCAACAACCGCAGCGGCGAGTACGAAGGCCTGCCGAAAAAGCTCAGTGATCCTGCCTGGAAACCCGATCACGGTCCTGCGGAATTCACCGATAGCGTGGCACGGAGCGGAGCGATCGCCATCGGCGCACGCAACTTCCTGGTGGCCTACAACGTGAACCTGAACACCACCAGCACACGCAGGGCCAATGCCATCGCCTTCGACATCCGCGAGGCGGGGCGCATCAAGCGTGAAGGCGACCCCGTTACCGGCAGGATCGTGACCGATGCGCAGGGCGAGCCGGTGAAGATCCCCGGAAAGCTCAAGGCCGTGAAAGGCAT
>JBIIYD010000015.1:0-22388 GCA_044347005.1 Flavobacteriales bacterium | reverse complement strand
CGTCACGGCCAATTCGGTGAGGAAGGCATCCAGTGAAGCCAGATCGACCACCTGCGGAGGAAGTTCGACCCTGTTCCATTGGGCTACTTCCGCATGAACGAAGAAAGGTGCTTTCACATCCGTACGTTCCGAGACCGTGATCGTGCCATCCGTCATCACACGTGACACGAAACAATGTCCGTCCAACAGAGTGATCTCGCCCTGCAAGTATTCCAGTGGACCGATGCCGAACTTACCAGGCTTCGCGATGGAATCCATGGCGATGAGCCCGGAGAGCTGGCCCTCCCACAAGGTTCGGCGCATGGCGCCCGTGGTGACGACCTGCGCGTCAGCGCAGCTGGAAATGGCCCAAAAGATCAGAAACGCGTTGCGTATCACCCCTCGCTCACCATCTTGCTCGGATCCACCCACTTGTCGAAGTCCTCGGCGCTCACGTATCCCAGCGCAAGTGCCGCTTCCTTCAGCGTAGTGCCCTCCTTGTGCGCCTTCTTCGCGATCTCGGCGCTCTTGTAGTAGCCGATGTGCGTATTGAGGCTGGTGACCAGCATCAATGAGTTCTCCAGGTGGCGCTTGATCATCGGGCGATTGGGCTCGATGCCTTCGGCGCACTTGTCGTTGAACGAGACGCAAGCCTCACCGATCAGGCGCGCGCTCTGCAGCACGTTGGCGGCTATCAGCGGTTTGAAGACGTTGAGCTCGAAGTGCCCATTGCTGCCACCTATGCTCACGGCCACGTCGTTGCCCATTACCTGAGCGCACACCATGGTGAGCGCTTCGGGTTGTGTGGGATTCACCTTGCCGGGCATGATGGATGAGCCGGGCTCGTTGTCGGGAATGATCAGTTCACCAATGCCGCTGCGGGGCCCACTGCTGAGCATGCGGATGTCGTTGCCGATCTTCATCAGTGAAACGGCGAGACGCTTCAAGGCGCCGCTCAGTTCCACCATGGCATCGTGCGCAGCGAGCGCCTCGAACTTGTTGGGCGCTGTCACGAAAGGCAGGCCGGTAAGCTCGGCGATCTTCTTCGCCACCAGCACGCTATAGCCCTTGGGAGCGTTGAGACCGGTGCCGACAGCGGTACCACCCAAAGCCAGTTCGCGCACCATCACAAGCGCATTGTCAACGGCGCGGAGGCCATTGTCGAGTTGCTGCACGTAGCCACCGAACTGTTGCCCCACGGTGAGCGGTGTGGCGTCCATGAAGTGCGTGCGGCCGGTCTTCACGATATCCTTGAAGTCTTCGGACTTTTTCGCCAGCGTATCGCGCAGCTTCTTCACGCCGGGGATCGTCACTTCCACCGTCAGCTTATAAGCCGCGATGTGCATGGCCGTGGGGAAGGTGTCGTTGCTGCTCTGGCTCTTGTTGACGTCGTCGTTGGGGTTGAGCACCTTCTCCGTATCCGTGAGCTGGCCACCATGGAGCACGTGTGCGCGGTAGGCCACCACTTCGTTCACGTTCATGTTGCTCTGCGTGCCGCTGCCGGTCTGCCAGATCACCAGCGGGAACTGGTCGTCCAGCGCACCGATGAGGATCTCATCGCACACCTTGCCGATGAGGTCGCACTTGTCCTGTGGTAGTTTGCCCAGCTCCAGGTTGGTGAGCGCTGCGGCCTTCTTCAGGTAGGCAAAGGCATGCACGATCTCGCGCGGCATGCTGCCGGGAGGCCCGATCTTGAAGTTGTTGCGGCTGCGCTCGGTCTGTGCGCCCCAATACTTGTCGGCGGGCACCTTCACCTCGCCCATGGTGTCTTTTTCGATGCGGTAGTTCATGGTAGTAGAGTTGGGGCGGGAAATTTCCCGCCCGTACATGCGGTCAAAAAAGGTCGTCGATGTTTTCGGTTGGGCGGCCAATGACCGCCTTGTGGCCCTTCACGATGATCGGCCGATCGATGAGTACGGGATGCTCGCGCATGATCCTTACCCATTCGTGCTCGTTCAGTTTCAAGCTCTTGTAGTGTTTCTTGTAGAGCGGTTCGCGCTTGCGCACCAGTTCCTCCGCCTTGATGCCCAGCTTCATCAGGAGCATTTCCATCTCCCGTTCGGTGGGAACGGCCTTCAGATATTCCACCACCTTGGGTTCGATGCCCTTCCCACGCAAAAGCCCCAAGGCCTGCCGGCTTTTTGAACAGCGCGGGTTGTGGTAGATGGTCCAGGCGGGCATCATGGAATGTTCAATGGTCAATGGTCAATGATCAATTACCAATGTTCAAGCACCCAAACGTTGCGTTCCCTGGCTCATTGAGAATTGAACATTGGAGGTTGATCATTGAACCTTCCGTCAGGCGACCTTCTGGCTTTGTCCGTGTTGCATCAGGAACGCTTTCAGGAAACCGTCGATCCCGCCGTTCAGGACATCATCCACTGCGCTGGTCTCGTGTTCGGTACGCACATCCTTCACCAGCTTGTAGGGCTGTAGGACGTAGTTGCGGATCTGGCTACCCCACTCGATCTTCTTCTTGCCCGCCTCGATATCGCTGCGCTTGCTGCGACGTTTCTCCAGTTCCGCTTCGTACAACTGGCTCTTCAGCAATTGCAGAGCCTTGGTCTTGTTGTCCAGCTGGCTGCGGGTCTCGGTGTTCTCGATGATGATGCCGCTGGGGCCGTGGCGCAAGCGCACCCCGGTCTCCACCTTGTTCACGTTCTGGCCACCGGCGCCACCACTACGGAAGGTATCCCAAGTGATGTCCGCCGGGTTGATGTCGATCTCGATGGTCTCGTCCACCAAGGGATACACGTACACGCTAACGAAGCTCGTGTGGCGCCGTGCCTGACTATCGTAAGGGCTGATTCGCACCAGACGGTGTACACCATTCTCGCCTTTCAGCATACCGAAGGCGAACTCGCCATCCACCTCGATCGTGGCCTGCTTGATCCCTGCGGATTCACCGTCCTGGTAATCGAGCACCTTCACGGTATAGCCGTTCTTGTCGGCCCACATGCGGTACATGCGCAGGAGCATCAAAGCCCAGTCGTTGCTTTCGGTGCCACCGGCCCCGCTGGTGATCTGCACTACTGCGCTCAGCGGATCCTCTTCGGCACTAAGCATGTTCTTGAACTCCAGCTCTTCCAACGCCTCCGAAGCCTTCTGGAACTGGGTGTCCAATTCCTCCTCGCTCACCTCCTTCGCCTTGAAGAACTCGAAGGTCACCACGGTGTCGTCGATCTCGCGCTTCACGTTGTTGTACAGGTCCACCCAGCGCTTCAGCTCGCGGATCTTATGCATCACGAGTTGCGCCTTCTTCTGGTCGTTCCAGAAGTCGGGGTCCTGGGTGTACTTCTCCTCTTCGAGGATGCGACCGCGCTTCTCCTCGATGTCGAGATAGGCTTTCAGCGCGTCGATCCGCTCGCTGAGGTTGTCGATCTTGTCAATGGTGATCATGCCGCTGTTCCCATCCACGGACGGGGCCGCAAAAGTACGCCGCACGGCCCCTCGGCGACCACCTGAAGTTGTGGTGCTCAGTCGGCCAATGCTGCCAGCGCCGCTTCGATGCCTTCCGCCGGAAAGCCCTTGCCCAGGAAATAGCGGAACACCTTCTGCCTGCGCGCGTAGGGGTCCTCGTCCTTCACACGGTCCCAACGTTTGGCAACGGCCTTCCTCAAGGCATCGCCGTACTCATCCTCGGCAATGGACTTCAGGCCGAGCTGGATGCAGGGCTCCGAAACCTGCTTGGCCTTCAGCGCCTGCTCGATCTTCTTCAGCCCCCAGCCTTTCTGCCTGAACTTGCTTACCGCGAAGTGCTCCGCGAAACGCGCCTCGTTCAGGTAGCCTTCGCTGATGAGCTGTGAGATGATGCCCTCGATCTCTTTGGCCGGTACCTCCCACACGAAAAGCTTGTTGCGCACTTCCTGTTGTGCGCGCTCCTGACGGGCACAATAGGCACGGGCCTTGGTCAGGGCTTGGGAATGGGAGGGCGGAGCTGGCATGCGGATATCGCTACGAACCTACGGCTCGCATCCACAGAGAAAGAAGCTTCGAAAAAATTACAGCGGCACCTCGTTGCCCTCGCCGTCCTGCACGTTGTAGGCCAGGTACTGCAGGCTGCCCACGGGCTTCACTTTCACCCATTTGCGCCAGCGCATCCACCACTTGTGCTGGATGCTGGGCAGGCCCTTGGTGAGGTAGGCGTGGATGAAGGGATGCACGCCGAGCGTGAGACCGTTCATATCCTTTTCGGTGAGCAGGTAGTTCAGCGCGTTCTCGATCTGGTCGATGATGAGCACCGGTGCCTGCACTTCGCCGGTACCGGCACAGGTGGGGCAATTCTCGCTGGTGTCGATCTCCGTTTCGGGGCGCACGCGCTGGCGGGTGAGCTCGATGACACCGAAGCGGCTTGGGGGCAATACATTGTGCTTGGCCTTGTCGTCGGCCATGGCATCCTTCAGCGCCTTGTGCAGGATCCGGCGATTCTCGGGCTCATACAGGTCCACGAAGTCGATGGCGACGATGCCGCCCATGTCGCGTAGGCGCAGCAGGCGGGCGATCTCATTGGCGGCCTCGATGTTGAGTTCCAGTACGTTCGTCTCCTGGTCCTTGGCACCGGCGCCTTTTCGGCTGCCGCTGTTCACGTCGATGACGTGCATGGCCTCCGTTTTCTCGATGATGAGGCTGGCCCCACTGGGCAGCATCACCTGGCGCCCGAAGGCCTGCTTGATCTGTTTGTTGACCCCGAAGTTGTCGAAGATGTCCAGCTTGCCTTTGTAGTGCTTTACGATGCCGGCCTTCTCGGGAGCGATCTTCTCCAGGGTCTGGTGGATCTCTTCCGCAAGGAGTTCATCATCCACATGGATGTTCGAGAAATCCTTGTTGAGCACATCCCGTAGCACGGCGCTGGTGCGGTCGATCTCGCCCAGTACCTTCTTCGGCGGCTGTGCGTTGCGCAGGTTGTGGAACATCACCTCCCACCGGCCAAGCAGGCTCTTCAGGTCGGTTTCGAGGTCTTCGGTGTTCTTGTGCTCGGCATTGGTGCGTATGATCACCCCGAAGTTGGGCGGGCGGATACGCTGCATGAGCTGCTTGAGCCGCGCGCGCTCCTCCTCGTCCTTGATGCGTGCCGATATACTGACCTTGTTGATGAACGGCACCAGCACCATGTACCGCCCGGGCAGTGTGACCTCGGCGGTGAGGCGCGGACCCTTGGTGCTGATGGGTTCCTTGGCGATCTGCACCAGGATGTTCTGGCTTGCGCTGATGGCATCGGCGATCTTGCCGTCCTTGGAAATATCCGCTTCCATCTTCCAGTCCTCCAGCATGGCGGAGCGGCTGGTACCGGAAATGGCGCCCTTGGTGAACTTGTATGCGTTCTTGTACTGCGGTCCCAGGTCGAAGTAGTGGAGGAACGCGTCCTTCTCATGGCCCACGTCCACGAATGCGGCATTGAGGCCGGGTGCGACCTTCCTGATCTTGGCCAGGTACACATCGCCAACGGCGAAGCCCCGCTCGGTCTTTTCCCGATGCAGCTCGGACAAGAGCTTGTCCTTCATCAGGGCGATAGCCACCTCCGACGAGCCTGAACGGATGATCAGGTCTATGCTCACGCGATCTTCTTCGATAGGACCAGTTACGAAACGCCCGAAGGCATGGTATAATAATGCCGCCAAGGCCCGTGGATGCAGGATCCACGGGCCACGCAGCGTTCAGTACAAGGAAGGACCTTAACGGTTCTTCTTCTTGTGCCTGTTCTTCCGCAAGCGCTTCTTGCGCTTGTGCGTGGCCATCTTGTGTCGCTTACGCTTCTTTCCGCACGGCATGGTGCTCTAGGGTTTTTCGTTCTCCAATTCAAGCAGGAACCGATCCACGCCATTGGCGATCGCGGTATCCTGTACCAGTGTCCTATACTTCCGCAGGCTTGTAATAGCCTGGTCGATGCTGTCCAATGTGGCATACGTCCTTCCCAGGTAGAACCAAGCGTCGGGGAACCCCTCCGCATCGAGTTCGACCACCTTCTTGAAGCGCTCCAAGGCTTTGTCGTATTGACCGCTTTGGACCGAGAACAGGCCCAAGTGCCAATGCGCCTCCGCATTGTCGGGGTCCTCTTCCAGGATCTCGCGCAGCATCATGATGCCACGCATGGGATCCTCTCCGTTCACGAGGGCAACAGCTTCGTCGGTCTTGATCTTCAGGGGATCGACCGCTTCCACCGCTGCTTGGGTACCCGCAGGCACCCGGGGGACAAATACCAAAAGAACGACCAACACCACGGCCACCATCAACACCAACAGTTGGGGCTTCTTCAAGCCCATTACTGCTCAGCGCTGGTGGCCCTGTTCTTCACCTTGTCGACGAACACATCGGCAGGCTTGAACGCCGGCACATCGTGCGCCGGAATGATGATGGTGGTGTTGCGGGCCAGGATCCTTCCTGTCTTCTGAGCCCTGCGCTTCACCACGAAGCTCCCAAAACCACGCAAGTGCACGGCTTCGCCGTTGGCAAGACTGCGCTTCACCTCCTCCATCAACGCTTCAACAGTAACATGTACCGCGCTGCGTTCCACTCCGGTCCGCTTTGCGATGATACTGACCAATTCCGCCTTCGTCATAACCCTTCCGTGGTTTGGGGCGGCAAAGATAGCGTTCCGCTCCGAACGCGCAACCGATCTTTGTACCTGTATGTCAACCGCTTCATCCACACCACGGGGCCTTCTGGCCTGGTACGATGCCAATAAACGGCCGCTCCCCTGGCGGAACAGCACCGATCCCTACGCCATTTGGCTTAGCGAAGTGATCCTGCAACAGACCCGCGTGGACCAGGGAACCGCCTACTGGCACCGCTTCATGGAGCGCTACCCATCGGTGCTTGAGCTGGCCGCAGCGCCCGAGGACGAGGTGTTGAAGCTGTGGCAGGGCCTGGGCTACTACAGCCGCGCCCGCAACCTGCTAATGGCCGCCCGCAGCGTGGCCCAGGAGCACGGCGGACGCTTTCCGGCCGACCTCGCTGCGCTGAAGGCCTTGAAAGGCGTGGGCGATTACACCGCAGCCGCCATCGGCTCCATCGCCTTCGGACTGATGACGCCTGTGGTCGATGGCAATGTGTACCGCTTGCTGGCACGCTACTTCGATGTGGCCACACCCATCGACAGTACGGCGGGCAAGCGGGAATTCCTGGAACTGGCCACGCGACTGCTCGCCAAGGACCGCCCCGGAGACCACAACCAGGCGATGATGGAACTGGGCGCAATGGTCTGTACCCCCAAACAACCGGACTGCCCGGCCTGTCCATTGGCCACGGATTGTCTGGCCCGCAAGCGGGGCACCATCGCCGAACGGCCGGTGAAAGTGGGTAAGACCGCCGTACGAGAACGGCACTTCAACTACCTGCACTTGGAAGCCCCGGGCCACCTGTACCTGCGCAAGCGCGAAGGGCCGGGCATCTGGCAAGGGCTGCACGAACCGCCCGTGGTAGAGACCGACCGTGCAGCCGGAAAAGCGACCCTGCTTCGTTTGCTGAACGAACAGCTGCCTGGTGGCTGGAAGGTACTTGGTCGCTCGGAACGTATCACGCATGTCCTGAGCCACCAGCGGATCAAAGCGGTGTTCTGGCAGGTACGCGTGGAGCCAGGGTGGACTCCGCCCAAGGACTGGCTGATCGTGCCGCTGGACCGGGTCGAAGTGTATGCTGTACCCCGTTTGATCGAACGCTGGTTGTTGGGAGATGTGCCATATGGAAAGGCTTGAGATCGTCGCTGAAAATGCCCTGAGCGATACGCTATCTTTGACCGTCCAACGAATTTACAGTGCCATGGCCGGAGTGAACAAAGTGATCCTGATCGGTAACCTCGGAGCCGACCCCGAAGTGCGCCACCTGCAGAATGGGGCCAGTGTGGCCAACTTCCGCATCGCTACCAGCGAGACCTACAAGGACAAGCAGACGGGCGAGAAGCGCGAGCAGACCGAATGGCACAGCATCGTGGCCTGGCGCGGCTTGGCGGAGATCACGGAAAAATACCTGCGCAAGGGCAGCAAGATCTACGTGGAGGGCAAACTGCGCACCCGCAAGTGGCAGGACAAGGATGGCATCGACAGGTATACCACCGAAGTGCATGCCGACGAATTGAGCATGCTGGACCGCGCTTCGAGCGAGGGAGCACCCGTACAGCGCCACGAAGGACCGGCCTCCCATCAGTCCATGTCGGGAGCCACGGCCCAAACAGCACCGGCCACCGCCGAGGATGACGACCTCCCCTTCTGATCCGGTACAAGAGGTATTCATGACATCCGTACGCTAGATCCGATTTGGAGCCTCCGTCCGTATATCCGCTCGTGGCAGCTTCCTACCTGCTGCCCATAGGGCCCGAAACCGTTGCCGCACTGGTAGCAGTGGTGTTGCTCTTGGCAGCATCGGCAGCCATGTCCGCCAGTGAGGTGGCGCTCTTTTCGCTAACCCCCACCAATTTGCGCGACCTGAAGGAACGCGGGGGCGCCTCCGGACAGCGCGTGATGGACCTGCTGGCGAAACCGCGTCGCTTGTTGGCAACCATCCTGATCGGGAACAACTTCGTTAACGTTGGTGTGGTCATCCTCTCCTCGTTCATCATTTCGTCCGCCTTCGATCTTTCGCGGATGCCAGGCCATGTGGTCTTCCTGCTGCAAGTGATCGCGGTGACCTTCGTACTGTTACTGCTGGGGGAAGTGCTTCCGAAGGTCTATGCCACCACCGACCCCTTGCGCGTGGCCCAACGCATGTCCGGGCCGCTGCTGGTATTGCGCTGGATCTTCACCCCCATGAGCGAGACCCTGGTCCGCAGCACCACCTTCATCGAAAAGCGCTACCGCCGGAACAGCTCCCGCAACATCTCGGTGGATTCGCTGGGCCATGCCTTGGAGTTGACACAGGACGCCAGCACCACCGACGAAGAACAACGCATCCTACGGGGGATCGTCAAGTTCGGCAACATCGAGGTGCGGCAGGTCATGCGCCCCCGCATGGAAGTGGTGGCCTTCGAAAAGGAACTGAGCTTCGCACACCTGCTTTCGGCCATCGTGGAATCGGGGTTCTCGCGTGTGCCCGTTTACGAGGAGACCTTGGACCGGGTGGTCGGGATCCTGTACATCAAGGACGTGCTGCCCCATATCGATGCGCCCGAATTCGATTGGCACACCCTGCTCCGCGATCCCTACTTCGTACCTGAAAGCAAGAAGCTCGACGACCTCCTGAAGGAATTCCAATCGGAAAAAGTACACGTGGCCATCGTGGTCGACGAATACGGCGGCACCAGCGGCATGATCACCATGGAGGACGTGATCGAGGAGATCGTGGGCGACATCACCGACGAATACGACGAGGTCGACCTGGTGTACAGCAAGATCGATGACCACACCTGGGTGTTCGAGGGAAAGATCGCCCTGAACGACATGTACCGCGTCATGGGGATCGATGGCGAACTGTTCGAGGACAACAAGGGTGAAAGCGGCACCCTCGGTGGTTTCATCCTCGAGCTCACGGGCCGCATTCCGAAAAAGGGCGAGCGCGTGGCCTTGCAGAACTTCACCTTCGTCGTGGAAGCCTCGGACAACCGGCGGATACGCCGTGTCAAAGTCATCATATTCAATGAGGCGGATCGCTGAACATTTCCTGGCGATGCTGCCGCTTGCGTTGCTCTTGCACGCTTGCAACCCGGAACTGACGCCCAAACCGCGTGGCTACTTCAGGATCGACCTTCCGGAACAGCGCTATTCCCAGTGGGAGGAAGCAGGCATCCTGAAGGCCGAGATACCGGCCTATGCGGTGGTCCGCGAAAGTCGGCGCTCCGAAGGTTCGCGCTGGTACGACTTGCGGTTCTCCGACCAACGCGCCACGGTGCACCTCACCTGGAGTCCCGTGAACGGGCAATTGGACGCGATCATCAACGATGCGCACACCTTCAAGGACAAGCATGGCGAAAAGGCTACCAGGATCCAAAGCGAACGCATGCTGCGCGACAGCAGTCGCGTGTTCGGCACCTTGTTCGATGTGGAGGGTGATGTGGCCAGTCCTTTCGTCTTCTACCTCACCGACAGCACGGACAACTTCCTTTACGGCGCCCTCTACTTCGACAGTCGCCCCAATGCGGATTCCCTGGGCCCGGTAACGGAGCGTATCCGCGCCGACCTGAGGCATCTGGCGGGCACGCTGGAATGGATCGAGTAGCGAGGAAGCCCTATGGTTCAGGGTACTTCGGGTGACCGGGTCGCCACCCTTCCGGTGCGATGCAGCACATGCACCAGCGCCGCCAGCAGGAGCAACGCCCCAAGCTGGTGAACGACGCCCAGGGCGATCTGTACCTGCGTGATCACGGTGAACACGCCGAGCACGAACTGGACGAGCACAGCCGCCAGAAGCCAGCCCCACGTACCCGCCAATGCCCTTTCGCGCCTGAAATGGACCGCGAGCGCGATAGTGGCCGCTGCAACGAGCCAGGCCAGGTTGCGGTGCACGAACTGCACCCCATCGCGGTGGTCGGTGAAATCCTTCCACAGGCTGCCGAAGGCCCTCACATTCTCCGGCATGAACTCCCCTTCCATCAATGGCCAGGTGTTGTAGATGCGACCCGCATCAAGCCCTGCGGTGAAGGCGCCCCAAACGATCTGCAGCACCATCAGCAGCAGTACCACGCGCGCCGAACGACCGTGCAATGTGCCATCGGAACGGAAACGACGTTCGCCTTCCCGGATATCGAAAACGGTCCAGAGGACCAGGGAGAATACGGCGAAGGCGGCACAGAGGTGGATGGCCAACCGATAATGGCTCACATCCGGCCGGTCCTGGAGGCCACTGGCGACCATGAACCAACCCAGGGCGCCCACCGAACCACCGCCGATCAAGATGGCAATGGATCGCTTCCTGAGCCATCCCTGGAGGAGTCCCTTCCTCCAGAAAACGATGAACGGGATGATGAACACCAGCCCCATCAACCTTCCCCAGTTCCGGTGCAGGTATTCCCAGAAGAAGATCCGTTTGAAACCGGCCAGGTCCATATCCTGGTTTTTCAGGGTGTACTCCGGAATGGCCTGGTACTTCGTGAAGGCTTCGACCCACTCGGCATCATCCATCGGTGGTAATGCGCCCATGATGGGCTTCCACTCGGTGATGCTAAGACCGCTACCGGTCAATCGCGTGATCCCGCCGATGACGACCATGCACGCGATGAGCACACACCCGATCAGCAACCAGTTCACAACAGGGGCGAGCGCAGCGCGCGAAGGAGTTCCCATTCGGCTTCAAAAGTATCCAACAGACGACGCGTGCAAGGGTTCACGAAATACCATAGGGGCATGAAAAGAGGGGCTAACGCCCCTCGTTTCTTCACTGGAACTAATGGATCACTCGCCCAGGATCCGGCTCAACAGGGTGAACACGCTGGGTAACAATGCAGCCGCTGGGGCATACACGTTGACCTTGCCGTCCTCCACGGTTTCCGGACCGGAAGTGTCCTCTTCGGACGCGGTGCCCTTGACCTGTCGCGTGATGGTGATCCCGCTGACCTTGTACTGACCGTCGTATAGCGCTTGAATGGCCTCCACCATTTGGGCATCCGTAACCTCGTTCTCGTTGTAGGTCACTACGACATGGTCGGCTTCTTCGCCTTCATTGAACCGGACCTCCGTGGCACCCACACCGGGCAATGCGGCCAACGCTTTCTTGATGGACCCACCGCACATCATTTCGCAGCTCATGCCTTCGATGCGCAGATCGGCCGTGGTAACCGGGTCTCCGTTGGAAATAGCGACCTCCTTGACGGCACGCTCGATACCTGCCGATGCCATGTCGGTGGCGACCGATGCGGGATCGGGGGTCGAGGAGCAAGCCATCAATAGTGAAAGGCCAAGGATGGGAAGGAGGTGCTGGCGGGAGAACATGGTGCTAAGCGATTGTTCGACTATGGGACGCTCTACCAACGAAATGGTTACAAAGATAGTTCACTGCCGCGCCTCCGGTACCTTCGCGCCCTTTAACGAAGGAAGGTGCGCGACCGTTCACAAACCATTGTCTGGCTGTTGCTTCTGGTGCTCGCGCTCATCTGGGGGAGTTCCTTCATCCTGATGAAACGGGGCCTTTTCCACGAAGGTGAACCGGTCCTCAGCTCCTACCAGCTTGCCACCGCCCGGCTGGGCATGGCATGGCTGGCGCTCAGTCCTCTCGTGTTCCGGCATTTCGCCCTGTTGCGCAAACATTGGCTGCCGTTGTTGGGTTCCGGCCTCTTGGGCAATGGGATACCCGCCTTCCTGTTCGCCACGGCACAGACGCGCATCGACAGTTCCTTGAGCGGCATGCTCAACGGGCTTACCCCCCTGATGACCTTGGCCGCCGGCATCCTCCTTTTCGGTCAACGCATGCGGGCCATCCACTTGGTCGGCGTGCTCCTTGGCCTGCTGGGCGCCACCGGTCTGATCTACCTCAAGCAGCAGGATGGCATGCCCTCCTGGTCGCTCTATGCCATTCTACCCGTCCTTGGCGCCGTTTGCTACGGGCTCAGCGGCAACATCGTGAAGCACTTCCTCTACGGCCTTCCTGCGGCAGCGATCTCGGCCCTTGCGCTCACTTTCGTAGGACCACTATGCATCGGTCTGGCGCTCACCAGTGGCCTACCTGAAACGCTGATGGCCCATCCCCAAGGTTGGCGTGCCTTCGGCCATGTGGCATTGCTTGCAGTAATGAGCTCAGCTCTGGCATTGGTGCTTTGGAACATCCTTTTGCAACGGACCACGGCGCTCCGGGCTTCGTCGGTCACCTACCTGATGCCCGTGGTGGCCGTAGGTTGGGGGATCCTGGACAAGGAGTACATAACGGCAGGGCAGATCGGCATGATCGGCGTGGTGCTGGGGGGCGTCTACCTGGTAAGTCTGGCCGAGCGGAGAATGTGAACGGTATGGCCACACCCCTCTTGTTCGGCACAAGATGCGATCTTCGCTTTCTCGGATCCAGCACTCACGGATCGAACACGGCTCTCCATCGAACACGGCACCAAGGGAAGTAGACCATGTACAAGGGAAAGAAAGTGATCGTGGTGCTGCCGGCCTATCGCGCGGCCCTCACCCTTGAACAGACCTACCGCGAGATCCCGTTCGACATCGTGGACGAGGTGGTGCTGGTGGACGACCGCAGTCCTGACAACACCGTTGAGGTGGCCCGGAACCTCGGCATCAAACACATCGTGATCCACGACGTGAACCGCGGCTACGGCGGCAACCAGAAGAGCTGTTACGACAAGGCCCTTGAACTCGGTGGCGATATCGTGGTGATGCTGCACCCCGACTACCAATACACACCGCTCTTGCTGGAGAGCATGATCGCCTTGATCGGCAACGAGGTCTACCCGGTGGTCTTCGGCTCGCGGATCCTTGGCAAGGGGGCTCTGAAAGGTGGCATGCCCCTGTACAAGTACATCGCCAACCGCCTGCTCACGCTCACGCAGAATATCCTGATGGGCCAGAAGCTGAGCGAGTACCACACCGGCTACCGCGCGTATAGCGGTGAAGTGCTCCGGAGCGTGGACTACGAGCGCCTCTCGGACGACTTCGTGTTCGACAACCAGATCGTGGCGCAGATCTTCTGGAAGGGCTACGAAGTGGCCGAGATCACCTGCCCCACGAAGTACTTCGATGACGCGAGCAGCATCAACTTCAGCCGCAGTGTGACGTACGGTTTGGGGGTGCTGGGGGTGAGCCTGCGGTATTTTCTGGCGCGGCTGGGGGTCGTAAACTGGGCACTGCTCGGCAAGCGCTGATCCGCGTCCGCTACCTTCGGACCCATGCTCACGCGCGGCCGCATCCAGCTGCTCATCATCGTCGTCTCGGCGCTCCTCTTCATCCCCGGCCTCGGCGCCGTTCACCTGTTCGATTGGGACGAGATCAACTTCGCGGAGATCGCGCAGGAGATGGTAGTCACCGGCAATTGGGCGCAGCCGCAGATCGACTACCTGCCCTTCCACGAAAAGCCGCCGTTGTTCATCTGGTTGCAGGCCTTGAGTATGAAGGTCTTCGGCGTGGGCGAATTCGCTGCTCGCCTTCCGAACGCGTTCTGCGGCATGCTTACGTTGCTGGTCCTATACCGCATCGGCGACCAATTGCGCGGCAAGGTCTTCGGCATGCTTTGGGCGCTGGCGTACGTAGGCTCCATCCTGCCGCACCTCTATTTCCGCAGCGGCATCATCGACCCGTGGTTCAACCTCTTCATCTTCCTGGGGCTGCACGCCATCATCACACTGGTGCAATGCGACCCCAGGCGGCATGAGGGTGCGCTAAACGCGCGGAACGACAAGCACGCTTGGTTGGCCGGATCGTTCCTTGGCCTTGCCGTTCTCACCAAAGGACCGGTGGGTGTGCTGATCCCCGGTCTTGCAATGGCGGTCTACTGGGTTTGGGGCCAATTCAGGCCCTACCTGCGCTGGCGGCGCTTGGGCATCATCGCCTTGGCCACCTTGCTCACGGTAAGCACCTGGGCGGTGATCGATCTTCTGCGCAACGGACCGGAGTTCATGGTGGCCTTCTTCTGGCGCCAGGCGGCCATGCTGACCACAGAGGATGCAGGCCATGGTGGCTTCTTCGGTTACCACTTCGTGGTGTTGTTGCTCGGCTGCTTCCCGGCATCGGTATTCGCGGTGCAGGAGTTATTCAAGCCAATACGCACGGAAGAGGTTTCCGAGAACGACCACCGCCGTTGGATGATCATCCTCTTCTGGGTGGTGCTGATCCTCTTCAGCATCGTGAAGACCAAGATCGTCCACTACAGCAGCATGGCCTACTTCCCGCTCACCTACCTGGCCGCGTTGCAGTTGGAGCGTATCTGGAAGAAGCGCGAGTCATTCGGCTGGTCGCGTTTCCTGCTCGGTGGCCTAGGTTCATTGGTGGCCTTGATCTTCATCGTGGTGCCTTTCGTAGGCATGAACATCGAACAGATGAAACCGCTCTTCGCGCAGGACCCCTTCGCATTGGCGAACCTGGATGCCGAAGTGCGCTGGACCGGACTGGAGGCCATTGCCGGAGCATTCCTCCTTGCCGCACTGCTCACCGGCCATGTGTTGCACGGCAAGGGCCGCTTCCGGGAAGGCATCCTCGCTGTCTTCGGCGGAACTGCCTTGTTCGTCACCATTACGCTCTTCTTCTTCATCGACCGCATCGAGGGCTATTCGCAGCGTGCCGCGATCGAGTTCTTCAAGGAACGCCAAGGCGAAACGTGCTACGTGATCACCAAGAACTACAAGAGCTACGCGCACCTGTTCTACACTGCGAAAGCTCCGGTGACCGACCCTCGCGGCCACGACGAGGAATGGCTGCTTTACGGCGATATCGACCGGCCTGTGTATGTGGTGTGCAAGAACACCGCGGTGGATGAAGTGGCCGGTATCCGCACGTTGGAAGAACTTTACCGGAAGAACGGTTTCGTATTCTTCAAGCGGGAGGTAACACCGTAACTTGGTGGCATGGAACGGAAGATCGTCCTTCACATTGAAAAATTGCCGGAAGGCTTCTATTTAGCCACTTCGGATAGCATCCAAGGTCTGGTCGTACAAGGCCGCACCATTGCGGAGACCCTTGAGATCGCACGCGATGTTGCGAAAAAGCTACTGGAAGCCCAAGAACCCGGAGCGCAGCCACATCTACAAGGATTCGACGACTCGTTCGACTACCCTCTCGTTGTAGGTTTCTGAATGGGAAGGCTTGGTGGTTTTCGGTATCGGGATATCATCCGGCGCCTGAAGGGCTTCGGGTTCGAATTCCACCGGCAGGCCTCTGGAAGCCATGAGATCTGGCACAACCCGACCACCAACAAGTTCACAACGATACCCAATCACACCGGCGACATGCCCGAAGGAACGCTTAGAGCGATCCTGAAACAAGCAGGTGTGGCACCGGAGGAATTCCTATCCATCAAGTGACCGACGACCTATCCTTCATCCTCACCCACCTCGGCGAGGACCGCGAACGCGGCTACGATGCCGTGGTGCCGCCCATTGTACAAAGCGGCAACTTCACCTACCCCACCGTGGCCGCCATGCGCGCCGTGGTGCAGCAGGAGATGGACCGACCGCTGTACACCCGTGGCTTCAACCCCACGGTGGCCATCCTGCGGAAGAAGATCGCCGCACTGGAACACGCCGAAGATGCCCTGATCTTCAGCAGTGGTAGTGCGGCGATCGCTGCTGCGGTGATGAGCTTCACCAAGGCGGGCGACCACATCGTGTGCGTACACAAGCCCTACAGTTGGACGAAGAAACTGCTGGCCGAACTCCTCGTTCGTTTTGGCGTGGAGCACACCTTCGTTGACGGCACCGATGCGGAGAACTACCGCAAGGCGATCAAGCCGAACACCACCTTCTTCATTCTGGAAAGCCCCAACTCGCTCACCTTCGAGTTGCAGGACATCGCGGCCGTTGCAGCGATCGCCAAGGAGCATGGCATCATCACGCTCTGCGACAACAGCTTCAACAGTCCACTCTATCAGAACCCGATCGACCTCGGCATCGACATGGTCGCGCACAGTGCCACCAAGTACCTAAACGGACACAGCGATGTGGTGGCCGGTGCTTTGGCTGGAAGCTTCGCGCACATGCGTCAGGTGATGAGCAAGGAGTTCATGACGCTTGGCGCTGCACCCTCACCACACGATGCCTGGCTGCTGATGCGCGGCTTGCGCACCCTGCCCCTGCGCATGGAACGCAGCGCCGACAATGCCGAGAAAGTGGCGCGTTTCCTGGAGGCGCATCCCAAGGTGAAGCACGTGCATTGGCCGGGGCTGGAATGCCATCCGCAACATGCGCTGGCGAAGAAGCAGATGAAACGTGTGGCCGGTTTGATGAGCATCGAACTGGATGCACCGGACGTGGCCGCCGTGGAACGTTTCTGCGACAACCTGAAGACCTTCCTGATCGCCGTGAGCTGGGGCGGCTACGAAAGCCTGCAGTGGCCCGTGTGCGCCTTGCAAGGACCGAGTGGCTACTATACGGACCTGCCCTTCACCATGATCCGGCTCTATGTGGGTTTGGAGGATCCGGAGGAACTGATCGCGGATCTAGGGCAGGCCTTGGAGCGGGTGTGATCATGGAATAGTGAATGGCCCGGACCTGATCTTCGTCCGGGCAATTGTTCCGTCGGCCTTGCTCAGAAACGAGCTCTGATGGCCAGGATGAAATTCAGGCCCGGAGCCGTGATACCCGATGAATAGGGACGATAGCGCTGGTCCGTTATGTTCTCAACTCCTCCGGAAAGCTGTAACAGCTTATTCAGCTGGAAGCTGCCTTTCAAGTTCAAGGTATACCAGCTCGGTGCGTAGGTATCCCCGTTGGCATCCTTGGCGTAGATCGGTGTCTTCACCTGCTCGCTCGGGGCAAGGTCCGCATGATCGAAGCCGCC
This sequence comes from Flavobacteriales bacterium, assembly GCA_044347005.1. GTDB lineage: Bacteria > Bacteroidota > Bacteroidia > Flavobacteriales_F > PHOS-HE28 > PHOS-HE28. The sequence goes on along the minus strand of JBIIYD010000015.1, from coordinate 5,064 downwards.
ACTGAACTGGCTGTAGAGTTCCAGGCGAAGCCGCTTGCGCGACCAGTTCACCCCTGTTTGTCCGAATGGCGGGGGTGCATGGCGAAGCGGCACATCCGCCGTGTTGTCATCATCCTGTTCCACACCATCCTGCCAGTTATAGCGCAGCATCAGACCGAATCCATGACCGAAGGATGCATCCACCCCTAGCACGAAGCCGAACACCCTGGCCTGCGCGGCGTTCTGGATCGCATCGACACGGCTGGGGTCACCCTCGTAAAGGAGGGAGTCCTGGCCATTGAGCGAGTACGGACGCCGGACCATGGCATTGTCCAGCAGCGTGTAGAACGCATTCCCGCTGAGGCGGATGCGCTCATCAATGACCTTCTCGATACCGCCTTCGATGGAGTAGGCGTATTCAGCTTCCAGGTCCGGGTTCGGCACGATCACTGCCCCCGGCTCGCTGTCGAACACCTTGCCGATGTCATCGATGTTGGGCGCTCGGAAACCGGTACTGAGGTCCAGCGACAATTTCCAATCTCCCTTCGGACGGTACGTTAGGCCCAGATTGCCCGTCAGCGCACTGTAATTTAAGCTGGTACTTGTGGCCGGATATGGAAAGAGGGCGGTGTCGAAAACACATTCCAGCGCGGACCAATTGAAGCGAGCACCAGCGGACAGCGTGAGCCGTTCGGTGGCGTCATGCATGGCACCGATGTACGCGGACCCCGTGCTCCAAGTTGAACCATCGGGATAGCGCGAGTTGATGATCGTCTCTGCACTGGTGTTCTGGTTGACCCTTTCACCCGTGGAACTCACCTCGTTGTTAACGAACTCGGCTCCGTAAAGGAGCTGTGTTCGTGTGCTCAGTTCCTTCTCCAGGTCCAGGTTCACCCAGATGCCCGCGACGTTCTCCGCTTGTGTTCGCTTGTTCGCATTGCCGAAGTTGCGGTCGTTTCGGCTCTCGGTGTAATCCTGGTAAGCCACCGACAACCTTGCCTTGCTCCAAGGACCGGCTTTGGCTGTGTGTTTCAGCTGTAAGCTCGTCATGAACCATTCCTGTGGGCCGTAGTACCACTCTGCCGAACGAGGCGCGCCATTGCGTTCCTCGATCAAGCGGTCGTAGCGAGGTACATCACTGGTGGTGCTGTAGTACACGTTCGCGCCGATCGCCAAGGCTTCGCAAGGCTTGTAGGCCAGCTTGCCGAAGAAGTTCATGTTGTCGTAGCCGCTGCCGACCTGAAGCTCCGGATCGCTGTTCACCACCTGGCTGTCCGATCCATTGATCGTTTCGGAGTACCAGGGTCGCAGGTAATCATCGGAACCCTGGCTACCCATGCGCAGATCATCGAAGCGTGTCACGGAAGCGCTACCCACGAAGGCCAGCTTCTTTCCACCCAGCCCGATGTCGAAGTGCCCACCGAACTCGTTCGCCGCAGAGGCGTATCGGGCCATTGCGCTACCACGGATCAATAGGCTGCTATCCGAACGGAACCTGGGACGCAGCAAATGGAAATCCATCACACCGCCGATGGCATCGCTACCGTAGGTCATGGCACCCGGTCCGTGCAGCACTTCGGCACGCTCGATCGCGTTGGGGTCGGCGCTGATCACGTTCTGCAGGTTGCCCGCACGGTAGATCGCGTTGTTCATGCGCACACCGTCCACCACGATAAGCACCCGATTGGCCGCAAAGCCCCGGATCATCGGGCTTCCTCCGCCGAGTTGGCTTTTCTGCATGAATACTTCACCGCTTTGTTGCAGCATGTCCGCAGCCGTCCCCGGATTCTGGAAGGCCACATCGCGCGGTGTGATCACCGTGATCCGGTCAGGTACACGTTCGCTGTCCTGCTCCCAACGGTTTGCGCTCACCACGAACTCATTGAGCGCGAATGGCCGCGGGTCCAGTTGCACACGGAACCCACTTTCCTGCAGTTGGGTGAAACTGAAGTAGCTGACCTGGTAGCCGATGAACTGGAAACGAATGGAATCCGCACCAGCGAAATTGCTCAGGTCGGCACGTCCACGTACATCGGTGATCGCCGAAGCGCCTGAAGGCGCGTGGAAGATCGTGACCGCCTCCATGGCTTGTCGCGTGTTCCGGTCCACCACGGTCACGGTCTGCGACCGAACGGTGCCGACCGTGCACAGCAGTAGCATGAGCAAAGGAAAAAATCGCTTCATGTGTCGCGATGGATGGTCACTGCACTTCGAAGCGAAGGAAGAAGCGAGCATTGAACAAGAATGCCACCACCAAGATGGCGCAAGCCGTTCGCAAGGGTATGGGCGGGAACACGGTCGAAAGTAATGCCCCGACGCGTCAGGCATTCATGTTCACACGATCCGGGGCGATCCACCATACAACACCGTGGTCACGGTTCCACCCGGCTTCTATTTCTTGCGGAAGAATAGCCTGATGGGCACGCCTGTAAAACGCCAATGCTCGCGCAAGCGGTTCTCCAGGAAGCGCTCGTAGCTCGGTTTGATGTACTGCGGCAGATTGCAGTAGAACACGAAGGTGGGAACGTACGTGGGCAGCTGGGTGATGAACTTGATCGTTACCTGCTTGGCCTTGTACATGGGCGGTGGCTGGCGCTCGATCAAGGGTAACAGCACATCGTTCAACTCGCGTGTCTTGATACGTCGCTTCCTGTCCTCGAAGACCTGCATGGCGAGTTCCATGGCCTTCAGGATACGCTGCTTCTCGGTCACCGAGATGAAGAGCACTGGCACATCGGTGAAGGGCTCCATGCGTTTCTTGACATCGGCCTCGAAGGCCTTCATCGTGTTGGTCTCCTTTTCGATCAGGTCCCACTTGTTCACCAGCACCACCAAGCCCTTGCCGTTCTTCTGGATGATGGAAAGGATGTTGAGGTCCTGCTGTTGAACGCCGTCCTGCGCGTCTATCATCAGCAGGCACACGTCGCTGTCCTCCATGGCGCGCACACTGCGCATCACACTGTAGAACTCGATATCCTCGTCCACTTTGGATTTGCGGCGGATACCGGCCGTATCGAGCAACAGCACATCGTGCCCGAACACGTTCCAACGCATGTTGATCGGGTCGCGCGTGGTGCCGGCCACGGGCGTTACGATGTTCTGTTCGCGACCCAGCAAGGCGTTCACGAAGGACGACTTGCCCACGTTGGGTTTCCCCACGATCGCGATGCGCGGTATCTCAGTGGCCTCTTCCTCGGTGGGCTTGGTGAAGGTCTTCACCAGTTCATCGAGCATGTCGCCCGTGCCCGCCCCACTTGTGGCGGCAATGGAATGCACATCGCCCAACCCGAGCTTGTAGAACTCCGCCGTGCCATACTCCTGATCGGGGGTGTCGACCTTGTTCGCGACAAGGAGCACAGGCTTCTTGGCCTTCCGGAGCATGCCGGCTATGGCCTGGTCCATCGAGGTGATGCCTCCTTTTACGTCCACAAGGAAGATCACGGAATCGGATTCGTCGATGGCCAGGGTGACCTGTTTCCGGATCTCCGCCTCGAAGACATCGTCGCTGCCGCTCACATACCCACCGGTATCGATCACGCTGAAGATGACCCCGTTCCATTCGGCCTTGCCATAGTGGCGGTCACGGGTCGTACCGGCCGTGGGGTCGGTGATGGCCTCACGCCGCTCGATTAGCCTATTGAAGAGTGTGCTTTTGCCCACATTGGGCCTGCCTACGATGGCGACGATGTTTCCCATGGTCCTTGATCAGCGTGTGATGCGTGATGAACGGCGTGTGGCACTTAGCTGTCGGCATGCATGTGCCACAGACATCTCTGCACGGTCCATCGTTCAGTATCCGTAACGGCTTAGTTTCTTCTCATCCTCGCGCCAGTCATCGTCCACCTTCACCCGTAGATCGAGGAAGACCTTGTTCTCCACGAAGCGTTCTATCGCGATGCGGGCTTCCGTACCCAGTTTCCGCAGGGCCTTGCCGCCCTGGCCGATCAGGATACCCTTCTGGCTCTCGCGCATCACGATCACGTCGGCCTGGATGCGCACGATCTTCTCCTCCTCTTCGAAGCTGTTGACCACCACCTGGGTGCTATAGGGGATCTCCTGCTTGTACAACGCAAGTACCTTTTCCCGGATCATCTCACTGACGAAGAAGCGCATGTTCCTGTCGCTCAACTCGTCCTTGGGGAAATAGGGCGGATGTTCCGGCAGATGTTCGATGAGGTAGCTCCTAAGCTCGCTGACGTTCAATCCATGCAACGCGCTAAGGGGCACGACCTTGGCCTCGGGGAACGTCGCCTGCCAGGCATGCAGCGACTCCAATACCTTGACCTCGTCACCGCCATCCACTTTGTTCACGAGAACGATCAGAGGTCCTTGGTAGCGTTTGGCCCGCTTGACAACGTTCACGCTTTGTTCCGGGGTCTGCCCCAGTTCCACGAGGACGATCAGGATATCGGCATCCTTGAGCGCTTCGTCCACGGCGCTCATCATGCGTTCATGCATCCGGTACTGGGGGTCCAGGATGCCAGGCGTGTCGCTCAGTACCAATTGATGATCATCACCGTTGATGATTCCCAGGATCCGGTGGCGCGTGGTCTGCGCCTTGGGATTGGTGATCACCAACTGTTCGCCCAGCAGCGCGTTGAGCAAGGTGCTCTTCCCTACGTTGGGTTCACCGATGATGTTGACGTATCCCGCTTTGTGGGCCATGGCTCGAAGATCGTGAGCTTGGCAATGCAACATGCGGCACTGACCACATACTGTATCACCATAAAAATGAAAGGGGCCGCCTCTTTGTGAGACGGCCCCTCTTTGTAGCGGGGGTAGGACTCGAACCTACGGCCTTCGGGTTATGAGCCCGACGAGCTACCATCTGCTCCACCCCGCAATGGACCGCAAATGTAGGCTTTAATTGGACATACACGACATTTTCCAGCTACGGAAGCACTTTCAAGGTTATCGGCGATAGGTCGCGCACGGGACCCTCACCATTGGCCAGTCGGGCCTTGATACCCTCCAGATAGACCTTGTCGCCGGGTCGAACAGCGGCTATCAGCTGCTTCATATCCTCGGTAAATGCATTGGAGGCGGCATCCAAGGTCATCACCTTGTCACCCCTAACGACCATCA